>CAUHCL010000027.1 GCA_959604655.1 uncultured Alistipes sp. | reverse complement strand
AGGAACTCCTCCTCGTACTGGTTCTTGCCGCCTTCCTCGTTGTCGTTGAGCCACTTGTCGGGCATCATCTTGTCGATGGCCAGGGGCATGAGCCCCGCGAAGACGGCATTGCGCGCATATTGGGTGGCGGTGGGCAGGATGGCGCAATAGAAATCGTCGACGTCGACGTCGTAGTGGCCCCGCAGCAGGGAGCTTATGGCACGCCACTGGTCGTAACGGAAATTGTCGATCAGAAGCAGCGTGGTCTTCTCGTGAGCGTCGACCTCGGGCAGGATCTTCTTGCGCATGAGCGTGTGCGACATGACGGGAATCTCGTCGTCGGAAACACGCTTGTTGATCCAGTTGTAGTAGTTGCGGCGCACGAACTTGCTGAACTCCTGGTTGGCCTCGCTCTTCTGGTACACCAGCACCTCGCGGATGCTCTGGTCGGCAGACTCGGCAAGGTCGATCTCCCACCCCGTTATCTTGCGGTAGAGCGTGCACCACGCCGAGAACGACGAGGCCATACGGCACATGGAGGCTATGCGCCCGAACTCGGCACGATAGTCGGCCGTGGTCTGCTCGGTGACGAGCTGCTGCGAATGCACGTTCTTCTTGATCGACAGCAGCACCTGGTTGGGATTCACGGGCTTGATTATGTAGTCGGCGATCTTCGAGCCGATGGCCTTGTCCATGATGTTCTCTTCCTCGCTCTTGGTGACCATGATGACGGGCGTGGTGGGCCGCACCTCCTTGATAAGGGGCAGCGTTTCGAGCCCCGTCATGCCGGGCATCATCTCGTCGAGGATGATGAGGTCGTAGGCGGTCGAGCGAACCATGTCGATGGCGTCGTAGCCGTTGTTGCACGTGTCGACCTCGTAGCCCTTGGCCTTGAGAAACAGCACGTGAGGCTTCAGCAGCTCGACTTCGTCGTCGACCCAGAGTATCTTTACCATATCTTTTCCTTTATCTTTTCATATTCGGCAAACACCTTGCGGATCGTCGGATAGGCGTTCAGCAGGTTACGCTCCGCCATCCGCGCGTCGCACCATTCGGCGCGCTCGATGCCCTCGCTGCGCTGGGGCGTCAGCTCCGAGCGGCACTCGGTCGCGAGCAGATACCAGTACGTCGTTTTGAGTTCCCACACTCCGTAAACGTCGTAAGCATGGATCGTATTGCACAGAAAGGCTGCAATTTTCGCACCGTCGGCACCCGTTTCCTCGCCGACCTCGCGTACGGCGCACGCTTCGGGAGTCTCGCCAGCCTCGATGTGGCCCTTGGGCAGATCCCAGCGGTCGTTGCGGCGTATCATCACCACCTCACCATCGCGACGGGCGACGATGCCGCCCGCGGCGGAAACGCACTTGAAACGCGACGCCAGCTCCGCGAACGCCTCGTCCGCTCCGCATGGCGAGGCGGGGACCATGAATATCGCGCGATCGTAACTCTCGAAAAATTTTACTATATTCGCGGGCGAAAGCTCGCCGTCGGCGGCGCTCCACACGCTGGTGCGTCCGTCGGCGAAATCGGCGGCGCGGTACTCGTCCTCGGGGACGATGTGAAGCGATTTGTCGGCAAAATATACGATTTTGTGTCGATCGTCGTTCATGGGCATGGAATTTTCGTTACAAAAATAGCATATAATTGAAGAAATCGATAAAATTATGAAAAAATCATTTTTGTTTATGATGCTTACGGCATTGGTGTCGGGCGGCTGCGAGGAAGCGCCCCGACCGCTCGACATAGACAACGCGCTGACCCCCGACGAAATCGCCGAGGCGCGCCTCACCCCGTCGGTGATGTGGAAAATGGGACGCGTGGGCGACGCGCTGCTGTCGCCCGACGGCGCGAAGGCCATCTACACCGTCACGCGCTACAACATGGCCGAGAACAAGGGTCTTACGGTCATTTACCTGCGCGACATGGCCACGGGCGCCGAGACCGCCCTCACGGACAACACGTCGAACAACTCGTCGCCGCAGTGGAGCGCCGACTCGGAGCGCATATACTTCATATCGAACCGAAGCGGCTCGGCGCAGGTGTGGAGCATGGCGGCCGACGGACGCGACGCACGACGCCTGACGGACATAGACGGCGGCGTGGAGGGCTACGGAGTGGCGCCGACGGGCGAGCGGATGTTCTACGTGAAGAAGGTGCACGCGGCAGACCGCCGTTCGGCCGACATCTACAAGGACATGGACAAGTCGAAGGCCCGCATATACGACGATCTGATGGCCCGCCACTGGGATTACTGGGACGAGGGCGATTACAGCCACATATTCGTGGCCGACATGACGGCCGAGGGGCTGAAGAACGACACCGACATAATAGGTGCCGACGCCGCGTGGGATGCTCCCCTCGCACCCTACTTCGACACGGCCGAGATTGCGTGGAGTCCCGACGGCAAGAAACTCGCCTACACTTGCAAGAAGCTCACGGGCACGGCATACGCCGAATCGACCGACTCGGACATATACGTATACGACACGGCCGACGGCTCGACCGTGAACATCAACAAGCCCATCGCCGAGGGACGCGAGGCCGAAGATATGGCCGAGGCCCCGGGTTACGACCGCTACCCCGTATGGTCGCCCGACGGAGAGCGCATAGCGTTCTGCTCGATGGCCACGCCAGGGTATGAGTCGGACAAGGACCGCCTGATGGTCTACGACATGCGCAGCGGACGCCTGCACTACCTGACCTACGCGTTCGACCACAGCGCGCAGAACGTCGTATGGCGCGACGAAAGCACCATCTGCTTCATATCGCCCATCGAAGGCACGCAGCAGATCTGTTCGGCGGAGGTTCCCGACGAGGATGCCAAGTGCGGGACGGTGGACGTGCAGGTCATAACCTCGGGCGACCACGACATAGCATCGATGAGCATCGCGGGCGACCGCTGTCTGGCCACTCTGATGACCATAAGCCGCGACAAGGAGCTGTACGACATCGATCTGGCCGACGGCAGACTGACGCAGCTCACCGAGGTGAACAGGAACGTATACGACAACGTGAAGATGGGCGAGGTGCAGAAGCGAATGGTGACCACCACCGACGGCAAGCAGATGCTCACATGGGTGATACTGCCGCCCGATTTCGATCCCGCCAAGAAATATCCCGCCATACTCTTCTGCGAGGGCGGACCGCAGAGCGTGGTATCGCAGGGCTGGAGCTACCGCTGGAATTTCCAGCTGATGGCCGCCAAGGGCTACATCGTGGTGGCGCCCAACCGCCGCGGCTGCCCCTCGTTCGGCAGCGAGTGGCGCGAGCAGATCTCGGGCGACTATGCGGGACAGAACATCGAGGATTATCTGTCGGCCATCGACGACGTGGCGCGCGAGCCGTGGTGCGACGCCGACCGACTGGGATGCGTGGGAGCATCGTACGGCGGATATTCGGTATATTTCCTCGCGGGGCATCACCAGAAGCGTTTCAAGGCGTTCATATCGCACTGCGGAATCTTCGATTTCGAATCGATGTACGGCCAGACCGAGGAGCTGTTCTTCATCAACCACGACTACGGAGGTCCCTACTGGGACAAGTCGAACGCCACGGCGCAACGCTCGTATGCCAACTCGCCGCACAAGTTCGTCGACAAGTGGGATACGCCCATAATGATAATAACGGGCGAGTTCGACTTCCGCATACCCTACACCCAGTCGCTCGAAGCCTTCACCGCGGCGCGTGTGCGAGGCATTCCCGCACGGCTGGTGGAGTTCGAGAACGAGGCGCACCAGGTGTTCAAGCCCCAGAACTCGATGGTATGGAACCGCGAGTTCTTCGGATGGCTGGACAAGTATGTGAAGAAATAAATACGGCTCGCAGAGCCGTAAAAAATCACAACATACTATATGAAAAAACTATCGATAGCGGCGGTCCTTGCGACCGCCCTGTTTTTCATGGCGTGCTCCCGGGCGGGCCGCGTCATGGAGAGGCGTCTGGCCGACCTGCTCGACACCGTACCCGCCCGCGTAGGCGTATTCGTAAGCACGAGCGACGGAACGGAGGCAGGTTACAACGCCGACGAGGAATTCCCGATGCTCAGCACGTTCAAATTCCCCGTGGCGCTGGCAGTGATGAAAGGCATGGAGCGCGACGGCGTGACGACATCACAGACCGTAGAGGTGAGCGGACGGCAGCTGCTGCCCGACACATACAGCCCCATGCGCGACACGTACGGCATGAATGATATTACGGTGACGCTGGGCGAGCTGCTCTCGTACAGCATCTCGCTGAGCGACAACAACGCATGCGACATACTCATCGGCCACGCGGGAGGCGTAGACAGCGTGGCGCGCTACGTAGCCGATCTCGGCATAGCGCCCATGCGGATAACGGCCACCGAGCAGACCATGCACACGGCGACGGAGCGGCAGCGCGACAATGCGGCATCGCCGCGGGCAATGGTCGAATTGCTGTCGCTTTTCCATGAAGGGCGGCTGATAGCAGAGCCCTATCGGGACACGCTGCTGCGTTACATGACGGAGACATCGACGGGTCCCGACAAACTTCGCGCGGGAATTCCCGAGAACGCCTCCCTGGCACACAAGACGGGATCGTCGGACCGCACGGCCGACGGCATCAAGATCGCCGACAACGACATAGGCATAATAACGCTGCCCGACGGCCGCGTATGCTGCATAGCGGTATTCGTATGCGACTCGCCCATGAGCGACGGCGAGAACGCCGCCCTCATAGCACGGATAGCGCGGATCGTGTGCGAGGAATGGAAATAAAAAACGCACCCGACCGAAAATACGGTCGAGCGCGGTCGGATAAACATATTGCTTTTTCAATATCCTCGGCGGCTGGGGGGGGGCGCACCGAAGGTGCGAGCCGCCGAGGATAAATATAATCTGCGCCCCTGCCCTAAATCAAATCTTCACCTTGAAGATGCACTTCTTCACATGGCCCTCGCCGAGCATGGGGGCATGACCGTCCTCGGGAAACAGAATCGAGAACTGGCCCTCGCCGACGGTGTAGAAGCACTGCGGCACGTCGGTAAAGAACTGTATGTCCTTGGCCTCGTCGAACCCGCCCTCGGCCGTAAGGCAATCCTTCTTCTCGCTCCAGCCGAATGTCTCTTCGGGGCCGCGCAGCAACAGTTGGATGTCGATATACTTGCGGTGAAGCTCCAGACGGGCCTGCGAACGGTCGCGCAGATCCAGTTCCTGAACGTTTACGAAGATATCGTCGCCGTCGATATCGTGACGGCCGCACTCCATAGCGGCCACATCGTGCGTGTCGATGAAATCGAACACGGCTTTGAAACGCGGATGCAACGACGCATACCGCTCCTTGTTCTTCAATGAATCCAAAATCATGGTATAAACTTATTTAATTTGGCTGTCGAATCTGCCTTATGCCCGTCGAAACGCGCGACACGGGCCGCTGCGCTCCGAGGGGCCGCAAAACATTTCGTCCGCAAGTCGGGTCGACCGATCGTCAACGTCCGTTGTAGCGCAGCCGCACGAACACAGGATAATGGTCGGAATAACGCACTCCGTTGTCGACCTCCGCACCCGCGGCATCCGTCGGCGGCTCCATGCCGTTGCCGAACCTGCGCACGGTGACGGTATCCTTGCCGCGCTTGACGTCGGCCAAGCCCCAGGAGTCGATCACCTCGTACGACAGAGGTTCGAACTCGTCGGAGCACAGCACGTAGTCGATGCGCAGCATATCGAAAAATCCCCGATAGGTATGCGAGTAACCGCGTCCCGCCTCGCGAAAGGCATCATTGAGACCGCGGCTGACGGTACGGTAGGTATACGACACGGGGGTGTCGTTGAAATCGCCGCATACGATCACGGGATAGGGTGATTCGGCGATCATGCGGGCCACGCTGTCAGCCTGCGCGGCGCGCAGCTTGTTGTTCTCGCTCAGGCGCGACACCATGCTGCGCAACTTGCCCATGTCCTCGTCGCCGAGAAACTCGCGGTTCTCGATATAGGTGTTGTCGTCGCGGCGGATGGCAGTGGTATGCAGATGGTTGTTGAACACTCTCACCGTATCGTCGCCGATCCTCAGATCGGCCCATACGAAGTTCATCATAGTATCGATACGACGGGCGCGTACGACAGGATAGCGGCTGTAAATGGCGGGGCTGAGCGCGGCGCGCGACAGCGAACGCGGCAGAGGATTGAGCGGGCGCAGCAGCGAATCGGCCAGATCAACGAAGCCCATCTCCTGAAAGCACACTATGTCGGGATTCAGCGCCTTCACCAAGCTCGCCACCGAATCGAGGCACCGCGCGCCGTGGTCGTCGATAAAGCTCCTGACGTTATACGTAAGCACCTTCACGGCCGTACGCTCGTAGGTCTGCTCGCCGTAGCTGCGGCGTATCTCGGGCTTATAGAAAAGCGACAAGTGGAACAGTCCGACAACCGACAGAACGATCATGGGCACCATCGCCGCCCATCGCCAGCGGATGATCCAGTAGAGCGTAAGCAAAAGCTGGGCAGCATATACGAACGGAGCGACCAGCCCCACGGTCGAAAGCTCGCCCGATTCGTGCGGGTCGATGAGCGGAACCAGCAGCGTGAGGACGAACACAGCCGCGAGAACGAGAGTAACGGCCGCCATGAGACCGTCCGCGACCACACCCGCCACCGACCGCTTTCGGCGGCGACGGGTAGAACCGTAATCGTTGCGATAATACTCCGCCATAGCCCGACCCGATCAATAATATATCTTACCCGTGCGTTTCCACCAATAGAGCAGCAGCCAGCCCCACAGCATGCCGCCCAGATGGGCGAAGTGGGCCACGCCCGACTGATAGCCCGACAATCCGAAAAAGAGCTCCACAAGTCCGTAGCACAATACGAACCACTTGGCTTTCATGGCCACGGGCGGGAATACGAGCATGATGATTTGGTTGGGATAGAGCACGCCGAAAGCCAGCAGCAGGCCGAACACCGCACCCGAGGCACCCACGGTAGGTATATGCAGCAGCCCGAAGGCGGCCGACAGACCTATGGCGTGCTCGGCATGGTAGTATTCGAGATACCCCACTCCCATCTGCAACAGCGCGGCACCCATGCCGCAGATCATGTAGTAGGCGAAAAAGCGCCGCGAGCCGAAACGGTACTCCAGCGTACGGCCGAACATCCACAGCGCGAACATGTTGAAGAACAGGTGGCCTATGCCGCCGTGCAGGAACATGTAGGTGAACACCTGGTAGCTGTGAAACAGCGGGCTTGCAGGATTGAAAAGGGCCAGATGGCCTATCAACTGGTCGCGAAACGGCAAAAATGTGGTGGCCAGCAGCATAACGCAGTTGGCGATGATAATGTTCTTCACTACCGGAGGCGTTCCGAATCCGTATCCGTTCATGGTCTTATTCAGTTAAGTTTATTTTTCAACTCTTCGGCCGTAAGTTCGGCCATTATGGGTTTGCCCGACGGCGAGAAGCTGAAGTTCTCGCAATCGGCCAGTCGGCGCAACAGCTCGGCGGCCTCGTCGCTGCGGAGCCCCCGTGCCGCCGAACGCGAGGCCTTGACGGCCATAGCGCGGGCCAGATTCTCGCGCATGCGCTCGCCCGCGTCGCCGTCGGACTCCACCTCGCGCAACAGATCGTAAAGCAGTCGGTCGGCCTGCTCGCCCGCCACGCCCGACGGCACGCCGCACAGCTCCACCGCGCCTTCGCCGCGGAACTCCATGTCGAAACCCAGCGCGGCGAACTCCACGGCATTTTCCTCCAGCAGCGCGTAGTCGTCCTCGGAGAGGACAAGGCGTTCGGGGAAAAGCAGCTTCTGCGACGACGAGGCGCCGTGGCCGACCATCGACATGTAGCCGTCGAAAAGGACGCGTTCGCGCACCCGACGCATATCGGCAATCATGCTGCGGCCGTCGCACACCGCCACGGCATAGCCGTTGCCCAGCGACATGACGTCCGAGAATACTATTTTTTCGTCCGTGGCCAGCCTCTGCTGCACGGCCGACGAGGGTATGAACTCCAGACGGCTCTCGCCGGAATGTCCGTCGTCCGCCACGGACGGCACGCCATCGCCGAGACCGTCGGAAGCGGCCACGCCGCCCGACGCTATGTCGCGGTAACCCGCCGCATCTTCACCGCCCGCGGCGGGCGCGGCGCCGATGGCGAACTCCGAATCGAGAGGCATCTCCGACCACACTATATCGCGCAGCTTGCGGCCGCCCGAATCGCCGCCGCCGTAAACCTCGCCCGATTCCGAACCCGACGACGCCCGACAGCCGCCCGAGGGTATGTCGCGCATCGCGGCAGGCTCCTGCGCCCCGTCGTACGGCACATCGAAACCCGTGAAATCGATATCGGCCGCAGGTGCCGAGGTGTCGGCATAATCCTCGCGGAAGGGGTTGTAATCGGCATTCGACGAAGATTTTGGCTCCGCATAGACCACCCCGCCGCGACCCGTCATGGCGGGAATGTCGATGGACGAGCTGTTATCGAAATCCATCATCGACACCGCGCCGCTCTTGGCCAGCGTGCTGCGCACGGCGGCGTTCAGTATCTGGCTCACCTCGTCGTTGTCGGCGAAGCGCACCTCGGTCTTCTGCGGATGGACGTTCACGTCCACCCTCTCGGGATCCACCGTGAGGTAGAGGAAGAACGAGGGGGTGCAATTATCGGGTATGAGTTTGTAGTAGGCCTTCATTATCGAACGGAAGAACTGCACCGAACGGAAATAGCGCCCGTTGATGAACATGTACTGTTCCGTGTTTTTCTGCTTGGCGGCCGAGGGACGGCCCACGTAGCCCTTGACCTTGACGATGGAGGTATCGACCGACACCTCCAGCAGGTTGGTCTTTATGTGGCGGCCCACCACGTCGATTATGCGTTCGAGCAGTGTCCCCGCGGGCAGGGTGATGATCGGCATGTCGTTCGACATGAGCTCGCAGCGCACCTGCGGGTTGCACAGCGCCACGCGGCGGAACTCCTTCTTGATATCGGACACCATGCGCGCCCGATCGGCGTTGAACTTGCGGCGTGCGGGAGCCGTGTAGAACAGATTACGCACCAGAAACTGCGATCCCACGGGACACATGGCAGGGGTCTGGTCCACGAACTCGCCGCCGTTGACGATGGTCACCGTACCGATGTCGGCGTCCTTTTGCCGCGTGCGCAACTCCACCTGCGACACGGCGGCTATGGAGGCCAGCGCCTCGCCGCGGAAACCGAACGTATGGAGGCTGTACACGTCGTCGAGCGAGGTGATCTTGCTCGTGGCGTGACGGTCGAAGGCCATGCGCGCGTCCATCGGCGACATGCCGCAGCCGTCGTCGACGATTTGCAGAAGCTCCATCCCCGCATTGCGGTAATTGACCGTCACACTGCCTGCGCCCGCATCGACGGCGTTCTCCATCATCTCCTTCACCACCGACGAGGGGTTGTTCACCACCTCGCCCGCGGCGATCTGGTTGGCGACGATCTCGGGCAGCAGCTTTATCTTGTTCTCCATTCGGTTTCGGGTAGAATGCGATGTTAATCTTCGTATATCAGTTCATCGCCCTCGCGGTAGTCGTCGGGGACGATGGTCAGGGGGGCATAGGGATCGAATTCCTCGTACTCCTCGGTGCGCGCAGCGGAATGGTCCGCCTGCGCCATCTCGAACATGGCCACTATGCGCGGATAGAGAATGTAGAGGAACAGCGCCAGCAGCACTACTCCCACGCCCAGCATCCACATGCGCATGCGGCTGCCGCCCTCGTCCTTCGCGCGGCGTGCCTCGCGCGCTGCGCGCTGCGTGCGGATGTACTTGCCCGGGGTATATTCGCCCGTATCGTCGGAACGTTCGCCGCGCAACTCGGCGCGACGCTGCTCGCGTTCCTCACGGTCGGGATCGTAATAACGCGGCCGATAGTTGAAACTGTTGGCGCGGCGCTTGTAAGGTGAGAAAAAAGACATGGTTACTGCTATTTTAAGGTGCTTATATACTGCTGATTCGCAATTCGTCGTTTCTGACAACGCGCGTCGCGTTATCGGAAAAAGTTCTTCATCCGCTCGAAAATATTCTGTTTGTCCACTCCCGCCGCAGCCTTGAAATGGGGCTGCTCGGAAAGCTGCTCCACCAGTCGGCGTTCCTCGGAGGTGAGCGAGTCGGGGATGGTGATGTCCACCACAATGAGGATGTCGCCGCGGCCGTAGCCGTTCACGTCGGGCAGGCCCTTGCCGCGCAGGCGCAGCACCTTACCCGCATGGGTACCCGGGGCGATCTTGATCTTGGCGCGGCCGTCGATGGTGGGAACCTCCACGTCGCCGCCGAGGATACAGGTCGTGAGCGGCAGATTGAGATTGTGGATCAGATCGTTGCCGTCGCGCACCAGCTCGGGGTTGCGTTCTTCCTCGATCATCACCAGCAGATCGCCGCTGATGCCTCCGTGGCGGGCCGCATTGCCCTTGCCCGAGACGGTGACGGCCATGCCCTCGCCCACTCCCGCGGGGATGCGTATCTCGACCACCTCGTCGCCGCGGACGACGCCTTCGCCGCCGCACTTGTCGCACTTGGCCGTTATGACCTTGCCCGTACCGCCGCACGTCGGGCAGACGTTCTGGGTCTGCATGCGGCCAAAGAAGGTGCTCTCCACACGGGTCACATATCCCGAACCGTTGCAGGTGGCGCAGGTCGAATACGACGAGGAATCCTTGGCTCCCGTGCCGCCGCACTTGTCGCATGCGATAGTCTTGTTGATCTTCAGTTTCTTGGTGGTACCGTTCGCTATCTCGGCCAGCGTGAGTTTCACCTTCACCCTTATGTCGGTGCCGCGGTTGACGCGCATACCGCCGCCGCGCGACGACGAGAAGCCGCCGAAATGGCCGCCGAATATGTCGCCGAACTGCGAGAAGATATCCTCCATCGAGAAGCCGCCGCCGCTGAAACCGCCAAAGCCGCCGCTCGCCGCGCCGCCGTTCATGCCCGCATGGCCGAACTGGTCGTAACGCGCACGCTTGTCGGGATTCGACAGCACGTCGTAGGCCTCGGCGGCCTCCTTGAACTTTTCCTCGGCCTCCTTGTCGCCCGGGTTCTTGTCGGGGTGATATTTTATCGCGGCCTTGCGATAGGCCTTCTTTATCTCGTCGGCATTGGCGTTGCGCTCGACGCCCAACACCTCATAATAATCCCTTTTCTCTGCCATTGCCTTAATCCTTTCCTAAAATAATCATGCGGCGGACTACTCGCCCACCACCACTTTGGCGTAACGCAACACCTTTTCACCCAGCATGTAACCGCGCTGGACGACATCTATCACAAGTCCCTTCTTGTCCTCGCCCGCGGCAAAACGCGCCACGGCCTCGTGGAAATCGGGGTCGAACTCCTTGCCGCACGCCTCGATCTCGACAACGCCCTTCTGACGCAGGGCATCCTCGAATTTCTGCGCCACCAGACGCTCGCCCTCGCGCAGCGAGGCTATATCGTCGCTCTTCTCGGATGCAGCCACGGCACGGTGCACGTCGTCCAGCACCGAAAGCATGCACTTCAGCACGTCGGCGCCGCCGCTGGCCACCAAATCCATCTTCTCGCGCAGGGTGCGCTTGCGATAGTTGTCGAACTCGGCCTGAAGCCGCAGATATTTGTCGCGCCACTCGGCCGCACCGTCCTCGCGCTCCTCGGTTTCACGCTCACCCTTCAGCTCCGCCTCGACCCCTTCGGCATAGGCTTCGCCTTCGGTGCTCTTGTCAGGATCGGCGCCTTCTGCCATAGTGGCAGTGGCCTGCTGCTCATCGTCTGCCATATTGACACACGGCTGACCGTCACACGAGGGATAACCGTCGCTCGCGTCGAACGTACCGCGATCCATAACATCCTGGTCTTCAAATTTCTGTCTTGCCATATAATTATGTTTTATCCTATTTTCCGACTATTGAAGCACAAATAATATGCCCAAGCCTAACCTATGATAAATATGGTCGGACGCTTGCCGATATCGGGCATCGGGACGCGCCGCCACTCGCCCACGCTGCGCGTCGAGATATACTCGTCGGGCGAGGTGATGTCGCACGCCACCGTGAGGCGGGTCTCGGCTCCGCACACCGACAACATCTGCTCCAGCAGCTTCACGTTGCGGTAGGGAGCCTCGATGAATATCTGCGACTGCCCCTCGGCATGCACCCTGCGCTCCAGCGCCCGCAGCGCCCTGGCACGCTCGGGAGGCTTCACGGGCAGATAGCCGTTGAACGCGAACGACTGGCCGTTGAGTCCCGAGGCCATAAGCGCCAGAAGAATCGACGAAGGGCCCACCAGTGGCACCACGCGTATGCCGAGCCTGTGGCAAGCCTCAGCCGCCAGCGCACCCGGGTCGGCGACACCCGGCACTCCCGCCTCGGAGATCACGCCCGCCGAACGTCCTTCGGCTATCGGCCGCACCATGGCCTCGACGGCAACGCCCGCCGAAGTGTGTTCGTTCAGCTCGACGAACTCCAGATCGTCTATGCGGCGCGATATGCCCGCACGCGATAGGAAACGCCGCGCCGAACGCACGTTCTCCACTATGAAATAGTCGAGCGAGTCCATCACCCTGCGGTTCGCCGCGGGCACGACGTCGTAAACATCCGTCCGATCGCTGATCGGGCACGGGATCATGTACAGCACTCCTTTTTCCTTCTCGGCCATCACTCCTTTACATAAATGCGTTTCACACGCGACGACACTGACGTCATTATTTCATAAGGTATGGTACCCAGCACCTCGGCCATATCCTCGGGGGTATTGCCCGCCGCGGGCGAGAAGACCACGGCCTCGTCGCCCTCCTTCACCCCCGCGATATCGGTCACGTCGATCATGCAGCTGTCCATGCAGATGCGGCCCACGATCGGTGCGGGACGCCCCGCCACGAGCATCGACCAGCGTCCGCCGCTCAGGTGGCGGTCCAGACCGTCGGCATAGCCTATGGGCACCGTGGCTATGAGGCTGTCGCGGACGAGTGTCTGCGAGCGGCCGTAGCCGATGGCCTCGCCCGCCCGACGCCCGCGCAACTGCACGATGCGGGTCTTGAGGGTCGAGACGGGCAGGAGCTCGTCGTTGTGACGGTAACCGTAGCCGTAAAGGCCCAGCCCCAGACGGCACATGTCGAACGCCGCTTCGGGGAAGCGCTCTATGGCGGCCGAATTGGCCGTATGGCGCAGCACGCCGTAAGGCAGGGCCTCGGCCAGAGCGGAGCTCATGCTATCGAACAAGGCGATCTGCCCGCGCGTGAAGTCATCCTGCGACGGATCGTCGGCGCACGACAGATGGGCGAATACGGTGGCCGCACGCACTACTCGCGTTTCGCGGAGCATCTCCGCGAGCCGCGCGATCTCCGCCTCGATGAATCCCAGACGGTGCATGCCCGTATCGAACTTTATGTGCACGGGATAGTTGCGGCCGCCGTAACGCTCCACGCTGCGCATGAAATCGGCCAGCGAGCGGAAATCGTATATCTCGGGTTCGAGAGAGTGCGCGACCATCTTGTCGAAACTGCCCGCATCGGCGTTGAGCACCACTATGGGCATGGTTATGCCCTTCTCGCGCAGCGTTATGCCCTCGTCGGCGAAGGCTACGGCCAGATAATCGACGCCCAGACGTTGCAGAAGCTGCGCCACCTCGACGTCGCCCGCGCCGTAGGAGCGCGCCTTGACCATAGCCACCAGACGGTGGTTCATGGGCAGGAAGCGGCGGAAGTAACCGACGTTGTGGGTCATGGCGTTGAGATTCACCTCCAGCACCGTGGTGTGGCTGCGACGCTCCAGAGCGTGGCACACGCGTTCGAAATGCGACCGCCGATTGCCCTTGAGCAACACGGCGCGGCCTGCGGTATCCTCGGGCTTGAGTCCGCGCAAAAGGTCCTCGGTGGAGTCGTAGAAACGAGTCGCGCAGCGGAACTTGTCGGCATGAGCGCGTATGCGCTCGCCCACGCCGATCAGCAGATCGACACCCGCGCCCGCCGCGAGCTGCGCCACGCGCGAATAAAGTTCGTCGTCGCCCATGCCGCTCTGCAATATGTCGGAAACGACGGCGGTGGCGCCGCCGCCCAAGGCCACGCTGCGCAGGGTATCGAGCGCGATGGCCAGGGAGTTTATGTCGGAATTGTACGAATCGTTGATTATGGTAGAGCCGTCGACGCCCTCCTTCACCTCCAGACGCATGGCCGTGGCGGCAGGTTCCAGACGCGGCTCGGGACAGCCCAGCACGCCGCAGAGCGTCTTGACCTCAGCCGCATCGATACACAGAGCCTCGTTACAGGCGGGCAGCTCCGACACGTCGGCTTCGGCGGCGTCCACCGCACGGCACGAGGCGGGCAGCAGTTCGGGCAACGCGTCCGCTATCTCGCGGTAGAAACCGTGATAGATGAATGTGCGGGCCCCGCGCGCCAGTATCATCTTCTCGGCGATCTTCTCGCCGAGGCTCGAAAAGTTGCTCTGGTGAGCGTCGCCGATGGAGGTGAAAAGCACCACGTCGGGACGTATCATGCGCTCCAGACGCTCCATTTCGCCGCGTTCGGAGATTCCCGCCTCGATCAGGGCCACCTCCTCGTCGCCCTCGATCATAAGCAGCGACAGCGCCACGCCCAGCTGCGAATTGTAGCTGGCGGGCGAGGCGAGGAACCTCACCGACGAAGGCAGCGACGCGGCCGTCCACTCCTTCACCACGGTCTTGCCGTTGGATCCCGTGATGCCCACCACCGTGCCGCCGAAAGCCGCGCGATGCGCGGCCGCCAGACGCTGCAAAGCCTCCAGCGAATTATCGACCACGACATATCCCGCGCCGCACGGAATCGCGGACGCGTCGGCACGCTCGACCATGAATCCCCGCACGCCGCGGCGATACATCTCGGCCACGTTGTCGTGCGAATCGTGGTTCACGCCGCGCATGGCCACGAACATCGCCCCGTCGGCGAACGCGCAACTGCGCGAGTCGGTCACCACATCGGCGACCGTCACATCCTCGCCCAGCAGGCAGCCGCCGCATATTCGGGCTATTTCCGAAAGTCTGTATTTCATAAAACAAAAGTCTCTTCAAACAATTTCACGTCATCGCAATTCGCCGCCGCTCTATAAAGCGGGCTGCAACCGCGGGGCGAAACCTCACCCGATCAATCGTTGGCGAAGGTCACCACGGTGATGCCCGCGCCGCCGCGGTCGGCATGTTCGTCGCGCGCCGAGGCCACCTCGGGCACGCTGCGCAGGTAGCGGCGGATTTCCTCCTTCAAAGCTCCCGTACCCTTGCCGTGAAGGATCGTGACGCCGCCGACGCCCACCATAAGCGCGTCGTCGACCAGATCCTGCACCACCTCCAGCGCCTCGGCGGCACGCATGCCGCGCACGTCGACGCTGTCGCGGAAATTGAGCTTGCGCGCCGATATGTCGACCGACACCACCGTACGCGGAGCGACGGGACGGACAGATTTCTTATACTCGGCATTCGATATGACATCCAGCTTGTCGCGGTCGACCGTGGTGAGTATCTGTCCGAAAGCCACCTGGGCCTTGCGCCCCTTGATGCTCTGCACCACGCCGACGACCTCCTGCCCATCGATACGCACTTTCGACCCTACGGTCACCTCGGCAGGTGCGGGTTCGGCCTGCTCCGCTTGCGGCTTGGATGTGGTCTGCCCCGCACGCTCGCGACGTTCCTCGCGGCGGGCCATGCGGCGCGACAGACGTTCCATCTCGCGCTCCACGCGCTCGCTGTCGTGCGACAACCCCGCATCGGCCTGTTCGACCGTGTCGCGGAACTCGTCCAGCTCGCGACGCGCCAGACGCGTCAGCTCCTTTTCGGCCTGGGCCTCGCGGATGGTACGTATGGTATTCTCGATCTGACGGTTGGCCTCGGCCACAAGTCGCTGCGCTTCCTCCTTGGCCTTGCGCAGTATCTCCTGCCGCTCGCTCTTGATGCGGGAGAGCTGCTCGGCGTAGCTGGTCTCCAGTTCCTCGACCTTGCGGTCGGTCTGGCGTATGCGGTCGCGCTTCTGCGACCAGTAGTGACGGTCGCGCGCGATCTCGCGGAGCTGGCGTTCGAGGTTTATGTGGTCGCTGCCCGCCTTGTCGCTCGCCGAGCGGATGATCTCCTCGGGCAGGCCGATCTTGCGCGCGATCTCTATCGCGAACGAGCTGCCGGGCTTGCCCTGCTCCAGCTTGAACAGCGGGCGGATGTTCTGCACGTCGAACATCATGGCGCCGTTGGCGATGCCATCGGTGCCCGTGGCATAGTACTTTATATTCGAATAGTGGGTGGTGATGACGCCGTAGCATCCCCTCTCCAGCAGGCGTTCGAGGATCGACTCGGCTATCGCGCCGCCGATCACGGGCTCGGTGCCCGAGCCGAACTCGTCGATGAGGACGAACGTACGCGGCGAGGCCGCCTGCAACATGTGTTTCATGTTGAGCAGGTGCGACGAGTAGGTCGAAAGGTCGTTGTCCATCGACTGCTCGTCGCCTATGTCGATGCAGATGCTATCGAACACTGGCAGTTCGCTGTTTTCGCCCGCCGTGACGGGGAATCCGCACTGGAACATATACTGAACGATGCCCGCGGTCTTGAGGCACACCGATTTTCCGCCCGCATTGGGACCCGAGATCACCAGAATGTGGCGGTTGCGGTCGAGCTGCATGTCCAGCGGCACCAGCTCCTTCTTTTCGCGGCGCAACGTCTGCGCCAGCAGAGGGTGGAACGCACGGCGCAGCTCCAGACGGTCGTCGGTCGAAACGATGGGTTTGCCCGCACCGTTGTCGATGGCCCAGCGCGCCTTGGCCCGCACGGCATCCATCTCGGCGAGGTAGTCGCCCGCGGCGGCTATCGGCTCGGCGTCGGGACGCAGCGAATCGGTGAACTCGGTGAGCAGACGCACTATCTCGCGCCGCTCGGCATACTCCAGCTCGCGGAGCGCGTTGTTGAGCTCCACCACCTCGACTGGTTCGATGTAAAAGGTCTTGCCCGTGGCCGATTCGTCGTGGATGAATCCGTTGAGTTTGCGTTTGTTGCCCGCCGACACGGGGATCACGGCACGTCCGTCGCGCATGGATATCATGGCGTCGGCATCCACTATGCCCGCACGCTTGGCGTTGCTCAGCACCTGCTGCAAACGTTTGGCCACCTGCCCCTCGTGATCGCGGATGGCGCGGCGGACGGCAAGCAGTTCGGGGGATGCGCCGTCGCGCACCTGCCCCTCGTCGTCGATGAGCTGGTTGATGCGGCGGATCACGTCGGGGAAGACGCACACCCGCTCGCTGCGGCTGCGCAGCCGCGGATAGCGGCCCTCGGGCCGACCGAGCAGGAAGCCTACCATGTTGCCCACCGCAGTCAGTGCGCGGCGCAGCACGGCGACCTCGGCCACGTCGAGAAAAGCGCCCTCGACTCCTATCTTCTCCACGATACCCTCCGTATCGGGGAACTCGTCGCGCGGAGCGTCGGAGTCGAGCATCATCAACACGCGCATCTCGTCGGCCGTATCCTGACGGCGTTCGATCTCCTCGCGCGAAGAGGAAAAGCCCTCCGCCTCGACAAGCCGTCTGGAGGCCTGCATGCCGCACAGATCGACGATCTGTCCGCGAAGGCGGTCGAAACCGATCTTCTGCTCGAAATTATTGGGGTATATCATCAAATCTCAATTCTAAATTACACATGCGGCAAAGGCGGGAAATACGACACCTCGGCGGATTGCTTCGGTGCGCCCCTCCCGCGGGAACCGCGCAAAAACAGTGGTTATTCGGTCTTTTTCGCCGCTTTGGCGTCGCGTTTGGCCTCCTTTTTCGCCTCCTTCTCGGCGGCCTTGCGGGCCTTGCGCGAAGGATCGTTGCCGAAGACCGAGAAGTGAACGTAGCGTTTGGGGTTCTCCTTCAGATCGGCCAGCAGCGCCGACAGGTTCTCGGTGGCCGAGGTGAGGTTGTCGTACAGCTCGGGATCCTTGAGCAGTCGGCCCACGCTGCCCGAATCGTCGTGCGCCGAAGCCAGCACGGCATTCAGATTCTCCACCGCGCCCTCTATCGAACCCACCAGATCGGCTTCGGCGAGTTCGGTGGAGAAACGGCTCATGTTGTTCATTATGGTGTCTATCTTCTCGGCATTGTCGCCCAGACTCTTCGAAAAGCGGCTCAGCGACGAGAGGGCGACCTCCATGTGCTCCTTCTCCTTGGCCAGCATGTCGTTGACGTTGCCCGTAAGGCCGTCGACATTCGAGACGATGCTGTTTATGTTGGTCGTATTCTCGGTCAGCAGCACGTTTATGCCGTCGAGTGCGGCGGTGAGCCCGTCGGCTACCGCGGCTATCTTCTCCTTGAAGAACTCCAGCTCGGTACCCGCCATGTCGAACAGATCGGTCCCCGCCTGCGACGCTATGGTGCCGTCGTCGGGAATGATCTCGGACGAGGAGCCCATGACGATCTCGATCGCCTTGCCGCCCATCACGCCGTTGCTGAAGATCTTGGCTTTCGAGTCGGCGGGAATGCGGAAACGCTTGTCGACCGACAGTTCGAGCCAAACGCCGCGCGACATATCCTCGTCCAGATCGACCCGCGTGACCGAGCCGACCTTGACGCCGCAGATCATGACGTGCGAGGCGGTCTGTATGCCGCCCACCTGCTCGTAATAGGCGTAATATTTGTTGGTATTGCCGAAGATCTCGGCGCCCTTGAGAAACTTCGCCACGGCCCACGCCGCCAACAGCACGGCCACCGCGAACAAACCTATTTTCACTTCTCGTTTCATAATCATCGTTTTATTTCGCTGCCACTACGCGCAACCACTTGCCGAGGGCAATATTCACACATTTCAAATATCGGCCCGAACTATCTGGCTATGCGGTCGCCTTCGTAGCGCACCACGAAGGCATCCTTGAAACTGCGGCGCACCTCGGCCAGATGGCGGTTCGCCTCGGCAGCCGTGGAGTATTCGCCGTAGCAATATTTGTATTTGAGCACCCCTCCGCCCGACAGTCGGCGCACCTTGCCGCGATAGCTCTTGAACTGGCTGTCGGTGGTCTTGACCGCCTTGTCGGAGGCGAGCAGCTGGATGGTGTAGCCCCTCTTTCCCGACGCGGCTTTAGTCGCGGAAGCGGCCGACGCTGTCGATTCGGCAGGCTCCGCACGTTTGGCTGCGGGCTTGGCCGCGGCAGTCTCCACGGCCGCCGTTTCTTTCTCCGAGACGGTCTCGGGTCCGTCCGACTCGGCGGCAGGCTCGGGCTCGGGGGCCGACACGGCAGACACAGCAGACGAGCCGCCCGACAGCTTGTCGATATAGCCTACGTACTCCTTCACCGCATCGCACAGTATGCGCGCATAGTGCGCCTGCCCCTTCTCGGAATTCATGAAGCCCAGCTCCCCTGGGTTGGTCATGAAGCCCAGCTCGGTCAGCACGCTCGGCATATCGGTGGCATAGAGCACCTTGAGCAGCTGGCGATTGACCCTGCGGGCATTGCGGCCGCCCTTGGCGTAGTGCGACTGCATGATGCGGGCCATCATCTCGCTGTACTCGCCGTAGGTGAATTGCAGATTCTGAATGTAGGCGCGCACCATGGCCGCCGTATTCTCGTCCGACATATCGATCAGTTCGTCCTTGTTATTGTTGTACAGCGCGCTCTCGTTGTAACGGGTCTCCTTCTCGCTCTCGCCCATTATGATGGTCTCGGCGCCCTTGACCGACGGTTTGCCCGGGGCCGCGTTGGCGTGTATGGAGATGAAAAAGTCGCCGCCCGCCTTGTTGGCCGTATTGGCGCGGGCCGTAAGGTCGTCGTTCAAGGTCTTGCCCAGAGCCGTGTCGGTTTTGCGGGTGTAGACTATCCTGACATGAGGCAGCTCCTTCTCCAGCAGCGCGCCTAATTTCAGCGCCACGGCCAGATTGATATCCTTCTCCTTCACGCCGCCGTAGACCGCGCCAGGGAACGCCTTGCCGCCGTGACCTGCATCGATGACAATAACCCGCACGCCCGAACCGTTATCGTCGCGTGCGAACGAGTCGGCAGCGAAAACGGAAACCGCAGTCAAAACAAGCAGCAGACGGAGAACTGTACGTTTCATATAAAAACAGCAGGCAATTATCGGTAATACACAAAAAAAAGCTATATTTGTCGGTTAAAAACCGCGAGCGGAATCCCCCATACGGGAACGCCCCGAGCGGTTTTGCCGACTCGTCGGCAAAGATACGAAAAATTATTGTGATTTTGAGTAAATTCAGAGCTAAATATCTGCTTTCCGCAACAGTCGTGTCGCTCTTCGCGCAGATAGTGTTCGGTCTGACGCTTCCCGCGCGCGAGTTGCCAAGCGACGCGACGGCCGAAACCGCGGCGACGCAGGACACCACCGAACGCGACGGCCGCCGCGCGGCGCGGCGCAATGCGCGCGCCCTCCGTCAGCAAAACGGCATGACGGACTCCGTGCCCGCCGTCCGCCCCGACTCCATACCCGCCGACTCGGTGGCAGAGCCTCAAAGCGACACCGCCCGACGCCGCAGGCAGGGCCTCGACAACATCATCACGGGCCGCGCCACCGACTCGCTCTACTACGACCTGCGCAACAAGATGGTGTACCTCTACGAGCAGGGCGAGGTGTCGTACGACGACATGACGCTGAAGGCCGACTTCATGAACATAGACCTCGACAGCAAGAACGTATACGCCCACGGCAAGGCCGACACGGTGGACGGCGTGCCCGTGGTGACCCGTCCCGAGTTCACGCAGGACGCCACCACGCTCAACATGGACACCATCACCTACAACATCGAGAGCCAGCGCGCCAAGATCAAGAACATAGCCACGCAGCAGGGCGACGGATGGCTCGTGGGCCAGAACGTGAAGAAGATGCAGGACAACACCATCAACATCGCGGGAGGAATGTACACCACCTGCGACCAGACCGACCACCCGCACTTCTATTACAGCGCCTCGAAGCTGAAGGTCATCCCGGGAAAGAAGGCCATAATGGGCCCGGGCCATCTGGTCATAGAGGATGTGCACATACCCTTCCTCGGACTGCCCGAGGCATTCTTCCCGCTCAACTCGGGGCCCAAATCGGGAATCCTCATGCCCTCGTACGGCGAGGAGGCGCGGCGCGGATTCTTCATGCGCGGACTCGGCTACTACTTCACCTTGGGCGAGCATATGGACCTCACCCTGACGGGAGGCATCTACACCCTCGGATCGTGGGAGGTGAACGCCAAATCGCGTTACCTGAAGCGATACAAATATTCGGGCAACTTCGATTTCGACTTCACCAGCGTGCGTTCGGGCGACAAGGGCGACCCCGACTTCGTGAAGCAGAACACCTACAAACTGCAATGGACCCACTCCCAGGACGCCAAGGCAAACCCGGGCTCGACTTTCTCGGCCTCGGTGAACCTCTCGTCGAGCGGTTACAGCAAATATTCGGCGACGAACCTCAACGACATGCTCGCCACGCAGACCAACTCGTCGATATCGTACTCTAAAAACTGGGCGGGAACGCCCTTCTCGCTGTCGATGAACATGGCCGTGTCGCAGAACTCGCAGACGGAGGCCATAGCGGTCACGCTGCCCAACATATCGTTCAACGTGTCGAAATTCTTCCCGTTCAAGCGCTCGGTGAAGATCGGCAAGGACCGCTGGTACGAGAAGATATCGATGAGCTACGCGGGCAAGATAACCAACTCGGTGAACGCCTCGGAGAAGAACATCTTCTCGCGCGAGACGCTCGACAACATGCGCAACGGCGTACAGCACAGCATCCCCGTGCAGGCGTCGTTCAATCTGTTCAACTACCTCAACATCACCCCGTCGGTCAACTACACCGAAAGGTG
>CAUHCL010000026.1 GCA_959604655.1 uncultured Alistipes sp. | reverse complement strand
TTACGTTCGGTGGCATGACGACCTATATTTTCATAAAACAGGCGTTACGCCTGCGGTTCTTTGAACCGCGCAGTTCGCCGCCGCCCCCTCGCGGCGGACTGCTGTCGCATTCCGACCGCCGTCGGCGAACAGCATAAAACATCGCAGTAATACGACTCTCATAGTCGTGCGGGCCACAATCTCCCGACAACGGAAGTTCGAACAACCGCGGCCCGACCGAATAACGCGCTATTCCCGTTTCGGGTCCCCGTCGTGCGAAGTCTTGAATCCTATCGCCCTGCGCGGCGGCTGCGCCTTCGGTATTCGGACCGAAAGGGCGGCTATGGCGTCGTAAATATTGTCGAACTCCTTGCGCGTATCCTCCGAAAGATCGTTCACCGCCTCGGCATTGTCGTCGTTCGCCCGCTCCAGCAACGCGAGTTTCGCGCGTATCTCCGACAGTTCGGCCGAAACGGCGGTCGAGGAGAGCACGTAATCGCGCATAGCCACGAACGTGCGCATGATGGCTATATTGGTCTGTATGGCCACGTCGCTCCGCAAGACGCTCGACAGCATGGCCACGCCCATTTCGGTAAATGCGAAAGGCATGTAGCGGACACCGCCTTTGTTTGAGGTCACAAATTGTGACCTCAAACAGATTGTACTCGAAATCGCATCCCCGACAGCGACAGCCTACTTCGCCGAAGCCTCGGCAAGGGCGGCGCGGGCCTCGGCGGTTATCTGCCTCCACGGCTGCGTGTGGTCGTTGACGTTGGTGGTGCGGATCTTGGCCAGCACGGCCTCCACGGCCGAGGTGTCGGCTCCCGCCTTACGCAGCGCGCGCACCTTCTCCGCAGCCTCGATGCCGTCGATCAGGCGCTCGAAGCGCACCGACGAGCGGGCATAGGGGTAGACCAGATAGGTGTCGCCCGAGCTCCACGTGCCGTAGCGCGAATCGATCTGCGGATCGGCGGGCCATGAGTTGTAGGCCCAGCGCAGCATGCCGTCGTAGTCCCACGCGAGTCCGTACCAGCCCAGAAGCTCGGCCTCGAACGGCGCCGAGTAGGTGAACGTATTGGGGTAGAGCGGACCGCAGCATACGTAGAACGTGGTGCTGAATCCCTGCGCGCGGCGCGCCTCGATGTCGGCATGGTCGGCGGGCTGACCCTGCGCCACGCACACGTCGCGCATCATGGTGTACTTCTTATACGACTTGTGGTTGTCGGCCAGCGCGAATCCCATTTCGGGGGCGCACTTCTCCAGCACCTTCACCGCGGCGTCCATCGCCTCGGGCGAACGCTCGTCCATCGCTATGTTGGTTATGCCCAGCCAGCCCTTGTCGGCCAAGTGCTTCTTGAAGTCGAGCAGGAAAGGTTCCCATATCTTCGGGAAGAGGGGAGTACCCGGCTCGGCCTTCACCGTTACGGTCTTGTCCTGCGCCTGATCGAAATATTCGAGCTCGCAGTTCCACGGCACCATCGAGTAGCAGTTTATCATCTTGTCGATGCCCAGCGAAAACATCATCTCCACCCAGCGGTCGAACACCTTGTAGTCGTAGCTCCACGTGCCGTCCCGACGGAGGGTCCACTCGATCATGTTGGCGTAGCCGTCGTAACACTGGTGGTTCCACGGATCCTTGTTGAGAGTGGCGGTCACCACCTTCTGTCCCGCCGCGGCGAGCATGGTCATGATGGGTTTCATAGCCTCGAAATGGGCGTCGCTCCACACTTCGAGCCCCTGCGCGCGGGCCACCGAGGTGGGATGCTGCCACAGATCGAGATGGTAGCTCCACTCTTCGGGCGCGGGCAGCGTGTGATCCTGCACCACCAGCGTGAGGGGCAGGCGGACCTTGCCGCAACCTTTCCCCGTCACCACGATCTGCGAGCGATAGACTCCCGCCGCGGCATCGCGCGGCACCTCGACCGTCACCCACACGGGACGCACGGTGCGCGGCGCCATGTTGAAACGCGACAGAGTGTCGAGCATGTCGGGCGAAAGGATGGTCTCACCACCCACGCTGAACCGACTGTCGGCCAACGTGTAGCGCACGAAACGGGTGTTTACGGTCGATGCGGGCAGCGACTTGCCGTCGCCCTTGAGATCCTCCGTGCGGCACTCCACGCCGTCGGCGCCGTCGGCCGTCCACAGAAGTATCTGCGCCGAGGCACGCTCGCCGCGCCACGCCGCGATCTCGAAGCTCTCGCCGTCGAGCGGCTGCGGCACCTCGCTGCGCGAGTAACGCAGGTCGGGGTCGCCCCATGCTCCGTGAAGTCCCTTGCCAACGCCGTTCCACGCCGCTTCGGCATCGGCCGAAAGGGCCGTCGGATCGTCGGGCTCGGCGAAGGTGGCCACGGGTTCGTAAACGCTGTCGCACGCCGTCGCGACGACTCCCGCCGCGATGAGTGTCGAAATGAAGATAGATTCGGATAGATTCATGTCGGAAATATTATTCGGGTTAAAAGTTTTTCGGTTATCGGTCACGCATGACGGGCACGCGCGTGTTACAAATATAAACACAATTCGATGAATGTCCGACCTTTTGGCTAAATAAAATTCGGCAGGCGCGTCCCCACCGTCGCGCGATCGCGCCCTGCCGCGCCGAACGATGCCTCGCGCAGCCGCGCTACGGCCTGCCGTCGCCGAGGATGGGAATGCCGTAATCGTGCTTCACCTCGTTCATGACGAAGGTGCTCGTGAACGACCCGAGGCTATCGACAGCACCCAGCACGTTGATGAGGAACTCGCGGTAATACCTCATGTCGGGAGCGTGTATCTTCAGCAGATAGTCGTAGTCGCCCGATATGTTGTAGCACTCGGTGACCTCGGGGATTCCGCGCACCACGCGTTCGAACTCCGAGGCCACCTCGCTGTTCAGGCGGCTCAGCTTCACGTGGCAGAATACGGCGAAGCCGCAGTTGAGTTTGGCTGCGTCCAGCACGGCCACGTACTTTTTGATATACCCCTCGGCGTCGAGTCGGCGCAAACGTTCGAACACGGGAGTGGGCGAGAGGTTGACGCGCGCGGCGAGCTCCTTGGTCGTCAGACGCGAGTTCTCCTGAAGGATCTTCTGGATCTTGATATCGGTTTTGTCCAAAGCGTTCATGGAATAAAATTCTTCGGGCGGCCGCCACAGAGCGGCCGTATGGTCGAAAACAATGTTTTACACGGTAAATATAGTTATATTTTCCATATTTCACCATATCATTGACGTATTAATCTTAAGATCGTAATTTTGCAGGAGAAAACATACGGAGGATATTATCCGATTCATGTTTTCGGGTCGCGAGTCGTAGCCTGCGGGGCAAGCGACAGCGAGCCTCCGCGGGGCGAGGCTACGGCTCGCGCGGCTCCAAGGAGCCGCAAAACATTCAACCATAAATATTATTTCATAAAAACGACAATTATGACAACAAGAAAACTCCGATTCGAAACCGTCCAGCTCCATGCGGGACAGGAGCGGCCCGACCCCGCGACCGACGCGCGCGCGGTGCCCATATACCAGACCACGTCGTACGTGTTCCGCGACTCGCAGCACGCCGCCGACCGTTTCGCCCTGCGCGACGCGGGCAACATCTACGGGCGTCTGACCAACCCCACGCAGGATGTGTTCGAACGGCGCATGGCGGCTCTCGAAGGCGGCACTGCGGCGCTCGCCGTGGCCTCGGGCGCTGCGGCGGTGACCTACGCCCTGCAAAACATACTCGCCGCGGGCGACCACGTGGTCGCGGCCGACAACCTCTACGGCGGGTCGTTCAACCTGATAACCCACACTCTGGCCTTGCAGGGCATAACATGCACCATAGTCGACGTCAACGACAGCCGCGCCCTCGAAGCGGCCATACGCCCCGAGACGAAAGCGGTGTACGCCGAGACGTTCGGCAACCCCAACTCCGACGTCACCGACATAGAATCGGTGGCTGCGACGGCCCACCGACACGGCATTCCGCTCATCATCGACAACACCTTCGGCACGCCCTATCTGATACGCCCCATCGAGCACGGCGCCGACGTGGTGGTGCACTCGGCCACCAAGTTCATCGGCGGCCACGGATCGAGTCTCGGCGGCGTGATAGTCGACGGCGGCCGCTTCGACTGGAAGGCCCGTGCCGACAAGTTCCCGACCCTGGCCAAGCCCTCGCCCGACTACCACGGCGCGGTATTCGCCGACGTGGCGGGCGACGCGGCGTTCGTGACCCGCATACGCGCCGTGCTGCTGCGCGACACGGGCGCCGCCATATCGCCGTTCAACGCCTTCATCCTGCTCCAGGGGCTGGAGACCCTGTCGCTGCGCGTGGAGCGTCACGTGGCCAATGCGCTGAAAGCGGTCGATTTCCTCGCGGGGCACCCCAAGGTGGCCTCCGTCAGCCACCCATCGCTGCCCGATCACCCGAGCCACGCTCTGTATGAGAGATATTTCCCTCAGGGTGCGGGCAGCATTTTCACCATAGAGATCGCGGGCGGAGCGGAGAGTGCGTGGAAATTCATCGATTCGCTGGAGATATTCTCGCTGCTGGCCAACGTGGCCGACGTGAAGAGTCTGGTGATACATCCCTACACCACCACCCACTCGCAGATGAGCGAGCGCGAACTGGCGCAGCAGCACATCACCCCGTCGACCGTGCGGCTGAGCATAGGCACCGAACACATCGACGACATAATAGCCGATCTCGACCAAGCTCTCGCCAAGATCTGAATCCGCGCCCGCCCTTTAAGCCGAAACGGCCGTCCGAACATGTCGGGCGGCCGTTTCGCGCGTCGTGACGCAACGTAAGATCAGATATAGATCAACACATACGACCAGACATCATTCTGACGCATATAGAGTCTGCAAATGTTGCTATCCGCTCCGTCGGTACGCGAAACCAGCACCGATCCGCTCTCGGGATCGCCCACCTCCAAGATCACCAGCGGCTCATCGATGAACATCTCGTCTATCTTGCCGAGCGGCAGATCGGTCACCCAGTAGCTGTACGCGCTTCTCATGTCGTACACATATTCCCCGGGCATGGGCAGCGAATGGCGCTCGGCGCGGTCGGCCATGTACTTCACGTGCGCACCCACCGACTCACCCGTCTCGCTGTCGGTGAGGCGGGTCTCGACCCTCATGCGGTAATACACGGCGTCGGCCAGCAGGGCGGTCTTGCCCGAAGGAAATCGGAGAACATCTTCGTCTCTGTACACCGCATAGCCGTAGCCCTCGCGCACGGCCATCTGCTTGGCCAGATTGTTCAGCAGCAGGCGGTCGATCGACGAGATTCCGCCCGACGGGCCCGCCTCGGCCATGCTGCAATTGCGGCACACGAAGTTGTCGGAGCTGTCGATATATACTCCCATGTTGCCCAGCCACGTGTGACCGTTGTCGGAGTTGAGCATGTTGAGCGATACGGTTCCTTCGGGATCGTTCGGCGCGTCGTCCTTCGAGCAGCCGACGGCGGTAAAGAGCAGCAGCAGTGCCGCTGCAAACGGAAACAGAGGTTTCATTCGGATAAAATGTTTTTCTTTGCGACTGATGCGAACCGTCGCCGTTCGTCAAAACAGGTTCTCCGTCGGCATTCGTCGTTACCGATGGCGATTGGGTACAAATATATAAAAAAATTCCCCCCCCCGAATTTTCGGGCGTTTTTTTCATCCGACATCAATTTTTTATTTGCAGACAATGATAAAATACCGAACTACACAAACATACGAACGTTTGAGATGCCAATCCTCACCCGACGTCTCGGTAGCATGACGTATTTTTTCATACATTACCGTTTGTTCGGACAAAAGGTAACACCAACCGTCGTCGCGGCCGCCCTTTGTCCGAAATCGCTTATGCCGCGGGACTGGCTGACGCGTGTGTATTTTTGCGGTTCTTCGAACCGCGCAGTTCGCCGCCGCCCCCTCGCGGCGGACTGCTGTCGCATTCCTGCCGCCGTCGGCGAACAGCACACCAAAAAACAAGAAATGCAGTCCTGCGGACTGCGCGGGCCGCAGGCTGCTGCCCGAACAACTGCCTCCCCGGCCGCTGAAGATAAATATCCCCCCCAAAAAAAAGCGGAGCCTGAAATTAGGCTCCGCCAAACGGTTCATCCCGCCTGAAGACAACAGGTACCCATCAAGACAGACGGCACCCGAGCGAAACGTCAGTTGAGACAATCCACGTAGATCTCGCGCTGGAACGACTCGTTGAGCGAGATGTAGGTCTGTGTGCTCGACACCCCCTGCACATGCAGGATATGGTCGAAAATAGTACGCATCAGGTGTTCGTTGTCGATGCAGTAGAGCTTCACCATCAGGTTGTACGAGCCCGTTATGTAGTGGCACTCCACGATCTCGGGGATCTTCTTGAGCTGCTGCACCGTATCCTCCTGCCGCGTAATATCCGACACTCGGATGCTGATAAAGGCGCATACGTCGAATCCCAGCGATTTGGGAACGACCACCAGACGGCTGCCCTGAATGACGCCCATGTCCTCCAGCTTCTTTATGCGCTGGTGGATGGCCGCTCCCGAAATGCCGCACTCGCGGGCTATTTCGAGAAAGGGCGTGCGTGCGTTCTTTATCAGAAAGCGAAGTATCTTTTTATCGGTAGAATCCAATGTCGTCTTTGCCATAGCGTCGATTTTGTGTTAAACTTATCAGTGTATCATGCGTTGCCGCCTCGTCCGACGGCAAGCGGCGGACAATCCGCCCCCGCACGGCAGGGTATCTCGCGGACAGCCCCGTTTTATTTCAATACTCCAAGCTCCTTGCCGATTTTCACGAAAGCCTCAACGCAACGGTCGAGCTGCTCGGTGGTGTGGCCCGCAGAGACCTGCACGCGGATGCGCGCCTGACCCTTGGGAACGACGGGGTAGTAGAATCCCGTAACGAATATGCCTTCGTCCTGCAAGCGTGCGGCGAAGTCCTGCGACAACTTGGCGTCGTAGAGCATCACGGCGCAGATGGCCGACTGCGTGGGCTTGATGTCGAATCCCGCGGCGATCATCTTGGCGCGGAAGTGCTCCACGTTGGCGGCCAGACGGTCGTGCAGCTCGTCGCTCTCGGCCAGCATCTTGAACATCTCTATGCCTGCGCCGACCACTGCGGGGGGCAGCGAGTTGGAGAAGAGATAGGGACGCGAACGCTGGCGCAGCATGTCGATGATCTCCTTGCGGCCCGTGGTGAATCCGCCCACCGCGCCGCCGAAGGCTTTGCCGAGGGTACCCGTGAGGATATCCACCTCGCCGCGCAGGTTGTAAAGCTCGGTGATGCCGCGGCCCGTCTTGCCCAGCACGCCCGCCGAGTGGCACTCGTCGACCATGACCATGGCGTCGTACTGCTTGGCCAGCGCGCAGATCTTGTCCAGCGGGGCGGCGTTGCCGTCCATCGAGAACACGCCGTCGGTGACGATCACGCGGAAGCGCTGTGCCTGAGCACGCTTGAGGCAATCCTCCAGCTCGTCCATGTCGGCATTGGCATAGCGGTAGCGCACGGCCTTGCACAGACGCACGCCGTCGATGATCGAGGCATGGTTCAGGGCGTCGGAGATGATGGCGTCCTGCTCGTTGAGCAGCGGCTCGAACACACCGCCGTTGGCGTCGAAGCAGGCGGCGTAGAGGATGGTGTCCTCGGTACCGAAATAGTCGGCTATGGCCTTTTCCAGCTGCTTGTGGATATCCTGGCAGCCGCATATGAAGCGCACCGACGACATACCGAAGCCGCGCTCGTCCATCGCCTTCTTGGCAGCCTCAATAAGACGCTTGTTGTCCGAGAGACCCAGATAGTTGTTGGCGCAGAAGTTGAGAGCCTTCTTGCCTGCCACCTCGATCTCGGCACGCTGCGGCGACTCGATCACGCGTTCGGTTTTGTAAAGGCCGGCAGCCTTGATGTCGGCCAGCTCCTTTTGGAGATGTTCCTTGATTTTTCCGTACATAGTTACTATATATTAAAGCTCTTGCGTTATTGCACTTCAGTTTCGGACCTTGCGGCAATATACTCGTCCCCTGCGGCCGCACGGCTATTCGCCGTAATTTGAAACAAAGATATTGAATTTCAAACTTACGTCAAACAAAAATTTCGAAAAAATCGACTGTTTGATTACGAATCGTTATTTTTTACGCGTTTCATCTGCCGTTCGGTAGTCTCGGCGGCCCTGTGTGCCGCAGCCCGAAAGTTATATTCCGTAACCGCGCCGCAGCCGAGCGCAGTCGGCGCCGCAACTTCAGTGAGCGGGCGGGAAATGACCGCCGCCGTCGGAGTTTTCGACAAGCATTTTATTTTTTCTCTGTTTTTTCTTTATTAAAATAAATGAATAATAATATAAATAATAGCTGTTGAAAGTGTCGATATCTCGTGCCGAGTTTATTTTTCGACATTGCCGACGACCGATTGTCGATTATGTGTCGATTGAAGTTGCGGCGGCAAACATGTTGTATTACACCGTTTTCTGTGCCGAAGGTCGGCATCGCGTATGCGGTTATGAAAAATGTGTCGAAAATGTTCTGAACATATCGACACATTTTATTTGTTAGTTTCACGCCCCCGTTTTCGGTTGATAACCCGTGTTACAAGTTTCGATAAAAAAACGCATTAAAATTCATCGTCCCGCAACCTTGTCTGATTATCATGCCTTTACATTTTCGACGGTTTTCGGCGCCTCGATCTTGTTGATTTTTATCATGAGGTTTTCATCACCGTTTTCAACACTTGTCGACGGTGTTTTCAACAATGCGCGAGGCTATCGCGCGGTAGTATCCCTCCACCTCACTGTCGACCGTCACCGAGGGGCGTCCCTGCTCGGCACCCTCCATTATCGACTGCACGATGGGTATGTCGCCCAGGAACGGCACTCCCGCCTCGTCGGCATATGCGCGCGCACCGCCGCGGCCGAATATGTAGTAGCGGTTGTCGGGCAGCTCCCGCGGGGTGAACCACGCCATGTTCTCGATCACTCCGAGTACGGGGACGTTCACCTTCTCGTGGCGGAACATCTCCACGCCGCGCACCACGTCGGCCACGGCCACCTGCTGCGGCGTGGACACTATGACGGCGCCGTCGAGGCGTATCTCCGATATTATGGTCAGGTGTATGTCGCCCGTTCCCGGGGGCATGTCGATGAGCAGGAAATCGAGCCCGCCCCACATGGTCTGGTGCAGGAGCTGCTTCAGGGCGTTGGTGGCCATCGCGCCGCGCCACATCAGGGCGTCGTCGGGGCGTATGAAGAATCCTATCGACATCAGCTCTATGTCGGCGCTTTGCGCAGGCACTATGTAGTCCAGACCGTCCTGCTGCACGGCGTCGGGCACGTAGCCCTCCAGGGCGAACATCTTGGGTTGCGACGGACCGTATATGTCGGCGTCGAGAATGCCCACGCGGTAGCCCATGTCGCGCAGCGTCACGGCGAGGTTGGCCGTTACGGTGGATTTGCCCACGCCGCCCTTGCCCGAGGCCACGGCTATGATCTTGCCGACGCTCTTGGTCGTGCTTTCGCGCTGCGGCACGGGGCGTCTTGGCTCGGCCTCCTTTACGGCCACAGTCACCTGCGATTCGGGGAAGCGCTCCCTCAGGGCCTGCTCTGCTTGGGTCTTTATGCGCGCGGCGAACGGGTCGCGTGCCTTCGCGAAGCGCAGCACCACGGTGACCTTTCCGTCCGCGGCGCTCACCGAATCCACCATTCCGCTCTCCACGAGGTCGTGTCCCGTCTCGGGGTGCGATATTCGGGCCAGAACGGCTCTTATTTCATTTTCCATAAGCATTGTTTTTTTGTTCTTATACGCAAAAACGTCGGTGTATGGCCGCTGTTCGCCGACGGCGGTCGGAATGCGACAGCAGTCCGCCGCGTGGGGGCGGCGGCGAACTGCCGACATAGCGTTCGCTATGTCGAAATACTCTGATATGTTTTTGCGGACAAGCGTTGTTTTTTATCCGTATTGATGCAAATTTACATTTTAATTTTCAATCGTCGCAAGGCGGAGTTTGTATTTGGCCTCGGATAGAGTTATTTTTGCATCACCGATTATTAAATGCTAATATATGGCTGACGACTATTTGGGCCGAAAGATGGAGGATCATGCCTCGCGCACGGCGGTGAAGCGCCGCCCCGCGGCGACATTGTGCGGTTTGCTGGCCCGCAGCCGCGCCTGCCTCGACTACGATCCTTCGTTTGCCGTGCGCGACGACCAGTTGGGCGGCATCGCGGGCGTGAACGAGTCCATACCCTCTGCATCGCGGCTGTTTCGGTTCTGTGCCGTGCGTGGTGCCGAGGCGCGCCGAGTGCTGGATCTTGCGTGCTGTGGCGTGAGGTTTTCGACTCCGCCCGATGCCTTGATCGTGGTGTGCACGGTCGTGCCCGAGAGCCGCACGGTCGACATAGAACTCGGCGTCTCGGTGCAGAGCATGTCGCTTCGGGCCGCCGAGATGGGTCTTGCCACCCTCCGCATCGACAATTTCGACCGCGCGGCCGTCGCGGCCTGTCTTAACTCGGATTGCGAGCCTCTGGCCATTCTGGCCGTGGGCCGCAGCTCCGTGAGGGCGGTTACCGCATCGAATAAATAATAGCGAGAAGTTCCTCGGGGGTGTCGGCTATGCGGTCGGCATGGTTTTCCTCCAGCTCCGCGCGGTCGCGGAATCCCCAGCTCACGCCTATCGATCCTATCCCCGCGTTGCGGGCCGTCTGCATGTCGACGGCCGAGTCGCCCACCATCACGCATCTGTCGCGCGCGACTCCCGCCGCGGCTATTATGGGGTCGATCATGGCCGTGTCGGGCTTCAGGGGCACCCCGTCGCGGTTGCCGCGCACCTCAACGAACTCTATGTCGGGAAAGTATTCGCGTATGAGCTTCTCGGTCCCCGCCTGAAACTTGTTCGACGCCACGGCGAGCTTCACCCCGTCGCGGTAGAGTGTCTCCACCACCTGCGTGATGCCGTCGTAGGGGCGCGTGCGGATGTCGATGTGGTCGATGTAGTGCGCCAGAAAATCCTTGCGCGCCTCTTTCACGTACTCGGGCGTGCGCAACTCCTCGGGCAGGGCGCGCTCCACCAGCCGCATGATTCCGTTGCCCACGAATCGGCAGTAGTCGTCGTAGCCGTGCTGCGGCAGGCCACGCAGGGCGAGCATGTGGTTGCAGCTTACGGCCAGATCGCCTATGGTGTTGAGCAGCGTGCCGTCGAGATCGAATATTACCAGTTCGGGTTTCATTGCTTTTTACTATAAATTTTGTATCCTATGGCCGCTGCCGCTACCGACATCAGCGGACTTACGATGTTGAATATGCAGTAGGGCATGTAAGTCATGGTGGCCACCCCGAGCACCGTCGACTGCGTCATGCCGCACGAGTTCCACGGGATGAGCACCGAGGTCACCGTGGCCGAATCCTCGACGCTGCGGCTCAGCAGGCGGCGTTCCAGCCCTCGGTCGTCGTAGAGGTGGCGGAACAGGTTGCCCGTCAGTATGATCGATATGTACTGGTCGCCCGTGACCAGGTTGAAGAATATGCCCGATCCCACCGTGGCGCCCACCACGCTCGCGGTTCGGCGTGCCATGCGCAGGAATATCTTCGATATGGCCGAGAGCATTCCGCTGCCGTACATCACCCCGCCGAAGCACATGGCGCAAATTATGAGCCACACCGTGTTCATCATGCCTCCCATGCCTCCCGTGGCCACCAGATCGTTGAGCAGCGGATTGCCCGTCTCGACGGCGGTGTCGGTGGTCGACGCCAGCACCACGGCCTTGAACGAGGCCATGAGCGACGGGGTGTCCGATTCGGCTATGCGGCATATTATCTCGGGCTGGAACACGGCCATGGCTGCGGCGGCCAGCAGCACCGACGCGAAGAGGGTGATGATGGCGGGCAGCTTGCGCGATATGAGTATGCCCGTGGCGGCGGGAACGGCCAGCAGCCAGGGGGTTACGTGGAACGTCTCGCGGAGCGCGGCCTCGATCTGCAACGTCTCGGCCTCGTCGGCGGGCGACGCCGCCAGTCCCGCGGCGCAGAACACCCCGAGGGCTACCGCCAGCGACGGCACTGTGGTAAGCAGCATGTAGCGTATGTGCGAGAACAGCGGCACTTCGGCCGTGGTGGAAGCCAGCACGGTGGTGTCGCTCATGATCGATATCTTGTCGCCGAAGTAGGCACCCGATATGATGGCGCCCGCTATCCATCCGTCGTCGAATCCCAAGGCGCGCCCTATGCCCATGAGCGCCACGCCCACGGTGGCTATGGTGGTCCACGACGATCCCGTGAGCAGCGACACCACGGCGCATATGATGCACGAGGCGGGCAGGAAGATCGAGGGGCGCAGTATGCGCAGCCCGTAGCATATGAGCGTGGGGATCACTCCGCCTGCCATCCAGGTGCCCGCTATGGCTCCTATGAGCAGCAGGATGATTATGGCGGGGGTGGCGCTGTGCATGTTCACCATCACGGCGTCTTCGAGCCGCTGCCACGGGCATCGGTAGCGCCACATGGCTATGGCGGCGCACACGGCGCTCGCGGCCAGCAGCGAGAACTGGCTGCCTCCGCCTATGGCGTCGCCGCCGAAAAGGCTTATCACCAGCGCGAGAAGAATTACGAGGGCCGCGAGCGGCACGAGCGACAGTGCCGCCGACGGAGCGGGGGCGGGATGCGTTTTGCTCATTGTCGTGATGGTTAATAACGTCGCAAAGATATGCAAAACATGGCAATTGCGGGCCTGAACGTGACAAAATATGCCGTAATGCGGGTTGTATGCCGACGGGTTTGTGCATGCAGGTCTTATATTTTCATCGGCTTCTTTTGTCGGATGGCCGAAAAAGCATATCTTTGCACCGCAACGGTTCTCCATGCGGTCGGCGTCGCCGATCGGGAGATGAAAAGGGAAACGGGTGAGAATCCCGTACAGTTCCCGCTGCTGTAAGCTCCTCCGCCTCGGCGGATACGGTCGCAAGCTCTCTCAACCACTGATCCTTCAGGGATCGGGAAGGTGCTGCGACAGGAGCGAGTCAGAAGACCTGCCGTTGCGGCACAGGCGCAGGACAGACCCGCGGCGAACGGGGTTCGGGCGTTACGTGAAAATCCGTTTCATGATTCGGAACATACGGCTTGCGGCACATGCCGCATGTCCTCGGCAGCGCGACGGCCCCATGCCGTCCTTTCCGCTGCCTGCCGACGGAGCGGACCGCGTTGCCGACATACATTTTACAAACCTTAATAAAACATTGCAAAGATGAAGACAATCAAATCATTGGCCTTGCTGCTCGCTGCTGCGGCAACGGTTACGTCGTGCTCGGACAACGGCGACGATCACATCCGCACTGTCACCGTCACCTTCGACGGCGCCGCATGGACTCCCTATGTGGCCGCCACGGTGGACAAGACCTACACGGGCGACGTGGCGACCGAGGATTACGTGTGGGAGGATGCCGAGACCACTCTGTCGTCGACCCCCATTTTCACCGATTACGGCTACGGCAAGTTCTTCGGCGGCGGTTGGGTCGTATCGTCGTACAACTCTTCCGACGAGGCCAAGTTCGGCGACTACCCCTACGACCTCTATGTCTACAACCCCGCCAATGCCGACGCTGTGAAGGGCGGCGGCCATAACGGCTCGGACAACTTCCTGGTGGGCTTCGGCAACGTGGACGACACGCGCGACAACCGTCCCACGCTGGAGTTCGCCGACGGCAAGGCCCGCACCGTAAAGGGCTGCTACGTAAATTCCACCTGCTACATACTCAACATCATGCGTAACGGAAATGCCTTTTCGCAGGCTCTGGGCGACGGCGACGAAATAAAGATCCACGCCACGGGCTACGATGCCGCAGGCGCCGAGACGGGCACCGTGTCGCTTCTCTTCGCCACGAAAGACAAGATGATAACCTCGTGGACCGCATGGGATCTTTCGTCGCTGGGCGCCGTCGTCAAGGTGCGTTTCAGCATATCGGGCGGCCCCTCTACCGCCTACGGCATGACGACCCCCACCTACTATGCCATCGACGACGTGACCGTCGAGTGGACGGAATATACCGAGTAACGGCGACGGTATAGAGCAAAAACGAAGGGAGGGCACCGAAATGCCCTCCCTTTGTTTTTCGTCAGCTGACGCCTATCGCATCGCCACGTCGGCCTGACCTATCAGACGGCCTTCGGTGTAGAGTTCCACGCGGTAGGTACCCGCGGTGAATCCGCTGCCGTTGTAGAAGATCTTCACGGGCAGGTCGTCGTTCTGGTAGTCGACGTCGCGCTGTGCCGAGTATATCTTGGGTTCGCCCTCGAACGAGAACGATGCCGCGTCGGGCGTCGAGAGCACGTAGCCGTCGGGCGAGGTTATGCAGACGTATACCGTCTTGGCACCCGGCTCGGCGAGCTCGTTGCCCGCCAGCACGAAGTTGACGCTCAGGCGTGCCGCATTCTTCACGCGGGTGATCTCCTTGCTCTTGGCGTTGAGGGCGGTCATAGTGATGTTGCGGGCGCGGATCACCGAACCCACGCGCACCTTGTTGTTGAGTTCCTCGGCGCGTTCCTCGGCCATCTCGGCGCGCAGCTGGGCCGTCGAGATCTCCTTCTTGTAGCTGATGTTCTCCCTGACGAGTTTCTTGTTGAGCGTGTTGAGCGAGTCGATCTGGCGTATGTAGCCCTGCATCACGGTACGCAGCGTACCCACCTCCTTCTCGTAGGCGCGTATCTTGGCGTAGTTGAGGCGACGCTCGTTCTTGAGCTGGTCCATCAGCTTGTTGGCCTCCTCGAGGTTGGCCGCTATGGAGTCGTTCTGTATCTTGAGGTCGTCGAACGAGACTATGAGGCTGTCCAGATCGCCCTGAATCTTGTTGCGGTCCTGCTCCAGAAGCACGTATTCGGCCTGCTGCTGGCGATGTATGTTGAAGTAGAGCAACGACAGCGCCACCAGAATGACTGCCAGAATGATGATTACTATGCGGTATCCCCGCACGGCCTTGTTGTCCGTCTCCTGACGATCGTACTCGTCCTCGTACATCGAGTCGTCGTAATCGTTGTATTCCTCTCTCATAAGATCTGTGTTTTTGCGTTTCCCGTCGCCCGTCGGCCGTATCGGCCGAAGACACCGACGTTTCAATAGGCAAAGATAATTTATTTTTGTCAACGTATGTACAAATTCGCGCTTTTTTCGCCTCGACGGTGCAAAGCGGGTTTTTATTTGTGCCTGCGGGGCGTCGGCGGGCATCGGCGGCCCGTCGTATGCGGGCTGCACGGGCGCGGCGGGCCGTTTTATTTTCGAAAAATTTTTCGTTTCGCGATAAAATGTTGTACTTTTGAGTCATTAAAAAGACTTTAACGGAGTACGGTCGCGAAGACCGTGCGGAAATATTCGTAATACATTTATGGCAAAGGAGTTCAAACGATACCTCATCACTTCGGCTCTGCCCTACGCCAACGGTCCCGTGCACATAGGACATCTGGCAGGCGTATACATCCCTTCGGACATCTACACCCGCTACCTGCGCATGCGCGGACGCGACGTGGTGTCGGTGTGCGGCAGCGACGAGCACGGAGTGCCCATCACCATCAAGGCCCGCAAGGAGGGCGTATCGCCGCAGGCGGTGGTAGACCGCTACCACGAAATAATCAAGGATTCGTTCAGCCGTCTGGGCATAGCGTTCGACATATATTCGCGCACCTCGTCGCCCACGCACCGCGTGACGGCCTCGGATTTCTTCCGCAAGCTCTACGACGAGGGCAAGTTCATCGAGCGCACCTCGATGCAGTACTACGACGAGGAGGCGGGAACGTTCCTCGCCGACCGCTACATCGTGGGCACGTGTCCCCGCTGCGGCAACGACCGCGCCTACGGCGACCAGTGCGAGAAGTGCGGATCGACCCTCTCGCCCGACGAGCTGATCGAGCCTCACAGCGCGGTGTCGGGGGCGGTGCCCGTAAAGCGCGAAACGAAGCACTGGTATCTGCCTTTGGACCAGTACGAGGGATTCCTGCGCGAGTGGATTCTCGACGGCCACAAGGAGTGGAAAAGCAACGTCTACGGGCAGTGCAAGAGCTGGCTCGATCTGGGCCTCCAGCCCCGCGCCGTGAGCCGCGACCTCGACTGGGGCATCCCCGTGCCCGTGGAGGGCGCCGAGGGCAAGGTGCTCTACGTGTGGTTCGATGCTCCGATAGGCTATATATCTGCTACAAAGGACCTTACGCCCGAATGGGAGAAGTATTGGAAGGATAGTGATACCAAGATGGTGCACTTCATCGGAAAGGACAACATAGTGTTCCACTGCATAGTGTTCCCCTCGATGCTCAAGGCCCACGGCGGCTACATACTGCCCGAGAACGTGCCTGCCAACGAGTTCCTCAATCTGGAGGGCGACAAGATCTCCACGTCGCGCAACTGGGCCGTGTGGCTGCACGAGTATTTGGACGAGTTCCCGGGCAAGGAGGATGTGCTGCGCTACGTTCTGTGCGCCAACGCCCCCGAGACCAAGGACAACGACTTCACGTGGCGTGATTTCCAGGCGCGCAACAACAACGAGTTAGTGGCCATACTGGGCAACTTCGTCAACCGCGCGTTGGTGCTGACGGGAAAATACTACGACGGCGTGGTGCCCGCATGCGGCGAGCTGACCGACTACGATCGCGCCACGATAGCCGAACTGGGCGGCATAAAGGCGTCGCTGGAGTCGAATATCGAGAACTACCGTTTCCGCGAGGCGCTGAAGGATGCCATGAACTTCGCCCGCATAGGCAACAAGTATCTGGCCGACACCGAGCCGTGGAAGGTGGTCAAGAGCGACCCCGAGCGCGTGAAGACCATACTGAATATAGCGTTGCAGATCACGGCCAACATCACGGTGGCCATCGAGCCGTTCATGCCTTTCTCGGCCGAGAAGATATTAAGGATGCTCAATCTGGGCAAATTCTCGTGGGACGATCTGGGATCGATGTCACTGGTTGCCGCAGGTCACACGATCGGCCGCCCCGAACTGCTGTTCGAAAAGATCGAGGACGACGTGATCGAGGCGCAGCTCCGCAAGCTGGCCGACATAAAGGCCGCCAACGCCGCTGCCGAGGCTGCCGCGCACGTCACGGCACAGAAGGACGAGATAGTGTTCGACGACTTCGGTAAGATGGACATACGCGTTTCGACCATCCTCGCGGCCGAGAAGGTCGCCAAGACCAAGAAGCTGCTCAAACTGACGGTCGACACGGGTATCGACAAGCGCACCATAGTGTCGGGAATAGCCGAGTATTTCACGCCCGACGAGCTGGTGGGCCGTCAGGTGTTGGTGCTGGTGAACCTCGCGCCGCGCGAGCTGAAGGGCATCACGTCGAACGGCATGATCCTCATGGCCGAGGACGCCGCAGGCAAATTAGTGCTGCTGGGCCCTGCCGATAAGGTCAACAACGGCGCGATAGTAGGATAATTTTACGGGGCGGCCGATGCCTCGGGATCGCAGCCTGCGGAGTCCGCTCGCGAACGTAAAGTGAGTTGCGGGCCTCCGCGGGGCGAGGCTGCGGCCAGCATGACTCTGGCGAGTCGTAATATGTCGCCCGCCCAAAGAATACTGAAATTATGGAAAAAATCGATTGGAACAATCTCGGCTTCGATTATGTGAAGACGGATTTCAACGCCCGCTACCATTACAAGGACGGCAAGTGGAGCGAAATGGAGATCACCTCCGACGAATATGTGAAGATGCACATGTCGACCACGTGCCTGCACTACGGACTGGAGGCTTTCGAGGGCTTGAAGGCTTTCCGCGGCGCGGACGGCAAGGTCCGCATATTCCGCATGGACGAAAACGCCAAGCGCATGCAGGCTTCGGCGCGTAAGCTCTGCCTGCCCGTGCCCACTGTCGAGATGTTTACCTCGGCATGCTACGAGGTGGTGAAACGCAATATTCACTTCGTTCCGCCCTACGAATCGGGGGCGTCGCTCTATCTGCGTCCCGTGATATTCGGCACCAAGGTCGGCCTCGGCGTGAAGGCCTCGCCCGAAGCCATGCTTATCATCTTCTGTTCGCCCGTGGGACCCTATTTCAAGGGCGGCATGAAGCCTATAAAGGTGGTTATCGACCGCGAACAGGATCGTGCTGCTCCACGTGGAACAGGCGATATCAAGGCTGGCGGAAACTATGCGTCGAGCATACTTTCGGGCGAAAAGGCGCACGATCTGGGCTACTCGAACGTGATGTATCTCGATGCCGCCGAGCATAAATATATAGAGGAATGCGGTGCGGCCAACTTCTTCGGCATCCGCGACGGCCTCTATGTGACTCCCAAATCGCCGTCGATCCTGCCGTCGATCACCAACAAGAGTCTTCGCCGACTGGCCGAAGATATGGGTCTCAAGGTCGAGGAGCGCCATATTCCCGTCGAGGAATTGGAGCAGTTCGACGAGGCGGGAGCTTGCGGCACGGCTGCCGTCATCTCCCCCATCGAGTCGATTTACGATCTCGACACGGGCAAGATGGTGACTTACGGCAAGGAGGTCGGAAAATATTCGCTCGAACTCTACACCCAATTACAGGATATTCAGTACGGCCGCCGCGAGGATAAATACGGCTGGTGTGTCGTTGTAGAGGAATAAAACGGTAGAAATATTTTATGAAATAAGGCGATTTTTTAGAAGATCGCCTTATTTTTTTTGTTTGTATTTTGCGGCTCTTCGAGCCGCGCGAGCCGCAGCCTCGCCCCGCGGAGGCTCGCTATTCACTCGCTCCGCAGGCTACGACTCGCACGATTATTCCGATGTTCCACGTGGAGCACTCCGCCCTATCGCCCGAATTTTATAAGCAGTACGTTTATGTCGGCGGGTGAAACCCCCGGGATTCTCGACGCCTGCCCTATTGTCTGCGGGCGGATCTTGGTCAGTTTCTGGCGCGCCTCGATCGTCAGAGCGTTCATCGAATTGAAATCGAATTTGCGCGGAATCGCGATATTTTCCAGCCGACGCAGCTTTTCGGCCAGAAGTTTTTCGCGCTCGATATAACCTTTATATTTTATCTGAATCTCCACCTGCTCGATCACATCCTCGGTTATGCCGTTCTCTTCGACGAAGCGACGCAGACGCGGCAATTCCTCGACGAGTCCCGACAACGTGAATCCGTTGCGCGAAACGAGCGAATATAGCTTCCGTCCCTGCGTCATGGGCTCCAAATCGTGCCGTTTCAAATAGCTCTCAATTTCCGATATTTTGATGCTCTGCTCGCGGGCGTAGGAAATAAGCGATTCTACGAGCGATTTTTTTCTGACGAAAAATTGCCATTGACGCTCGTCTATCAGGCCGTTTTCGTACCCTATCGGAGTCAGTCGCAGGTCGGCGTTGTCCTGCCGCAGCAGGATGCGATACTCGGCGCGCGAGGTGAACATGCGGTACGGCTCGTCGACCCCCTTGGTCACCAGATCGTCGATCAACACACCTATGTAGGCTTCGTCGCGCCCGAGTACGATCGGCGCCGCACCGCCTAACTTGCGGTGTGCGTTGATTCCCGCCATCAAACCCTGCGCCGCGGCTTCCTCGTAACCCGTGGTGCCGTTTATCTGCCCTGCGAAGTAGAGGTTTTCGACGAGTTTGGTCTCCAGCGAGTGCGTGAGCTGCGTGGGCGGGAAGTAATCGTACTCGATGGCATACCCGGGCCGATACACATGCGCATGCTCCAGTCCGCGTATGCGGTGCAGCGCCTCGATCTGTATCTCGTATGGCAACGACGACGAGAACCCGTTGATATAGAACTCGTTAGTGTCTCTGCCCTCGGGTTCGAGAAAGAGCTGGTGCTGCTCCTTGTCGGCGAACGTGCGCAGCTTGTCCTCGATGCTGGGGCAGTAACGGGGCCCTATGCCGTGAATGGTGCCGTTGAAGAGCGGCGAACGGTCGAATCCGCCGCGCAGAATGGCATGCACCTCGGGCGAGGTGTAGACCAGGTAGCACGGCAGTTGATCTTTAACACACTCTGTGTCAGGTGAAAACGAGAATTTGGACGGCCTCTCGTCGCCCGCCTGCTCCTCCAGCGCCGAGAAGTCTATCGTCCGCCCGTCGATGCGCGCGGGGGTACCCGTCTTCATGCGGCCCGCCTCGAAACCCATCGCCGCGAGCGATTCGGTGATGCCCGCCGATGCCGCGTCGCCTGCCCTGCCGCCCTCGGCATGGCACTCGCCGCAGTGCATCACCCCGCCGAGGAACGTGCCGTTGGTCAGCACCACCGCCCGCGCGGTGAACTCCACCCCCATGCGGGTGCGGATGCCCTTAACGCGCGGCCGCGCGCCGTCCGAATCCTTGGCGAAGAGCAGCTCCACGGCCGCGTCCTGCCAGATGTAGAGGTTGGGCGTGTTCTCTAACTCCCTGCGCCACAGACGCGAGAAAAGATCCTTGTCGCACTGCGCGCGGGGGCTCCACATGGCCGCTCCCTTCGATCGGTTGAGCATGCGGAACTGTATGGTCGAGCGGTCGGTGATGCGCGCCGTACGGCCTCCCAGAGCGTCGATTTCGCGCACTATCTGCCCCTTCGCCACACCGCCCACGGCGGGGTTGCACGACATGGCCGCCATCTTGGTCATGTCCATCGTGAGCAGCAGCGTGCGCGAACCCATGCGCGCCGCCGCCGAAGCGGCCTCGCAGCCCGCGTGGCCCGCCCCCACCACAATTATGTCGTAATCGTTCCACGAACGATCGAAAGTCGTATCTGCCATCAGAACATAGATAAATACTTGTCCTCCTTGCGGTGCATCTGCCGCTCGGCGCGGGGCGTCTTGTCCTTCTGTCCGCACAGGTGCAGCACGCCATGCACCACTACGCGGCGCATCTCGGCGGTCTTCGTCGCACCGTATATACGCGCGTTGTCGGCCACCGTCTCCACGTCGATGAATATGTCGCCGCTCACCGTGCGCTCGCCCTTGCGGTCGCTGTAATCGAACGTTATCACGTCGGTGAAGTAGTCGTGCCCGAGGAACCGGCGGTTCATCTCCAGCAGCCGTTCGGCCGAGCAGAATATGTAGTTCACGTCGCCCAGCGTGTAGCCCTCCTCCTCGGCCACGCGGCGCAGCCATTCGGCGGTCCGCCTCTTGTCGGGCAGGCGGTAGGTGCACGAGTCGTTATAGTAACGTACCATTTTCTTGATTCTTTGCGCAAATATACGAATAAAATCCGACCCTCGGCCGATCTGCGTTCCGCGGCACCCGAACGCATGCCTTTTTTCGGAAAATAGAGCTATCTTTGCCCTATGAAAGAAGAGTCGGCATACCGCATAATGGGGATAGACCCGGGTACCAACTACATGGGTTACGGGATCCTCGAAGTGGAGGGGCGCAAGCTGCGGTCGGTCGTTCTGGGCGACATCGACCTGCACACCATGAGCGACCCCTACCGCAAGCTGCGCTACATATTCGACCGCGTGAGCAAGCTCGTCGACGACTACTCGCCGCGCGAGGTGGCGCTGGAGTCGCCGTTCTTCGGTGCCAACGTGCAGAGCATGCTCAAACTCGGCCGCGCGCAGGGTGTGGCGATCGCCGCCGTTCTCAACCGCGACCGCGAGGTGTTCGAATATGCCCCCTCGCGTATAAAGCAGGCCATCACAGGGTCGGGAGCGTCATCGAAAGAGCAGGTCGCCGCCATCGTGCGCCGCATGCTCGGGATTGATTATGTGCCGCGCCGCCTCGATGCCACCGACGGCATGGCCGTGGCTCTGTGCCACTATTTCACCGCCCGCACCCCCATCGACACGCTTATGGGCGCCGATCGGGTGAAGGGGCTCGGCGGCGGCAAGAAGGCGGCGAGGGGGTCATCGTCGTGGGAGGCGTTTCTCAAGAAAAATCCCGAGAGAGAGATAAAGTAGGCAGGACGGCTTTCAGGCCGTCGGTTTGCTGTCCGCAGGCGGTGGCAGGACCGTCTTCTGCACTCGGGCAGCAGCCTGCGGAGGGCGCAGACGAACGCAAAGTGAGTTGCGGGCCTCCGCAGGGGCGAGGCTGCGGCCCGCACAGTCCTACGGACTGCATTTTTGTTTTTTGGACTGCTGTTCGCCGACGGCGGAGGACATGCGCGAGCCATCGGCGAGTTGCAGTCCACCGCGTTGAGCGGCGGCGAACTGCGCGGTTCTGAAGAACCGCATTTTTTCAATGTTTGTTTCATTTGTTACCTTTTGTTCGGACAAAAGGTAACCGAAAAACCGCCGCGGTGAAACGATTTCGGGGTCGTCCTTGCGCCTGCGCTGAATCGGATGCCTGACGGCACTTTTGAAGCAATCAAAAGA
>CAUHCL010000025.1 GCA_959604655.1 uncultured Alistipes sp. | reverse complement strand
AGGTGTCGGGGTTGCCCAGCACCTCGGTACCCTCGTGCGTCTGGGCCAGCACGTAGGTGTCCGAGAACTCGTCGTACGATTCGAGCGAGTAGAGATAGGGATCGTAGCTGCGCTTGCTCGAATACGAGCTGTAATTCGAGATCGAGGCCTTGCCCCTGAACATCAGGCCGCGGGTGAGGAAGTCGAGATCCTGCTCCAGCGTGAACTGCGAGGTGATGGTGCTCTCGAAACCGTCCTTGTAGCCCTTCACCATCTGCGCATAGGGGTTGGTCATCGAGTTCGAGGCGTCCGAACCGAACAGCACGTGCTTCACGCCCGCATACTTCTCGTCGGCGTCGTAGAACTTCGGGAACTCCACGGGGTTACCCGCCATCACGCTCGCGAATATGTCGTCGGCATCGTCGAACGGACCCGTATAGTCGCGGAACACCGAGTTGATGTTCACCTCGCCGCGTGTGGTGCGCGTCAGGTTGATGTTCACCTTGGCCAGAATGTTGAAACGGTCGATGTCGATGTTGTTCTTGAAGTTGTTCAGACGGTTCTCCTTCAGCACGCCCTTGTCGTTGTCGTAGCTGATGGCCGTATAGTAGCGCACCATCTTGCCGCCGCCGCTGGCGTTGAGCGTGTAGTGCTGGTTGTAGGCCACGTTCTTGAACATCTCGCCGTACCAGTCGATGTTGGGATACGCCATCGGATTCAGTCCCGACAGAGTGTTCTGTATCTTCTGGGCCGTGTAGCGCGGCGCCAGAACGGGGTTGTCGTTGTACTGCGCCTCGTTGTAAAGCCTCATGTACGACACGCCGTCGACCATCGACGGCAGCTGCGTGGGGGTCGAGAACTTCGACTCGTGACGGAACGACACGGTGAGCGAACCCTCCTTACCCTGCTTGGTGGTGACCGAGATCACGCCGTTGGCGCCTTTCGATCCGTACAACGCGGCGGCCGTGGCATCCTTCATGATCGAGAACGACTCGATGTTGTCGGGCTCCACGCGTGCCAGATCGTTGGCCGACACCTCGAAGCCGTCGAGCAGGATGAGCGGGCTCTGCGCGTAGCCGAACGTCGTCACGCCTCGGATGAAGAAGGTGGCGTTGTCCTGTCCGGGCTGGCCGCTCTGCTGGTACGAGATAAGTCCCGCCACGCGGCCCGCCAGAGCGGTGGTGAAGTTGCTCGACGGCACCTTCAGCTCCTTGGGGTTCACCGCCTCGATCGAGGCCACGATCGACTCTTTCTTCTGTTTCGAGAAGGCCACTACCACCACATCGTCCAGAGCCTCCTGGTTGGGCACCAGCTTGATCTCGATTTCGGTCTTGCCCTTGACCGACACGGTCTGGTCGGCATAACCCACGAACGACACTTCGAGCATGTCGTTGTCCGCCACCGTAAGGGGTGTGAATCGGCCGTCGGGCCCCGTAATGGCTCCGGTCGTGGTACCCTTAATGGCTACCGTAGCTCCCGCCAACGGTTGGCCGTTCTCGTCAAGAACGCGCCCCGAGACCTGCTTCTTCTGTTGCGAGACCGACGCGCGCGCCGCCCGATCCGCCCGCTTGGCGAGGATCGGCGCATGGGTCGTTACCAAACCGCAAAGAAGCATACACAAAAGTACTTTTCTCTTCATTTGATAAAATTTTAAGTAATCGGTTAATAGTCCGGTTGCGCTGACAAACCGCAAAACCGCATGTCGACTATGGCGTCCCGAACGGCGTGCGGCTTGTTTCGCTTCGTAAAGTTAGGGTCTATTTCCCCGTTGATACGGAATGGATGTCGCCTATCAGTCCACAAAATGAGGCCGATGCGGCCACATTCCGACTACCCTCCCACTTACGTTTCGATACCGCCTGACAATCATACCGAAAGCTCACCCGACTGCAACACGCGCCGCTATGCCGCCTAACACTCAACGCGGGGAGGAGCTGTTCGCCGACGGCGGCGTGAATGCTTCAGCAGTCCGCCGCTGTGGGGCGGCGGCGAACTGCGCGGCTCCGAAGAGCCGCAAATCCGATTTTATTTTCGGGCAGCAGCCTGCGGAGACCGCGTGAATGAGCGATGAGCGAATAGCGGGCCTCCGCGGGGCGAGGCTGCGGCCCGCACGACTCTGCGAGTCGCAATATTAACACGCGTCAGCCCTACCCGCGGCAGAAGCGATTTCGGGAAAAGGCGGCCGCGGCGACGGAGCGTTAAGAATCGGAGACCTTTTGATTGCTTCAAAAGTGCCGTAGGCATCCGATTCAGCGCAGGCGCAAGGCCGACCCCGAAATCGTTTCACCGCGGCGTTTTTTGGTGTTACCTTTTGTCCGAACAAAAGGTAACGTATGAAAATAATAAAGGGAAAGGGGCGACTCGTTAGAGTCGCGCGGGCCGCAGCCTCTGCCCCGCGGAGGCCCGCAACTCACTTTGCGTTCGTCTGCGCCCTCCGCAGGCTGCTGCCCGAGAACATTTCCGACATTATGTTTGCTGTTCTTTGAGCCGCGCAGCCCGAGCACCTTCGCCGCGCAGCGGCGTTATCTTCGGCGGCTCGCGCAAAGCGCGACCCCCGCAGCCGCCGAAGATAAGTTTTACCCGAAATCGTCAGCCTGCGGTTCTTCATAGCCTCGCAGTTCGCCGCACAAAAAAACCGACGTCGGCCCCCGCGAACGGGAGCCGACGCCTTCGCATCGTAATATCGCGCTGCCTACTCGGCAGTATTGTACACCTTCAGATCGGTTATGCGGCTCTTGAAGTCGCCCGCCTGCTCCAGCGGGAACACCAGAGTCGGCACGTAGCTCATGGCAGACTTGCCCTCGTTGAAATAGAGCTTGTGCCGCTTCAGTTCGTCGGCCAGACGGCCGTTCACGTAGAGCCGCGTCGAGATGTTGTCGCCCTCGACGGCTATTTCCACCTTCTCGCCCGCGCGTATGCCGTAATCGAACCTGTTCAGATAGCCGTCGCGCGCGAAGCCCATCATGCCGCTTATGGGATCCGACAGGTAGAACACCGCGTCGGGCGAGCGGAACAGCTCGGTGCCGCGCGCCTCGTCGGCCACCTCCATCGTGAAGGTCACGCGATAGCCGTAGCCTATCTCGCGATGCGGCATGCGGCTGCCCGCCTTCACCTCGTCGCACGAGTACACGAGCCCCTTGCCGCGGCCTATGCGCCCCAGCTGGTTGACGCCCGGGGCCTCGCTGAGCGACTTGCGGCGCGCGTCGAACTCGTCGAAAGGCAGCGACGCCGAAGTGCCGCTCCACATCTTCACCGCCAGCGTCTGCACGGCGGGATATGCGCGGTGATGTATGTCCTTGGTCGAGATGCCGTTGCCCGCATGGTCGTTCCACACGGCGAACATGCCGCCCAGTATGGCGGGGTCGCGCTCGTCGAACTTCACGCCGCCCACCTGCGCGGGAGTCCAGCTCTCGTACAGACGGCGCGTGTTGAGATAATCGTAGTAGTATCCCGCCGCGGGAACGATGTACACCAGTCCGTCGGGGATGCTTATCAGCTTGTAGCCCTGTCTGACCATCTCCACGGGATCGGCGTAGCCGTTGTACCACGCGCTCATTATCACGTTGTCCGACTTCACGGGCGTCTCGCCCTTGGCGTGGGTCAGTGCACCCCACACGCATGCCTGCTTGCCGAAGCTCTCCACGTAGCGTATGTAGCGGTCGGTGAAGGCGCGGAACTTCTCCACCACCTCGGGATCCTTGTTCGAATACTCGTCGGTGCCGATATGCACCTTACGGCCGCGGAAGACGGGTTCGTCGCCCTCCAGATACTCGCGCCATAGGGCATCCATGAACTCGTAGGTGGCGGGATTGAACAGATCGAGGTGGTCGGCGCCGTACTCCTTGCTGCCCAGCTCGGGGTTGTAGCGGCTGAACGCCAGCGTATGGGCGGGAGCGTCGATCTCGGGTATGATCTCCACGAAGCGTTCCTCGGCCGAGATCTGCAAATCGATGAACTCGCGCTTGGTGTAGTATCCGTCGCGCGCCGTAAGTTCGGGGAAGGTCTCCGACTCCATGCGGAACGCCGAGTAGGTGCGGTCCCAGTCGTCGCCGAAGTACTGCTTGAAGGCGTTGTCGTTCAGATGGATCTGCAAGGTGTTCATCTTGTAGTAGGCCATGATTTTCACATAGTCGCGCAGGAATCGCATCGGGATGAACTTGCGGCCGCAGTCGAGCATGAAGCCGCGCAAGGCGTAGTCGGGAAAGTCGCGTATCGCGCCGCACGGCAGCGAACGGTCGTCGCTCTGCTCGGCCATCTGCAACAGCGTGCGGGTACCCCAGTAGACGCCCTTGGCCGTGGGGGCCGAGAGCACCACCCTGTCGCCTATCTCGACGGCGTAGCCCTCGTCGCCCAGCGCCTCGTCGGCAGCGAGTGCCAACACCAGGTCACCCTTGCGGCCGCGTCCCGCCTTCACTTCGGGCGAGTGGCCGAACATCTCGCCGCAGTCGGCCGACATCATCTTCGCCACGCGCTCCAGCTCGGCGGAGCCTGCGGGATAGACTATGCGCATGCGCTCGTCGGGCGTGAAACGCCCCTCGGCGGCATGCCACTCCTTGATCTCGGGTATGACGAACGGTTTGCCGTCCGCTCCTTGCGCCGCGGCACGACCCGCCGGCACGAGAAGAAACGACAACAGCAATAAATCAAACAATCGTTTCATAAAGTTAAAAGCGTTATCAAATAAGTTAAAGGTTGGTTCAATTTTATTAAATCATCATTTATCAATACACCGCTATGCGCTCCACGGCCAGCGGGCCGCGCGCATCGGTGAAGCGCACCCGCACCGCCGAGGTCTCCACGCCGCCGAGGGGCATGATGCGCTTGTAACCCACCGTGGTGCCTTCGGCCGCGCGCTGCCACTCGCCGTCGCGCATTACGTCGATCTCGAAGCTGCGCACGCGTTGTCCCAGCTCGATATGCTCCTGAATCGTGACGTAGTTCACCCTCTGCGGCTCGCGCCACGTCAGAACCACGTCGCCCGTCGTAACGCCGTCGGCCGTAGCCCAATAGCCCTCGCCCGCCACGTTGCGCGCCGCGAATCCGCAGCCGCGCGACGACGAAGCCTCGATGTCGGCCTCGGCAGCCAGATCGACGGCGAACGCCTCGTCGACCATGCGCCGCCACGCCATGAGCGACTCCACATCTTCCTCGGGAATGCGGCCGCGGGTGTCGGGCGCCAGATTGAGCAGCAGCGTGCCGCCGCGGCCCACCGAAGTAAGGTATATATCGAACAGCTTCTCGGGAGTCTTGGGCTGCTGGTCGGCATGCCAGAACCACCCGGGACGGATCGAAACGTCGGCCTCGGCGGGTGCCCAGCGGGTGCCGTCCTCCATGCCGTGGGCCAGCACCTCCACATCGTCGCGGCCGTCGGGATAGAGCTTTTCGGGGGTGGCGGTGCACCACATGGTCTCGGCGATCACGCCGCGTTCGTTGCTGCACCAGCGCGCGTCGGGCAGCGACGAGCTCCACACCACAGTCTCGGGCGAGAGTTCGCGGATGATCTCCACCACCTTCGGCCAGTCGTAATAGAGGTAGCCCGACTCCAGCACGCGCTTCTCGTTCGCACCGCCGTAGTAGCCGTCGCCTCCGTTGGCGCCGTCGAACCACATCTCGAACACGGGGCCGTAGGCCGTGAGCAGCTCGCGCAGCTGGTTGCGGTAGTACTCCAGATATTCCTCGCTGCCGTAGCCCGCGTGGTTGCGGTCCCACGGCGAGAGGTAGATGCCGAACTTCACGTCGGCGCGGCGGCACGCCTCGGCCAGCTCGCCCACGATGTCGCCCTTGCCATCCTTGTAGGGCGAGTTCTTGATCGAATGCTCGGTGTAGGCGCTCGGCCACAGGCAGAAGCCGTCGTGATGCTTGGCCGTGAGGATCAGACCTTTCAGGCCCGCGTCCTTCACTATCTTCACCATCGCGTCGGCATCGAAGTCGGTCGGGGCGAACACCGATTCGGGTTCGTCGCCGTAGCCCCATTCGCGGTCGGTGAAGGTGTTGACCGTGAAGTGGACGAAGGCGTATTGCTCCATGCGGTGCCAGTCGAGGTGGCGCGCTTCGGGCACCACGCTCATCGGGGCGGGTGCGTCGACGCGGCATCCCGCCGACAGCATCATCGCCGCGGCTGCGGCGGCAGTAATCAAAGTGTGTCTCATGGCTCTATCGTTTAGGTTTGGATTTCGGTCGGCAATGCTGCCCGCGGCCCTTCTCGGGGCGGCGGGGCGAGGGCGAGAAGAAGTAGGATTTCTGCCTGCGCTTGTCCTCCTGCGAACGCGCCACGAAGACCTTTTCGCCCGTGTAGGGGTTCTCGCCCGTGTAGAACATCACCGACGATAGGGTCATGGGCGTGGGCGTGAGGTCCTGCACCTGCTCCAGATCGAAGTGCAGGCGGCCCAGCACCTTTTCCGAGAGGGCTTTCATGTCGCACTCGCGGCACCCCGGGTGCGACGAGATGAAGTACGGGATGAGTTGGTAGCGCAGGGAGTTGTCGTCGCAGATGCGGCGGAAATCGGCGTTCAGGCGCTCGAACATGGCGAACGGCGGTTTGCGCATGAGCGCCAGCACGTGATCCTCGGTATGCTCGGGCGCGACCTTCAGGCGGCCCGAGGTGTGGTGTTTCACGACGGTCTCCAGATAGGCTGAACCGTCGAACAGATCGTAGCGTATGCCGCTGCCGATGAATGCCTTTTTAATCCCCTTCACGCTGCGTATGCGTTCGTAGAGCGCCAGCAGGCGCGAATGGTCGTTGTCCAGATTGGGACATTTCGAGGGATGCAGGCACGACGGGCGTCGGCATTTGCGGCAGAGGTCGCGGTTGCGGCCGCCCATGCCGTACATGTTGGCCGAGGGCGCGCCCACGTCGGAGATGTAGCCCCGAAAGTCGGGCATGCGCGTTATGCGCTCCACCTCGGCGAGGATCGACCGCTCGCTGCGCGAGGCGATGAACTTGCCCTGATGCGCCGATATGGTGCAGAACGAGCAGCCGCCGAAGCAGCCGCGGTGGATGTTGACCGAGTGCTTTATCATCTCCCACGCGGGGATGTCGCCCTTGCCGCGATAGCGCGGATGGGGAGCGCGTTCGTAGGGCAGGTCGAACGAACGGTCGAGTTCCTCGGTGGTGAGGGTGGCGTTGGGCGGGGTGACCACCACGCAGCGGTCGCCCGTAGGCTCCACCAGAGTCGTTTCGGGCTCCATCATGTTGCTCAGCGTCTCCTCGGCGACGAAGTTGCGGCCGAAGGCGCGTTTGTCGGCAAGGCACTCTTCGTAGGAGGCCAGGCGGAGCGTATGCGCGGGATCGAGCCGATCGACATAATCGCGGTCGGCGAGGAAAGCCACCTGGCGGATCTTGCGCAACAGTTTGGCGTTGAACCCGTTGCGCATGGCGCGGGCCACGTCGCGCACCACCCTCTCGCCCATGCCGTACATCAAAAGATCGGCGCCGCTGTCGACAAGCACCGACGGCTTGAGGCTGTCGCTCCAGTAGTCGTAGTGCGTGAGCCGCCGAAGCGAGGCCTCGATGCCGCCTATGACCACGGGCACGTGCGGATAGAGCCGCTTGAGGATGCGCGAGTAGACCGTGACGGCGTAGTCGGGACGGAATCCCGCCTTGCCGCCCGCGGTGTAGGCGTCGTTGCTGCGCAGGCGTATGTTGGCCGTGTAGTGGTTCACCATCGAATCCATCGATCCCGCCGTGACGCCGAAGAAGAGACGCGGCGCGCCCAGCTTGGTGAAGTCTCGCAGGTCGTCGCGCCAGTTGGGCTGCGGCACTATGGCCACGCGGTAACCGTCGGCCTCCAGCAGGCGGCCGATGACGGCCGCACCGAACGACGGGTGGTCGATGTAGGCGTCGCCCGTGAAGAGGATCACATCGATGTAATCCCAGCCCAGGGCACGCACCTCCTTTATCGTTGTAGGTAAAAACATAGGTCGTTTTCGCAATATTCACGAATGATCCGCTCGCGGATCGTCTGTTTCGAGTCGTAGCCTGCGGGGCGAGCGACAGCGAGCCTCCGCGGGGCGAGGCTACGGCTCGCGCAGTTCTTCGAACTGCAATATCCGTTCGTTTACTCCCCGTCTGCGCCGCGGGCGGCGACGTAGGCGTCCCACTTGGCCAGCACGGCCTTCATGTCGTCGGGCAGTTCGCTCTCGAACATCACCTCGTGCCCCGTGGAGGGGTGGACGAAGCCCAGCGAGCGGGCGTGCAGGGCCTGACGCGGCAGCAGCGAGAAGCAGTTTTCGATGAACTGCCTGTATTTGTTGAAAGTGGTGCCCTTCAGTATGCGGTCGCCGCCGTAGCGCGCGTCGTTGAACAGCGGATGTCCCTGCCAGGCCATGTGCACGCGAATCTGGTGCGTGCGGCCCGTCTCCAGACGGCACTCCACCAGAGTGACGTAGCCGTAGCGGCGCAGGACCTTGTAGTGCGTCACGGCGTGCTTGCCGTCGGAGCCGTCGGCGAAGACGTACATCTGCAATCTGTCGCGCGGGCTACGCCCTATGTTGCCCGTGATGGTGCCCTCGTCGTCGGGGAAATCGCCCCACACCAGCGCCATGTAGCGGCGGTGGATCGTATGGTCGAAGAACTGCTTGGCCAGACGCGCGTGGGCGCGCTCGTTCTTCGCGACAACCAGCAGTCCCGAGGTATCCTTGTCGATGCGGTGCACCAGTCCCGCGCGCATGTCGCCCTCCTGAAACATGGGCAGGTCGCGCAGGTGGTAGGTCAGCGCGTTGACCAGCGTGCCGCTGTAATTGCCGCACCCCGGGTGCACCACCATGCCCGCGGCCTTGTCGACGATGATGATGTCGTCGTCCTCGTACTTTATGTCGAGCGGGATGTTCTCGGGAATGATCTCCACCTCGCGCTTGGGATAGGGCATCACCAGCGTTATGCGGTCCAGCGGCTTCACCTTGTAGCTCGACTTGGCCGCCACGCCGTTGACCAGTATGTTGCCGTTGTCGGCGGCGGTCTGTATGCGGTTGCGCGAGCAGTGCTCCATGCGGTCGACCAGAAACTTGTCCAGCCGCAGCATCGACTGCCCGCGGTCGACCGTGATGGCGAAGTGTTCGTAGAGTTCGTCGGCAGCGTCGCCCTCGGCTATGTCGGCCGCATCGTCGGGATCGAACGCTTCGATATGCTTTTCGTCGGGAGTCATAGGCCGCCGTTAAAAAAATTCATCCTCGTCGGTAGTCGACACCTCTTCGCGCGCGGCACCGCTCTCGCGCAGCGCACGCACCACGTCGTCGCGCTCGGCGCTCTCCAGCGAATCGAGGCGCTCCTGTTCCTCGCGCAGACGCTGTTCGGCCAGCTCGCGGGCCATCTTGTCCGACGCCTTGCCCGCACGCTCCACCAGAGCCTCGTCGAGCGTGAGACGCAGCGAGACCGCGGTGCCGAGCCGCGCCCCCGCATTGTGGCCAAGCGACTGGCTGTAAACGCGGGCGTTCTTGCGGTCGAGCAGATCGACATCGTTGTCGAAGGTCACCTCGCCCACGTTCAGCCCCTGCTCCCACAGGCGGCTCTTGGCCTCCTGCAAGGTCTGGCCTATGGCCTTGGGGACGATGGTAGTGTTCTTCTCGGGTTCGACGCCCACCTTGAGCACCACGCCCGAGCCCATCTCGATCTGCACGTCGGAATCCTGACCGATCTCGCGGTCGTCGGCATACTCCGCCAGCACGTAGTTGGTGGCGATATCTTCCTCGTAGACGAGGCGTTCGATACCCAAGCCCGCCACTTCGAGCATGTTCTTGGCCTGACGCAGCGAGCGGCCCGCCACGTAGGGCACCTTCACCATCTTCTGGCGGAACGAATTGATGGTCACGTATATCTTGCGGCCCGACTTCACCTCCACACCGCCCTTGGGCAGCTGGTCGAGCACGATGCCGCCCTCGTAGGCGGGCACGAACAGCGAGTCGTTCACGATGATCTCCAGACCGCCCTTTCGGGCGGCGCGCTGCGCCTCGGCGATCTTCACGCCCATGAAGTCGGGCACCGTGCGGTGCGTGCCGTGGCGCGTTATGAACATCATGAGCAGACTCGACACGACTATTATCGCCGTGAGCGTCAGCACGATCAACAGAACGTGGTACGCCACGGGCGAGCGGCGCAGCCTCTCGATCAATGCGCCCGCGCGTTCGCCTCCGCGCGCGGCGTGCCGTTTACCTGTGCTTCTCTTCTTTTCCATCCTTATATTCCGTTTTTTACAATTCGTTATAAAGCGTGTCGCGCTCCACGGCGCGGAATCCCGCGCGGGATACCATCCGGCGCATCTCGTCGACGCTCATGCGCGGGCGAGTGTCGTCGGCCCCCGCCATAGAGTATATCTTCGTGGAGTCGTCGATGGTGCCGTCGATGTCGTCGGCGCCGAACGCCAGCGCCATTTCGGTGGTCTGCTTGCCGTACATGACCCAGTAAGCCTTGATGTGCGGCACGTTGTCGAGCACCAGACGGCTCATGGCCAGCGTGCGCAGGTCGTCCGTGACGGCCACCTCGCCGATCTGCGACATGGAGTTGCCGAAGTTGCGGTACTTGAGCGGGATGAACGCGTTGAAACCGCCCGTCTCGTCCTGCAACGCGCGCAGGCGCAGCAGATGGTCGATGCGGTGGGCGACGCTCTCCACATGCCCGTAGAGCATCGTGGCGTTGCTCTTTATGCCCGCCTCGTGCGCCGCGCGGTGCACCTCGAACCACTCGGCCGTGGAGCCCTTGTCGGGGCATATGCGCGCGCGGATCTCCTCGTCGAAGATCTCGGCCCCACCGCCCGGGATGGCATCCATGCCCGCGTCGATCAGAAGGCGCAGCCCATCGCCGACGGAGAGTCCCGCCTTGCGGATCATGTACGACAGTTCGATGGCCGTGAAAGCCTTCACCGCCGCCTCGGGCAGGATGGCCTTCACGCGGCGGATCATGTCGCAATAGTAGTATATATCGTGCTCGGGATGCACGCCGCCCACGATGTGCACCTCCGTGACGCCGCGGCCGACGTAGCCGCGCGCCTTATCCTCGATCTGCTCCATGGTCATATCCCACGCCTCGGGGCTGCCCTTGGGGCGGCGGTAGGAGCAGAACTTGCAGTTGAAGACGCAGAGGTTCGTAGGTTCGATATGGAAATTGCGGTTGTAATAGACCTTGTCGCCGCTCACCGCGCGTTTGCGCGCCGTGGCCAGCGATCCGAGACGCCACAGGGGAGCGTCGCGCCACAGCGTAAGCGCGTCGTCGGCCGAGAGCCGTCCGCCCGCCTCGACGCGGGCCGCTATGTCTTGCCAGTGTGCCATTATTTGGGTGCTTTACGATAGAGATAGGCCGCTATGACGGCGAAGATCATGTTGGGCATCCACACCGCCAGCCACACGGGCAGCGATCCGCTCTTGGCGAACTCCTCGAACACGCGGTTGAACATGATGTAGGAGAAACAGAGCGCTATGCCGATGCCGATGTGCAGGCCCGTGCCGCCGCGCACCTTGCGCGACGAGAGCGACACGCCGATGAGCGTGAGGATGAAGGTGGCCATGGGATAGGCGAAACGGCTGTGGCGCTGCACTTCGAGTATGTTTATCGAGTCCGAGCCCTTCGACCGCTGCTGGCGGATGAAGCGGTTCAGCTCGCCGATCTTCATGGTCAGGGCCATGCGGTCGACGCGCCCCAGCTCGCGCACATCGAGGTTGATGAGCGTGTCGAGGTCGCGACGCTGCTCGAAGCTCTCCGCCCCCGCCCCGTCCATGCGGCGGACGATGTAGCGCTGCGCCTTCCAGCGGCCCGACGCAGGGTCGACGCTCAGGTCCGACGCCTCCAGCGACTCGGCGATACGGGTGCCCTCGTAGCGCTCCAGAACCAGATAGGAGGCGCGGTTGGCGCGGGTGAAGCCGCGTACGTAGACGAAGGTGCCGGGCTCGATCTGGCGGTAGATGTGGCGGTCGTACTGCTGGTTCTGCTCCTTGCGGAAATACTTCTGCTTGAACTCGATGCAGCTGATCTGCGACTGGGGGATGACCCACAGGTTGAGCGAGAGCGACAGCAGCATGATGGCCAGCGCGCCGAGGAAATAGGGCCACATGAGGCGGCGGAAACTCATGCCGCCCGAGAGCATGGCGATGATCTCGGTCTGGTAGGCCATCTTCGAGGTGAAGAATATGACCGATATGAAGGTGAACAGTCCGCTAAACTGGTTCACGAAATCGGGAATGAAATTTATGTAGTAGTCGAGGAACACGGCCGACATGGGCGCCTTCATCTCGGTGAAGTCGTCCACGTGCTCGGCATAGTCGAACACCACCAGGATCACCGAAATCATGGCGATGGCGAAGAGATAGGTGCCCAAGAACTTGGCCAGGATGTAGCGGTCGAGTATCTTGACGCCAGGGAACGATATTCTGATCTTCTCCTTCATTCCTCTGCTTTGTTACAATCTTCGGCCCAGTTTGGCCGTCATGGTGCGTTTCCACTCGGCGAAGTCGCCCGCGATTATGTGGCGTCGCGCCTCGCCCACGAGCCGCAGATAGAACGCCACGTTGTGCAGCGAGGCGATCTGCGCGCCCAGCATCTCGCCGCTGGCCACCAGATGGTGGACGTAGGCTTTGGTATAGGTGCTGTCGACGAAGCTCGTGCCCTCGGGATCGAGCGGCGAGAAGTCGTCCTCCCACTTCTTGTTGCGCAGGTTGATCGTACCCTCCGAGGTGAATATCTGGCCGTTGCGGCCGTTGCGCGTGGGCATCACGCAGTCGAACATGTCCACGCCGCGGTCGATGGCCTCCAGTATGTTGGTCGGGGTGCCGACGCCCATCAGGTAGCGCGGACGGTCCTCGGGCAGAACGGCGTTCACAACCTCGATCATGGCGTACATCACCTCGGTGGGCTCGCCTACGGCCAGACCGCCTATGGCATAGCCGTCGGCATCGTACTGCTTCACGTTCTCGGCCGCCTTGGCGCGCAGATCGGGGTAGGCGCAGCCCTGCACGATGGGGAAGAGCGACTGCGCGTGGCCGTATTTGGGGGCGGTCTGCGCGAAGCGGTTGAAGCAACGGTCGAGCCAGCGCTCGGTCAGCGCAAGCGACCGTGCCGCATAGTCGCGCGGAGCGTCGCCCGGGGGGCATTCGTCGAAGGCCATCATGATGTCGGCACCGATGGTACGCTCGGTGTCGATCACGCTCTCGGGGGTGAACAGATGTTTCGAGCCGTCGATATGCGAGCGGAAATGGCATCCTTCCTCCTTCAGCTTGCGGCAGTCGGAGAGCGAGAAGACCTGGAATCCGCCGCTGTCGGTGAGCATCGGGCCGTCCCACGACGAGAAGCGGTGCACGCCGCCCGCACGTTCGATGATATCCATGCCAGGGCGCAGATAGAGGTGGTAGGTGTTAGCCAGTATGATCTGCGCATGAGCGTCGTCGCGCACGTCGCGATGGAAGATGCCCTTCATGGCGGCGGCCGTGCCGACGGGCATGAAGATGGGGGTCTCTATCGGACCGTGGTCGGTCGTGATCGATCCCGCGCGCGCTTTCGACGCAGGGGCAGTATGTTGGAGCGTAAATTTCATAAACCGCTAATTTCGTGCGCCGCAGCAGTAGGCCTGCATGCGCATAATCCGCACAAAGTAATCACTAATTAATGTCCCGCCGTCGCATCGCCGCAAAATCAAATCCGACGGCCATCCGCCCGCGGCCCGCGGCCGCGTTTGCAGATTTGACCCTCCCCTAAATCCCCTCCTTGGGAGGGGACTTCGGTCGCTACGCTCCGAAAACGGTACTTAAACATGCAATCGCATCGCACAAAGTTACTGTTTTTTTCGTAATTTCGGGGACTGCGGGCCTCGGGTGTTGCAAATTTGTCGCGACGCGGCCCCGACCGAGGCGGCGGCACACCCCTCGGCGGGCCTCACTTTTTTGATTTTTTGCTATGACGATTCGGGCGAAAGGAGTATATTTGTACGATTATTCACTACCGTTTTCTATGCGATATATCGATACAATTACGGAGCATTACGGATGGCAGGGCGCGGCTCTGGCCGCGATCATCCTCATTCTGTTCGGCATACAGTCGTACTATTGGATCTTCGCCTACGGACGCATAGTGCGTTTCCGCAATTCGCGAAGGAAAAAGCGTCTCGAAGCCGAACCGCCCCTGTCGGTCATAATACCGCTCTTCACCGAGGACTACGACTATCTGGACGAGCGTCTGCCGCAGATCTTCGCGCAGGAGTATGCCGCGCCGTTCGAGGTGGTGATAGTATACATAGGCTCCGACAGCGACTTCTACGAGGAACTCACGCGGCTGCGGCTGATGCACCCCAATCTGACGGTGACCAAGATAGAGTACAACCCGCGCTTCCCCATATCGGTGAAGATGGCCCTCAACGTGGGCATAAAGTCGGCCCACCACGAGCACATGGTAACGACCACCTCCGACGCCGCGCCCGTCACCGACCAGTGGCTGGCGATGATGGGAAAGGCATTCATGCGTGGCGAGATAGTGTTGGGATACGCGGGGGTGGAGCCCGCCGCGGGGCTCGGCAACTACCTGATGCGCATGTCGCAGCTGCAATGTTCGACATACTGGCTGTCGCAGGCCGTGGCACGCAACGCCTACCGCGGCACGCGCCACAACATAGGATTCACCAAGAGCCTCTACTTCGGATCGAAGGGCTTCACGCACCTCAACATGAACATAGGCGAGGACGATTTGTTCATACAGAAGATAGCCACGGCGAAGAACGTCAGCGTGGCGCTCACCCCGAAGGCCGCCGTCAGCCGCCGCACGTGGGGCGGGATGAGATGGTGGATCGGGCAGCTGCGCCACTACGGTTCAGCCTACGCGTTCTACCCCGCGGGCGTGCGCAACGCCATAGAATGGGACCTGGGCAGCCAGTCGCTCTTCTTCCTCACCGTGGCCGCGGCCGTGGCGTTCATGCCCGTCGAGTTCAAGGCGGCGGCGCTGCTGTTGCTGCTCGCGCGCTACGCTATGGCGGCGGCACGCATGAAATCGATAGCCGAGCGCGCGGGCGAGAAGGGCGTGGCGATGCGATATTTCATGTTCGACCTGCTCAACCCCTTCATAATGCTGTGCGTACGCGCGGCGCTGCTGCGCAAGGACAAGAGCGTATGGAGATAGCCGACTACATAATCGCCGACGACCGCCGTCTGGTGGAACTCACGCTCGGGGGCGACCATGCGGCGTTCGAATATCTGTTCAACCGCTACGGCGACGCCATACGGCGGCTGTTCCTGCAACGCTCCACCTCGCCCGAGGACACCGACGACCTGTTGCAGGAGACATTTATAAAGGTGTACGTCAACCTGCACCGCTACTCGCCCGAATACACGTTCGGGCAGTGGGTCTACACCATAGCGCGCAACACCCACATAGATTTCGAACGGCGGAGGCAGGAGGACATATCGATCGACGAGAAGTTCTCGGCGCCCGTGTCGAACGGCCCGTCGCCCGAGGAAAGCCTCATCAACTCGCAGCAGCGCTCGCAGATAGAACGCTACATAGAGATGCTGCCCGAGCAGTACCGCAGGCTGTTCGTCATGCGTTTTCTGGACGACTACTCCTACGACGAGATAGCCGAGAAGCTGCGGCTGCCGATGGGCACGGTGAAGACCCGCATACATCGCGCACGCGAGCGCATATGCCGATTCATAAGGGAGGGAGAGAAATAGATAGCGGCACGCATGCCTCTTCGCCGCCCGACGGGACGGGAAGGAGAGGCATGCGGGCGGGCGGACTACTCGCGCTCGCGGATAAGGTCGGTGTAGACCGAAAAGAAATCCTTGCCGAGGATACGCGAGACGCGCAACAGCAGCTGGGTGTCGATATCCTTCTTCTTGAAAATCTTGTAGACATTGGTCCTGTCGCACGAAAGCTGCTCGGCGAGCCACGACGCGCTGCGGCGCTGGGTGTTCAGTTCGTGCAGGATCAAATTTCCTATGTGTACATCTTTCTTCATTCGGGGTTCCCTCATGGGCATAAAAAGTTGGTGCAGGTTTCTTACCTTTGCCTCTCAGGTATCGCCAAACACCCGCTCACGAAAGGGAAGCCCGCACCACAGCGCGAGCATTCGCTTTTTTGTCGTGAATTGTGAATTTGGCGATTTCAAGAGGCACAAACAAAAGCAAATACTTATCTACTATGTAATTACGTCGGTATTTCTACATAAATCGTCGGGGTTGATCCGTTTTATTTCCGAAAGCCGTCCGCGGACGGCTCGCACTTTTTCACGATAAAATTATATATAAAATCCTTAATTCGCAAACGCGCATGCCCGCCCAAGGCCCCGAAACCGCCCCACGGCTTGCCGCGCGGCAAGATCCGTGCCCGAAACGGATTATCGATGTTTTTCCCGAGCGGGGGCGTTTTTACGGCAACCGAAAATTTTTAATTCGAATTAATTATATAACTTTGCCGCAGTTTTATGAAACCGCGTTTTTTAAGCGTTCGGACAATAAATGAAGACAATCTACAAAGTCAGCGACCTTCGTAAAGAGCTTTCGACGGTCGATCGCAAGGGCGTAGGCTTCGTGCCGACCATGGGCGCCCTGCACGCGGGGCACCGCTCGCTGGTGGAGCGCGCGCGCCGCGAATGCGCCACGGTGGTGGTGAGCGTGTTCGTCAACCCCACCCAGTTCAACGACAAGAACGATCTGAAAAACTATCCCCGCACCCCCGAGGCCGACATGGCTCTGCTGGAGGCCGCGGGAGCCGACTACGTGCTGATGCCCTCGGTGGAGGAGATATACCCCGAACCCGACGGGCGGGTGTTCGATTTCGGACAGATAGACAAGGTGATGGAGGGTGCCACGCGCCCGGGCCACTTCAACGGAGTGGCGCAGGTGGTGAGCCGTCTGTTCGCCATCGTGGAGCCCGCCAAGGCCTATTTCGGCGAGAAGGATTTCCAGCAGATAGCGGTAATTAAGGCGATGGTGAAACAGCTGTCGCTCGGAGTGGAAATAGTGGAGTGCCCCATAGTCCGCGGCGACGACGGGCTGGCGCTCTCGTCGCGCAACACCCTGCTGGACGCCGAGCACCGCAAGGCCGCACCGCGCATATATGCCGTAATCTCGCAATGCGCCGCACGCGCGGCCGAGATGACTCCTGCCGAACTGACAGATTGGGTGACGCGCGAGGTGGAGAGCGACGGACTGCTGAAGGTGATCTATTTTCAGGCGGTGGACGCCCTTACGATGCAGCAGGTGGAGGCGTGGAGCGACAGCGACCGCATACAGGGCTGCATAGCAGTGCAGGCGGGCGAGATCCGTCTGATAGACAACATACGTATTAAATAAGCCACAAGCCATGATGATAGAGGTTCTGAAATCGAAGATTCACCGCGTGAGGGTAACCCAGGCCGATCTGAACTACGTGGGCAGCATCACCATAGACGAGGATCTGCTCGATGCGGCGGGAATGATCGAGGGCGAGAAGGTGCAGATACTCGACATAAACAACGGCGAACGTCTGGAAACATATATAATAAAGGGCGAGCGCGGCAGCGGCTGCATATGCCTCAACGGCGCGGCGGCCCGCAAGGTAGCGGTGGACGATCTGGTGATAATAGTATCCTATGCGCTGATGGATTTCGAGGAGGCCAAGAGCTTCCGTCCGTCGGTGATATTCCCCGACTCGGCCACCAACCGATTAGTGAAATAATTCCTTCGCGGCGCGGAAATGGATCTGTTTCTGTCCATACTCGCAGTGATATGCGGCGCGGCGGGCATCGTAGGCGCCGTACTGCCCGTGGTCCCGGGCCCCGCACTCTCCTACTTCGGGCTGCTGTGCGCCTATTGGACCGACACGACGGCCCTGACGAGCGGCAAGATGTGGCTGTGGGGCGTGGTGACGGCCGTGGTCACGGTGTTCGACTACATACTGCCCGCCTACTTCAGCAAGATGTTCGGCGGCTCGCGCGCAGGTATCATAGGCGCTACCGTAGGGGTATTCGCGGGAATGATACTGCTGGGTCCGATAGGCATCGTCCTCGGGCCGTTCGCGGGAGCCGTGGCGGGAGAGCTGCTGCACGACAGACAGAATGCCGACAAGGCCATGAAGGTGGGCTTCGGATCGCTGGTGTCGTTCTTCGTGGGCTCGGGAATGAAGATCGCCGTGTCGGCATTCATGATGTACTACATCTGGAAAGACATGTTCGCCGTATTCGGCGCGATGTGGTAAACATACCGTCCGTGACGGATAGTCATCGCGGCGCGATGACGGCAGTTCGCCGCCACCCCGCGCGGCGGACTGCATATCGCAAAAGCTCATGCAGGTCCTCCGCTGTCGGCGAACAGCGTCGATTTTTAAGATCACGGAGTATAACGACGACCTTTATTGTCTATATTTGCAACCGATTACAATCTTTCCGCCGATGAAACGCGCCGTTCTCGCTCTCGCCGTCATGACACTCTCGCTCGCCGCATGCAGCGGTGACGGCAGGGTCGCGGCCACCGCCGCCGATCCGTCGCAATGGTCGGCCGTCGACGCCCTCGGCCGCACGATAGATCCCGACGACTACCCCGCCCCGCGCGCCGACCGTCAGGTGGGGATATTCTATTTTCTGTGGCTCGGATGCCACGGCTACGACACCCCCGCCAACGGCAACGACGTGGCGATGCCCACCGACGCCGACACCCTATCGCCGTTCGACAACAGTCGGCTCACGAGGCAGAATCCCGACTACCCCGATTTCGGTCCCCGCACCGCAATGCACCACTGGAGCGAGCCTCACTTCGGCTACTACCTCTCCGACGACGAATGGGTGATGCGCCGCCATGCGCAGTTGCTCGGCGACGCGGGCGTGGACGTGGTGTTTTTCGACGTCACCAACGGCTACACCTATCTGCCCATAGTGGAGAGGCTCTGCACGGTTTACGAGGACATACGCTCGAAAGGGGGCCGCACGCCGCAGGTGGCGTTCATACTCAACTCAAATCCCGCGCCGACGCTCGCCGCGATATACGACGGGTTCTACAAACCCCGCCGACACGCCGATCTGTGGTACGAATGGGAGGGCAAGCCCCTGATCCTCGTCCCCGAGGATGCCGCGACCGACGAGCAGCGCGACTTCTTCACCATACGCCGCGCGTGGTTCGCCTCGCACCCCGCCGCCGAGGGAGAGTGGTTCGGCGACGGCCGCGACCGCTGGACATGGGGCGACTACTACCCGCAGCAGGCGGGATGGCACACGTCGGCTGACTGTCCAGAACAGATATCGATACTCCCCGCCACACATCCGCACACGCTCCACGGCCGCAGCCACGACGGCGTGCGGCAGCCCGAAGCGGCCGACTGCGACTCGGGACGGGGAATATACTTCGCAAAGCAGATGGAACGCGCACTGGAGGTCGATCCGCGGTTCGTGTTCATCACGGGGTGGAACGAATGGACGGCCCAGAGACAGGTGTTCCCCGCAGGCATGGACATACCCAACAGCTACCAACGCCCCGAGGGAACCACGTTCTTCGTAGACCAGTTCACCGAGGAGTTCAGCCGCGACATAGAACCCATGCGCGGAGGCTTCGGCGACAACTACTACTACCAGATGGCCGACTTCATACGCCGCTACAAGGGCGCCACACCCGTTCCCGTGCATTCGCGGCGCCACACGCTGCGCATCGACGGCCGTTTCGGCGACCGACGCGGGGCCGAGGCCGTATACGACGACTACGAGGGCGACACATCGCCCCGCGACGCCCGCGGCTGGGGACGCATAGGACGCTACACGAACGACAGCGGCCGCAACGACATGGTGCGCACATGGGTATGCTCCGACAAGGAGAAGATATACTTCTCGCTAAGGTGCGCCCGACCGATCACCGCGCCTGCCGAGCAGTGGATGATGCTCTTCATAGCAACGCGCGGCGACGGACCCCGATGGGAGGGATTCGACTACGCGGTGAACCGCCGCACAGGCATGCTGGAGCGTTCGGAGGGAGGATGGCGATGGACGCCCGAGGCCGAGGCAGAATACGCCGTCGACGGCTGCGACATGGAGCTCGCCCTGCCGCTGAAGGCGTTGGGAATAGACGATCCCGACGACTTCACGGTGGATTTCAAGTGGATAGACAACGCCTGCGCCGAGGGCGACATTACGGAGTGCATGGACCGCGGCGACGCGGCTCCCGACGCCCGCTATAAATACAGGTACCGATTCAAACATTAATATATTCAGGTAAAATGAGAACGAAACTGCTTATGTTCGCTGCGGCCCTCGCGCTGGTTGCGACATCGTGTTCGAAGTACCGATACGAGAGCGTGGCGGGCGACCCGCTCAAGACCCGTATCTATACTCTGGACAACGGACTGAAGGTCTACATGACCGTGAACGACGAGACCCCGCGTCTGCAAACCTACATCGCGGTGAAGGTGGGCGCCAAGAACGACCCTACCGAAACCACGGGTCTGGCCCACTACTTCGAACACCTCATGTTCAAGGGAACCGAGAAGTTCGGAACGCAGAACTACGAGGCCGAGAAACCTCTGCTCGACGAGATAGAGCGTCTGTTCGAGGTATACCGTACCAAGACCGATCCCGACGAGCGCAAGGCGATATACGCGCAGATAGACTCGGTGTCGCAGGAGGCTTCGAAGCTGGCCATACCCAACGAGTACGACAAGCTGATGGCGGCCATATCGGCCGACGGCACCAACGCGTGGACCTCGTTCGACGAAACGGTATACACCGAGGACATACCCTCGAACCGAATCGAGGAGTGGGCCAAGATACAGAGTGACCGCTTCAAGAATGCCGTGATCCGCGGATTCCACACCGAACTGGAGACGGTTTACGAGGAATACAACATGTCGCTCACCAGCGACGGCAACAAAGCCTACTACGGCATGCTGTCGCTGCTATACCCCAACGACCCGAGCGGACAGCACACCGTGCTGGGATATCAGGAGCATCTGAAGAACCCCTCGATCACCAACATCAAGAAGTATTACCAGACCTACTACGTGCCCAACAACATGGCCATATGCCTCTCGGGCGACTTCGATCCCGACGAGATGATAGCCACGATCGACAAGTACTTCGGCGACATGCAGCCCAACCCCTCGCTGCCCGAGTATGTGGCCCCGACGGAAGAGCCCATCACCGAGGTGCGCACCAAGACCGTATACGGCAACGAGGCCGAGTTCATCATGATGGGATGGCCCTGCGGCGGCGTGCGCTCTAAGGATGCCGACATAGCCGAGATAGCGGGCAACGTGCTCTCGAACGGCAAGTGCGGTCTGGTCGATCTGGACATCAACCAGCAGCAGAAGGCACAGAGCGTATACGCCTACCCGATGATAGGCATCGACTACGGCGGCATATGGATCGAGGGCGTGCCTCGCGAGGGACAGACGCTCGACGAGGTGAAGGCGCTGGCGCTGGCCGAGATCGACAAGCTGCGCAAGGGCGACTTCGACGAATCGGTCATCACGGCGACCGTAGCCAACTACAAGCGACGCATAATGCAGCGTCTCGACTCGAACACGGGACGCGCGCAGGCATACGTGGAGAGCTTCATCGGCGGCACCGACTGGGCCGACGAGGTGGCGCGCATCGACCGTCTGTCGCGCATCACCAAGGCCGACGTGGTGGCGTGGGCGCAGAAGACGCTGGGCGACAATAACTACGCCGTAATATACAAATTGCAGGGCGAGGATCCCGACCAGAAGAAGATCGAGAAGCCGCACATAACCCCCATAGCCACCAACCGCGACGCCGTGAGCGATTTCCTCGCCGAGGTGCAGGCGTCGGAGGCGAAGCCCATAGAGCCCGTATTCGTGGACTACGACAAGGATCTGACGGTATTCGAGCAGGACGGCATGAACATACTCTATAAGAAGAACGAGACCAACGGACTCTTCTTCATGAGCTGGATCTACGACATGGGAGCCAACGACGATCCCGCACTGTCGATGGCCTTGCAGCAGTACTGGGACTATCTGGGCACCGACGCCAAGAGCGCCGAGCAGATACAGTCGGAACTCTATGCCCTGGCCTGCGACATGCGCGTGAGCGTGCAGCCGCAGATGTTGCAGCTCACGATCAGCGGATTGGCCGAGAACGAGGACAAGGCGCTGGCGCTGGTGGAGGATTACATCGCCAACGTGAAGGGCGACGATGCCGTTCTGGCGCAGCTCAAGAGCGACATACTCAAGGCCCGCGCCGACGACAAGCTGAGCCAGGCGGCCAACTTCTCGGCCCTGCGCCAGTTCACCGCCTACGGCGAGGAAGCCGTGAAGGCGCGCACGATGAGCAACGAGGCGGTGCAGGCCGTAACGTCGGACGAGCTGATCGACCGCATACACGGCCTCAAGGAGTATGCCCACCGCATAGCCTATTACGGTCCGTCGGAGCTCGACCGACTGCGCGGCACGCTCGAAGGCCACTCGTTCGGCACGAAGCAGGCGGCCAAGAGCAAGGAGTATCCCGTGCAGCTCACGCCAGAGAACAAGGTCGTTCTGGCACAGTACGACGCCAAACAGATATATTACTACCAGTTCTCGAACCGCGGCGAGAAGTTCGACGTGGCCAACGACCCCGCGATGCAGCTCTACAACAGCTACTTCGGCGGCGGCATGAACTCGATCGTATTCCAGGAGATGCGCGAGGCGCGCGCACTGGCATACTCGGCTTCGGCATACATGTCGACGGGAATGATGCGCAACGATCCCTACACCTACTCGGCA
>CAUHCL010000024.1 GCA_959604655.1 uncultured Alistipes sp. | reverse complement strand
AATCGTTTCACCGCGGCGGTTTTTCGGTTACCTTTTGTCCGCACAAAAGGTAACGGATAAAATAATCATGGAAGACTGCGACTCGTTAGAGTCGCGCGGGCCGCAGCCTCCCGCCCGAGTACCCGCACCGCAACAAAAAAACCGCCCGAGAAATCGTCTCGGGCGGTGATGTAGCGAAAGCGGAACGGTTAGAGCTCCTTGATACGCACGTTGCGCAGCTTGATACCCTGTCCGTGGCCCAGGAAGCCGATGTGGCCCTTCTTGTTGAACAGACCCGGGTGGTTGAGGTGATCGACCGTGTAGGGATTGTTGTTGCTGCCGTCGGGAGCCACGTTATGACCCTTGCAGGCCTTGCGGATGTTGCCGTCGACGATCACTTCGCCATTGACGATCACGGTGATGTGGTCGCCCTTGGCGCGGATCTCCTCGGTGTTCCATACACCCAACTCGGGAGATACGATGCGCTTGGCGGGGATGATGCCGTAGACCGAACCGTGAACCTGATACTCGCGCAGGTTGGCGTAGATGGGGTCGTCGTGGTCGAGGATCTGTATCTCCATGCCGTGGTATGCGGCGTCCACGCCCATCGGGGTACGGATGCCCACGCCGTTGTTGACGCCCGCGCGGTCGAAGCAGAACTCGAAGCGCAGCACGAAGTCGTCGTACTCCTTAACCGAATAGAGGTTGCCCGTGCTGCCGTACGATGCGGTCACGTACATGTAGCCGTCGATGGGCTGGTAGGCGGTGGTGTTGCCCTGCCACTTGTCCATCGACACGCCGTCGAAGAGCATCTCGTAACCCTCGGCCTCCTCCTCGGGGGTGAGTTTCGATACGATCGAGTGCGACTCGCGCTCCTTGTTCTCCGAGATGAACTTCTCGATATCCTTGCGCTTGTAAACGGCGTCGCCGTCGTTGAGCGTCGCACCCACCTTTTCGAGCAGAGCCTTCACCTCGGCGCTGTAAAACTCGGGATGCTTGGTGGCGATCTCCAGCACGGTGTTGGCCGCAGCCTGCGCCGTGGCCTCGGTGTCGAGATACTCGGCAGCGAGCATCATGCCCTGGTAGGTCTGCGTGGCCGACAGGGCGCGCAGAGCGCGGTTCTTGAGCTCCGTTACGGGGTCGAGTTCGAGAGCCTGACGGTACTTCATGTACTTCTGCTCGCCGTTGAGCTTCGAAGCACCCACCAACTGTATGTAACGGCCGAGAGCCTGCGACTTGAGGTCGGCGTTCGATGCGGCGATGTCGTACATGGGCTGTATCATGGCAGCGTCGTTGACCATCATCATGCCTGCGAAAGCAGCATTCTGCTTGTTGCCCGCCTTATATCCCTCCACCAGCATGGGGATCACCTCGGCAGAACCCGTGGCGGCCAGAACGGGATAGTAGAGATGCTTGTTGTCGCCCGCCTTGGCCATGCGGGCCTCGATCATTTTCACCTGCTCGGCGGCGGGTTTGTCCTGAATGGCCTTGTTGACGGCCGTGCTTACGCTCTTGCCTGCCTCCAGCATGCTGCATACGGCGTCGAAGTCCTTCTCGCTTACCACGTTGGGCAGAACGGCGATAGCAGCCTCGTCGCCCGCTTGGGCAGCGGCCAAAACCTTGGCGGCAGCCTCGGGGATGCGGCGGGTGTTCAGCACACCGTAAGCCATGGCCTTGCTGATCTGGTTACCGTCCAGAGCCTCGACGATGCCTTCGTTGATCTTGCCGTTGAACGAGAGGAGCGCGTTGTGCACCACGGTCAGCAGCTCTTTGTCCGAATTGTCGAGCGTCTCCACCTTGGCGAGGATGGCCTTGAGAGCCTTCTCACCGCCTATGCGGCTCGCGGCCTCGATGGCCTCCACGGCTATCTCGGCATTGGGGTTCGAGATCTGCGCGCACACGGCGTCGATCTGCGATGCGGCGTGGTTGGCGCCCAGCCAGTTGATTACGTCTATCTTGGCATCGTCGCCCAGACGGGGCATGGCGGCAGCCACGGCGGCATAGGTCTTGTCATCGGCGAACGCCTCGGCGGCACGCATGGCACCGTAACGGTACTCGCGGCACTTATCCGAAAGGGCCTTCACCACCAGCGGAGTAACGGCCTCGCCCTTGAGCTGCACCAACAGGTCCAGTCCCGCCAGACGCACGTTGCTCTTGCCGAACTTCATCATCTGCTTGGCGGCGCTCTCCACAGCCTTGGGGCTGTGCTTCATCAGGTGGCCGTTGAGCAGGATGAGGTATGCGCCGTAGGCGTCGGTCTGCTCGAAGGTGTAGCCCGCAGCCTTGGCGGCCGCGCCCAGCACCTTGGCAGCCTTCTCGCCGCCGCTCAGGGCAAGCGCATTATAAATATGTACGGCTTCCTCGGGAGTGGCGCTCTTGGCCCACTCGATGAGGATATCCTCCGCACCGTGGAAATGGTGCTTGTACGATGCTATCTGTGCCAGCAGGGCCTTGCTCAGGCCGTTGTCGTTCTGACTCTGCATGAGCTCCAGCACAACGTCCTCGGTACCTGCGATCGAGGCCAGCGCGCGTGCCGCGAAGTTGCCCAGATACTCGTCGCCGAGCAGACCCGCGTAGAACGGGGCGTCGTCGGCCGTGGCGCACTGCTCCAGCACCGTCATAAGGAACGCCTTGTTGGGATTGTCGCCCACCTTGGCCACTGCGGCCTTCAGGCCTTCGCGCACGCCGCCGCGAAGCGCCTCATGGTCTTTCGACACATAGGCGGCCACGCCGTTGAGTGCGTATTCTATGGTCGAGTTCTTCACCCCTTCGCCTGCGGGTTTGAGCATCGAGCCGAGCATCTGTATGCCCTCGCTGCCTGTGGCGGCCAGCTCGCCCATGATTTGGTTGTAATTATCGGGCGTCTCGGCAGGCAACTGAGCCAGCGCGTCGGCGACGATGGTCGAGGTGACGCGGCCTCGCGCATCCTGAGCATGGACGGCCGTGAAGGCCATCGATGCCGCCAGGGTCAATATAATGAATAGTCTTTTCATTGATCTTTGGTGTTTTGAGGTTAGCGTTAGATTTTCCACGGTGCGCGCATGGGCTGGTCGATGAGCGCGTTGGCCGCATCGTCGCCGATGAACTGCAACTTCACGGGGTCGAATTCGAGCGTGCGGTTCAGACGCAGCGCGCATACGCCCATGTTGACTATGGTGGCCGAGCGGAAGCCGTTGATCTCGTTCAGGGCGAACTTCTCGCGGGTGTGGATACACTTGATGAAGTCGGTGTTCTGCGGTTCGGGATCGGGCAGCTCCGAGAGTTTATCCATCACGTTGGGGATGGTGCAGTTGAAGCCCTGGTATACCTTACCCTTGGGACCCTCGATATAGGGGGCCGTGGGATCGCCGTGGGCCTCGCCCTGGAGGATGATCTGGCAGCCGTCGTCGTAGGTGTAGACGATCTTGCGCCACGTGCCGATGGCGTCGGGGTGCTGCTGCGGAGCGTCCACCTCGACCTTCACGGGCGAGGTGTTGTCCTTGCCCAGGATGTACTGCACGGGGTCGATGTAGTGCTGGCCCATATCGCCCAGACCGCCGCCGTCGTAGTCCCAGTAACCGCGGAAGGTCTGGTGGGTGCGGTGCTCGTTATAGGGCTTGTAGGGCGCGGGACCCAGCCACAGATCGTAGTCGAGCTGCTTGGGTACAGGCTGCGGAGCGAGATTCTCCTTGCCCACCCAGAAGAATTTCCAGTTGAAGCCCGTGTAGCCCGAGATGGTGACCTTCAGAGGCCAGCCCAGCATGCCGCTGTCGACCAGCTTCTTGAGGGGCTTAACGGTGGTGCCCAGTCCGTAGAAGGTGTCCTTGAAGCGGAACCACGTGTTGAGGCGGAATATGCGGTTGTTCTGACGCACGGCCTCCATCACGCGCTTGCCCTCGCCGATGGTACGCGTCATGGGTTTCTCGCACCAGATGTCCTTGCCAGCCTTGGCGGCCTCCACGGCCATGATTCCGTGCCAGTGGGGCGGAGTGGCGATGTGTACCACGTCGACGTTGGGGTCGTTGATAAGGTCGCGGTAGAAATGGTATCCCGTGACGGTCTCGTTCAGGCGGCTCTTGGCCAGCGTGACGCCCTTTTTGAGGTGCTCGCTGTCGACGTCGCACATGGCTACCAGTCGGCAAGCCTCGCTGCTCGAGAAGTGGTTCTCGCTGAAGCCGATGCCTCCCATGCCGATGATACCCTTGGTCAGCTGGTCGTTGGGGGCCACATGACCCGGGCCTCCGAGCACGCGGCGCGGAACGATGGTGAACAGCGCCATGCCGCCCAAGGTCTTTAGAAAGTCTTTTCTGTTGATTGCCATAATTTTTTGTATTTGGATAACGGTTTCTTTCGGAAGTTTCAGGTCGGAGTGTAAATTTTACCAAAGGTAAGATTTAATATCGAAACGACAAAGAAATGCCGACGCTTTCTTTCCAAACGGACAAATTCGCCACAATCGGGAGCGGATAAGGCGGGGGGACGGGGGGGGTAAAATTTATCTTCGGCGGCTGCGGGGGTCGCGCTTTGCGCGAGCCGCCGAAGATAACGCCGCGCAGCGGCGAAGTTGTTCGGGCAGCGAACTGCGCGGCTCAAAGAGCCGCAGACGTCGTAGAGGGAAAGTTTTCGGGCCGTGGCCTGCGGCCCGCACGACTCTGCGAGTCGCAGGCGTAACGCCTGTTTTATGAAAATATAGGTCGTCATGCCACCGAACGTAAGTGAGGATTGGCATCTCAACCGATAATTATGCCACCTTTTGACGTCAAAAGGTAGCGCGAACCGACGCCAAGCCGAGAGCAATCATGCTTGCATGAATTGCCGAGGCGCGAAGGAGGAAAACAAGCGCAGCGCAGTTAAAAACCGCCGCGGGGAAACGATTTCGGGGTCGTCCTTGCGCCTTCGCTGAATCGGATGCCTGCGGCACTTTTGAAGCAATCAAAAGATTTCCGATTCTTTACGCTCCGTCGCCACGGCCGCCCTTTGTCCGAAATCGCTTCTGCCGCGGGATGGGCTGGCGCGTGTGTATTAATAAAATGTTTTCGGGTCGCAGCCTGCGGAGGGCGCAGACGAACGTAAAGTGAGTTGCGGGCCTCCGCGGGGCAGAGGCTGCGGCCCGCGCAGTCCTGCGGACTGCATTTCTTCGCGTCGCGGCGTTACGTTTCATAACCGCAGCGACGCGAACCATAATATATAAGGTAAAATATGGAATAATAAATGCATAATAATGCGCATTTGCCACCATATGGAACATAAATAACGACCGAACAGAATATAAATAAATTTTTTATGTTACTTTTGCAGATACAAAAGCAATGAGATATAGTCCTGAAAAATCGGCATTTAGCCCCGAAACTTTCGATCCGTAATGTCGCGAATGACCAAAGAATGCGATTTGTAAGCAAAAGGAGGCCCGCGGCATCATTATAAACAGTTATGTCGCGCGGCGTTTATCCCTTGATCAGGGTATTGCCGAACGAAACGGTGCCCGCTACCTTTGCACTGTCGACAGGCAGACAACGAAAATTTACAATAAACCCAAACAAATGCGTATGAAAATTTTTGCCAAACTTTGTATCTCGGCGATACTGGCGGCCGCAGCCGCAGTGTTGCCGTCGAATGCGCAGACCAAAGCCTCGCTGAGCGGCACCGTAGCGGCCGCCGACAGCAAGAGTCCCGTCGCCTACGCGCTCGTGCATCTTCCCGACGCAGGGCTTCAGACCGTGACGGACAACAAGGGCGAGTTCCGTTTCAAGAACGTGCCTGCGGGCAAGCAGAAGATCGAGGTCTCCTTCCTCGGCTACGAACCTCTGGAGACGGTGGTGACCGTAAAGGGGGGGGGTGAAAACGTCATCAAGCTCGACCTGCAACCCGCCAACTTCCGCGTGGAGGACGTGGTGGTGACGGCTGAAGCGGGCAAGGCTGGCGCAGCCACCTCGTCGACCATCTCGCGCACGGCCATGGACCACATACAGTCGACCTCGCTGTCGGACGTGATGAGCCTGCTGCCCGGATCGACCGTGCAGTCGACCGACAACCTCACCCTCGCGCAGGCGTCGGTATTCTCCATCCGCGGCGGTTCGAGCCTCGGCACGGCCGTCATAATGGACGGCTCGCCGCTGTCGAACAACTCCAACATGCAGAACGTGGACGCGGCGATGGGCGGAGAGATGGCCTTCAACAGTGCACTCGGCAACGGCCACGCCGCCATGGCGACCCCTACCTCGGGCGTCGACATGCGCCAGATATCGACCGACAACATCGAGTCGGTGGAGGTGATACGAGGCATAGCCTCGGTCGAGTACGGCGACATCACCTCGGGTGCTGTGCTGGTGAACTCGAAGGCGGGCCGCGCTCCGCTCCAGGTGAAGCTGACCATGAATCCCAACCTCTACCAGGTGTCGGCCACGCACGGCATACAGCTCGGCGAGAAAGCGGGCAGGTCGGCGGGTGCGCTCAATTACAGCGCCGACTACACCTACTCGCAGTACAAACCCACCGAGGGCTACTCGCACTACAACCGCGTGAACGCCACCGTGGGCTACACCAACAGCATCGGCAGGTGGTACACCAACTCGACCCTCTCGTTCGGCAACTACGACGACAAGGACAAACCCACTCCCGGGGATGAGAACGATATCACCTACAAATCGCAGAAGGAGCGCCGCTACCGTTTCAACACCAAAGGCACAGTGTCGTTCGACAAGGGCTGGTTCAACAACATAAAATACGCCGCGTCGTTCACGCTCACCGACAAGCACACCTATTACGAGGACATGGCGGGAAATGCCGAGTGGTCGTTCTCGACCTCGAAGACCGACGGCGACATGCTCTCCAGTGTGCAGGGTACCCCCATCTACGCCGAGGACGGCAGCGTGCTGATCGACGGCACCAGCACCGACAAGGCCTGGAGAACGCCCAACAGCTACTTCTACGCCTACAACATCTACGGCAAGGAGCTGAACACCTACGCCCAGGTGGTGGCCAACTTCTCGGGCAAGGCTGGCCCCACGAGCCACTTCATAAAGATCGGCGCCGACTTCAAGAACGACGGCAACACGGGCCGCGGCAAGGTCTACGACCCCGACTGCCCGCCGCAGCGCAACCTGTCGTACAACTACGCCACGCAGCGTGAGAGGGCTTACGACGACGTGCCGTTCATGTCGACGCTCGGACTCTTCGCCGAGGAGGCGTTCAACCTCCGTTTCGCCGAGCGCAACCTCAACATCGTGGCGGGCGTGCGTTACGACAAGGTGTTCGATTTCGACGGCGTGGCCGCACCGCGACTCAACGCATCGCTGGAGATCATCCCCAACCGCCTCTTCATCCGCGGCGGCTACGGCGTCACGGCCAAGACCCCCACGCTGGCGCTGCTCTATCCGCAGGAGGCCTATTTCGACCTGCTCAACTTCAACAACGCGACGTCGATCACCACTCCCGACGCGCAGAAGTTCCAGATAATCACCACCCGCGTGTTCGACACCAAGAACTACGACCTGAAGATGGCCACCGCCACCAAGTACGAGGCGGGAGTGGACTTCAAGATCGGTCAGGTGAACGGATCGGTGACGCTGTTCAAGGACCGCAGCACCAACGGCTACGCCTTCTCGTCGACCGTCAATTCGTACCGCAGCGTCGATCTGGTAAAATACGCCGTGGCCGACGGACTGCCCGAGGACGGCACCACGCTGCCCGCCCTGAGGGAGGAATCGTCGACGCCCATACTGCTCTACTACTCGATGCCCACCAACAACGCCGCATATGAAACCAAGGGTATAGAGTTGTCGCTCGATTTCGGCCGTATAGACGCCATCCGCACGCGATTCATCCTCGACGGCGCATGGACGCACACCGAGAGCTGGAAGAACGGCTTCACTTACGACCGCGCCTCGTCGGGCAACATCTACGACCATGTGGGAGTGTTCGCCGACGGAAAGCATCTGCACAACGAGATACTGTCGACCAACCTCAAGGCCGTGCACAACATACCGAGCATAGGCTTCGTGATCTCGGCCACGGCCAACGTGGTATGGCGCGAGAACACATGGGAGAAGTACATCAACGACGAGATACCCGTGAAGTACGTGTCGGTCAACGACGGCAAGATGTACGATTTCAACGAGTCGATGTTCGAGCAGGAGGAATTCAAGGTGCTCGACGTGCGCAAGGAGCTCGACGTGCGCCGCAACATCAAGGACAGCTACATGTCGCCCGTGCTCTGCATGAACATCAACGTCACCAAGGAGATCAAGGATTACCTGCGCATATCGTTCTACGCCAACAACGCGTTCCGCAGCACCCCGCTGTGGCAGAGCACCAAGACCCCGGGCAAGTTCGTGCGCCGCAACGACGACACGTTCTTCTTCGGACTCTCGCTCACCGCAATCATAAAATAACCAAACGACCATCGTAATGAAAAGATACATACACACCATAGCCGCCCTCGCCGCAGCGTTTCTGGCGGGCGCGTGCGCCGAAATGATGAACGAGGCCGACAAGGCCGAGGTGATACGCCTCATCGACGTGGCCTACAAGGTCGACATCGCCGACTTCTCCGATCCCGACGGCAACACCGTCAGCGCCCCCGACGAGTGGTTCGCCGATCTGGAGGTCAAGTTCAACAACTTCTCGGAGATGATCGAGACCGTCGTTCCCGTCGGCAGCGACGGCATAGCCAAGGCGCGTCTGACCCCCGGAATCTACAACGTCACCGTGCGCAAGACCGAGAAGCTCGGCGGCAAGAGCTACATACTCAACGCCCTGAACCAGAACGTGGCGCTGATCGACGACGTGACGCCCGAGCGCATCGACGCCTCGACCACCATATCGGTGCGCCCCATACTCGGCTCGCCCATCTGCTTCCGCGAGATATACTACTGCGGCGCCCCGGGCAACTACTTCCGAGGACAGTTCTACGAGATCTACAACAACGGCGACGAGACGGTATATCTCGACCACCTCTGCCTCACGCAGCTCCATCCCGCCTTCGCCACCACGAGCCTGCCCGCATGGCCCGCCGAGGACGGCGTGGACCGATACGCCTACGGCGTCACGCTGTGGCAGATACAGGGCGACGGCGACGACTGGCCGCTGCTGCCGGGCGAGTCGGTGGTGATAGCGCAGGAGGCTGCCGACCACACCAAGAACACCAGCTTCTCGGGCGCCTTCGGACTCATCGACAACTCGAAGTCGGAGTGGGAGTGCTGGGCAGGCAACCCGCAGCGCGTGAACGAGGACGTCCCCGACCTGCCCTACGTGTTCTGGTCGGGATACATCAACAAGATGCAGTGGCTCACGTCGGTGAGCGGCTCGGCGTTCTGCCTCTACCAGCCCGGGCGCAACCTCGCCTTCGGCGACGACGACTACTGGAAGGTGGGCGTCACCACGCAGAAGGTGGTCGGCGGCTCGGGGCAGGAGTATGCCCGCATGCCCGTGGGCGACATCCTCGACGCCGTGGAGCTGATCCCCACCATGAGCGACTTGAACATGAAGCGAATCCCGGGCATCATCGATTCGGGCGCGGCTTCCGTGGGCGGCACCTATCTGGGCAAGAGCATCTGCCGCAAGGTGGTCGCCACGCGCGACGACGGCACGCCCATATATCAGGACACCAACAACTCGACCGACGATTTCGAGGTGATGGACCGCCCCGCAATACGCCGCAACGGCGAGAGACGCCCCTCGTGGAGCCCGTGGGCCGAATAATCATGTCAAACGCATAAAAAACAGAACTCAACGATGAAAAACATAAGACTTACAGCGCTTTCACTGGCCCTGGCGGCAACGACGCTCGGCGCCGCGGCCCAGCAGGCCGCCACGCCCGCGAGCATCGAGCGCATGAAGATGGAGAGCCTCTGGTTTACCAACACCGACAACGCCGCGGGTGCGCAGCTCGACGCCATGGGACGATACAGCACGCTGGGCATAAACTACGGCAAGACCAAGGGCGGATACAGACGCGCCCAGGAAGGGGCGAACAACGACTCCTACGGCTTCTCGACCGATGGCGGCGGCACGTTCGACAATCTGGGCGGCACCTTCCTGTGGGGATACTTCGACTACACGCACGACAAGATCCGCGACGCGCGTTTCAACGCCTCGCTCATCGACCCCCTGCGCGGCATGCCCTTCTACATAGCCGACCGCAACGAGAGCGACTGGATCAACATGGACTATTCGCTCGGACTGAAGGCCGCGACCCCCGTGCTGTGGGACCGACTGGTGCTCGGCGCGGGCATCGACTACACCAACGCGCAGGGAGCCAAGCAGATGGACCCCCGTCCCAAGATGATGATGTCGAAATTCGCCGTCACCCCGTCGGTGGCGGTCACCATGGGCCGTCACGCCGTGGGCGCCGACTTCACCTACGTATCGCGCCGTGAGGACGGATTGAACCTGAACTCGGTGAGCTTCGTCAACCAGCCCGTGTGGGAGGTGCTGGCCCCGGGATTCTTCACCGAGGGCGAGCTCGGCGCGCAAACCGTATCGGGTCTGCGCGACTACAACGCCAACACGCTGGGCGGCGGGGTGCAGTACTCGTTCGCGAACGACGACGTGAAGCTGCTGCTCTCGGGCAAGTACACCCACACCGTGGAGGACGCCAACAACAACTACACCACGCCCAAGATCATCGGCACGACCAAGGAGAACATCTGGATCGGCAAGCTCAACCTGCTGTGGAACATGGACGAGCGCAACGCCCTCGTCCTCGACACCGAGTACTACGACCGCAGCATCGACGGCATAGAGTACGTGCAGATATTCGACAACACTTACGAGGTGAGCCAATGGGTGGTGCTCTCGAAGAACATCCGCTCGAACTTCTCGACGCGACGCGCGGGATTCATCCTCGACTACATGAACCGCGACGGCGGCGAGGCCTACCGCTGGCTGGCGGGCATCGAGGTCCGCCACGAAAAGCTGTCGGACATCTACTACATCCCCCGCAGCACGCAGTCGACGGACGGCATACGCTTCGGCGCCCACGTCAAGAAGAACTTCCGCTTCGGCGACAACTCCATACTTCTCGGCGCGCGCGGAGAGTACAAGCACTCGCTCGACAGCGAGCACGTCTACACGGGCCGCAACGCCTCGTCGGAGATCTACACCGACATGGTGCTGCACGACTACGACTACTTGCGCTGCGACCACTACTCGCTGGGCGGCGAGCTGACCTACACGCGGCACGGCATATTCAACGGCCGCTCGTCGGTATTCGCCACGGTCTCGGGCGACATTTACAAGGCACTCGACTCCGACATAGGCCGCGACCTGGGTCGCCGCGGGTTCCTGACGGTAAAGGCGGGTCTCACGTTCTGACGCGCCCCGAACACACCCCGACGCACGGACAGTTCGCCGCCGACAAGCGGCGAACTTCCGACGTTGTAGGGGGCAACATGAAAAGACAAGCAAAAAAACTCACATAAATGATTCGTAAAATAAGATTATGCGCGTTTCTGCTCGCCGCCGTGGTTGCGGCGACCGCGGGGCGCGCGCAGCAGGTGGAACGGCCCGCCGCCAAGGGCGCCTCGTCGTTCGCCGTGATTACCGACAGCCTCACCTACGTCAACTGTCGGCAACAGATAGCTCTCTACAAGCAGACCGTGGAGAGCGAGGGACTGCCCGTGTTCGTGGCCTACGCGCAATGGAAGTCGCCCGATGAGGTGCGTGCGCTTCTCCGACGCCTCCACGACGAGGAAGCTCTGGAGGGCTGCGTATTCATAGGCGAGGTGCCCATAGCGATGATAACCCGCGCCCAGCACCTCACCTCGGCGTTCAAGATGGACGAGCGCAAATTCCCGCTCGAAGAGTGCTCGGTACCCTCGGACCGCTTCTACGACGACTTCGATCTGAAGTTCACCCCGCTCGACGAGCCTGCCAAGGGCCTCATGCACTTCTACGCCATGGCTCCCGACTCGCCGCAATACATCTCGTGCGACATCTACTCGGCGCGCATCAAGCCCCAGACGAGCAACGGCGACCCCTATGCGCAGATAGCCCGCTATCTGGAGAAGGCCGTGCGCGAGCACCGCTCGGGCAACGAGTTCGACCGCTTCGTGTCGTACACGGGCCACGGATCCTACTCCAACTCGCTCACCGCATGGCGCAGCGAGCAGCAGATCACGCGCGAGCAGTTCGGCGACCGATTCTCGCACGGCAACACGGCCAAGTATCTGCGCTACTCGATGGATCCCTACATGAAATACGACCTGATCCGCGAGCTGCGCCGCAAGGACCTCGACTTCATGGTGTTCCACGAGCACGGCGACTACTACCGCCAGTACGTGTCGGGCGACCCCGTGACCACGGAGAGCGACGCCCACGTGGAGCAGATGGAGACGCGCCTGCGCTCGCTCTACCGCCGCAATCCCGAATTCGCCCGCAAATCGGCCGAGAAGTGGGGACTCGACTCGGCGTGGTACGCCGACGCCGAGACTCCCGCCGCCATGGAGAAGGATTCGCTGCTCGACCTGCGGCTGGGCATCATCAACGAAGAAATCAACGACATACGCCCCAACGCCCGCATGGTGATATTCGACGCATGCTACAACGGCGACTTCCGCAACGGCGACTACATAGCGGGCAAATACATCTTCGCCGAGGGCGACTGCTGCGTGGCGTGGGCCAACAGCGTGAACGTGCTTCAGGACAAGTCGGCCTTCGACCTGCTCGGCCTGCTGGCCCACGGCATGCGCGTGGGCGCATGGGCCAAGCACATCAACATACTCGAATCGCACATCTCGGGCGACCCGACCCTCGCGTTTGGCAGCCCCGACGCCGAGCGTCTCGACATCAACCGCAACGTGCTGCGCAAAGAGCCCGAATACTGGCTCGCGCAGCTCGACAGCGACATCGCCGACATGCGTTCGCTGGCCCTCATACGTCTCTACGAGGAAAACTACCCGAAGACGGGCGAGGTGCTGCTCGACCAATTCATGCACTCGCCCTACGCCGTGGTGCGCCACACCGCATTCCGCCTCGCCGAGAGCCTCAACGGGCCAGAGTTCAAGAAGATACTCATGGCGTCGGTGAGCGACGAGTTCGAGTTCCTGCGCCGCATAGGCGTCACGCGCATGGGCCGCGTGGGCGACGACGATTTCATCCCGCTGCTGGTCGACACCTACATCGACGACCACAACTCGGCCCGCGTGGTGTTCCAGACCGTGCAGTCGCTCAAGTGCTTCGACCGCGACAAGGTGAAGGCCGCCGTGGAGAAGCGCTTCGCCGACGCAGACTTCTGCAACGCCGAGAAATACAAGAAGGAGCTGCTGGGCGCTCTGGACAGCGAGACGGTGAAGGGCATGCCCAAGGATCTGGCCGACATAGCCGACCGCGACAACGGCAAGTGGCGCCGATTCTACACCACCTATCTCAAGAACCGCCCGCTCAACCAGTTCGCAGGCGAGTTCGCCCGAATCCTCGGCGACGAGACCGAGGACGAGGAACTTCGCGTGCTCATGGCCGAGGCACTGGCGTGGTTCAACCTCTCGGCCAACCGCGGCGTGATAATAGAGACATGCGACCGCCTGCTGGAGAAGGGCGGCATGTCGGAGGAACTGACGCGCGAGGTGACCCGCGCCCGCACCCGTTTAACTTCCGAAAAATAGAGCGTAAAAACAGACTGAAATGAAAAACCTCATATTTACCCTCGCGGCCGCAGCAGCCCTGGCGCTGCCGTCGTATGCCGCCAAAACCAAGATAACGGTCGAGCGCCCCGCGGCCAAACACCCCACCTCGTTCGCCATAGTGATCGACGCCGAGACATACCGCCGCTGCCGCGCCGAAGTCGATGCCTACCGCGACGCCCTCGACCGCGACGAGCTGGCCGTGTACACCCTCTCGGCCGAGTGGCAGACGCCCGATGAGGTGCGCGACTGCCTCGCACGGCTCCACAAGTCCAACATGAAGCGCATGCCTCTGGAGGGCGCGGTGTTCATCGGCGACGTGCCCTTCGTGAGCGTGCAGAACGCCCAGCACATGACCACGGCGTTCAAGATGAACGAGCAGACATTCCCCAAGGACGACGCCTCGGTGACCAGCGACCGTTTCTACGACGACCTGCACTTGAGCTTCGAGTTCATCGAGCGCGACTCGATCAACCCGCTGCGGTTCTACTACCGTCTCTCGCCCGACTCGCCGCAGCGCCTCGACCCCACGTTCTACTCGGGCCGCATACTCTACCCCGAGCAATTGGGCGGCGACAAGTACGAAGCCATAGCGCGCTATCTGCGCAAGGCGGTGGCCGAACGCGGCCGCGACACCGATTTGGACCACGTGGTGACCTACGCGGGCCACGGCTACAACTCCGACTGCCTCACGGCGTGGATGGACGAGCGCATAGCCGTGGGCGAGATGTTCCCGCAGGTGGTGCGCAACGACTACCGCGCACTGGTGCAGCTCAACTTCCGCATGGAGGAAAACATGAAATACAACCTCTTCGACCAGCTGGCGCGCCCCGAGGTCGACGTGATGCTGTTCAACGAGCACGGCTCGCCCGACAAGCAGCACATCAGCGCCGAGAGCGAGCCCGAGACGTTCGACGACCGTGCCGCGGCGCTGCGCAGCGAGATATACTACATGCTCGCGCGCGAGAAGCGCAAGGCCGACGGCGACGTGGCGGGTGCCGTGGAGTATTTCAAGGAGAAGTACCGCCTCACCGACAAGTTCTTCGAGGAGTTCTTCGCTCCCGCCGAGGATAAGGCCGCGGGCCGCGAGGGCGATCTGACGCTCGACGATCTGAAGGACAAGCGTCCGCAGCCCCGCTTCGTGATGTTCAACGCGTGCTACAACGGTTCGTTCCACCGCGCGGGCTACATCGCGGGCAGCTACATATTCTCCGACGGCCGCACCGTCGTGGCGCAGGGCAACACGGTGAACGTGTTGCAGGACCGCTGGACCTACGAGATGCTGGGACTCATCTCGCACGGCGTGCGCATAGGCCAGTACAACCGCCTCATAGCCACCCTCGAAGGTCACATCATAGGCGACCCGACGTTCCGTTTCGCGTCGATCGACGATCTCGGCCTCGCCCGCACCATGGTGACGCGCCGCTGCGACACCGCCGACAAGGCTGCCAACGCCCGCAACGCCGCCTACTGGCGCGAACTTGCGGATGCCGACAACGCCGACGTGCGCAGCATAGCGCTTCGTATGCTGGCCGACGGAGGCATGATCTCGGCGGCCGAGCTGCTCGCCGAGTACCGCGAATGCCCCTACGCCACCACCCGCATGGAGTGCCTGAAGCTCCTTACGCGCAACGGCTACTGCCCCGAGCTGGTCGAGGCGGTGGGCGAAGCGCTCTACGACAGCTACGAGGTGGTGCGCCGCAACGCCGCAACGTATGCGTGGATGCTCGGCGCGCCCGAACTTCCGGCCAAGGCCGCCGACGTTACGGTGAACTACCCCGAGTCGCAGCGCGTGGCCTACATCCTCGCCAAGGCCCTGCAACTCGCTCCCGAGGAGCAGGCGCTGGCAGCCTGCAAGGCCGCGATAGAGGGCTCGGGCTACCCGACCGACCGCAGCCATGCCCTCGACGAGCTGTGTGAATCCGTCGCCGCCATGCAGAAGATCAAGCACAGGGAAATGGAACAGCTCTTCGACGCCTCGGCTCCCGCCGCGCGCCGCACCGCAGCCATACGTTCGGTGCGCAACAACACCTACCACGAGTACGTGCCGCAGCTCATCGGTCTGTTGCAGGACGAGTCGCAGCCCGCCGAACTGCGCATCATGACGGCCGAGGCGCTGGGCTGGTTCACGCTCTCGTCGCGCAAGGCCGAGATAATGGAGGCGTGCCGCGCGCTGCGCACGTCCGACAAGGAGCTGGCCGCCGAGGTGCGCCAGACGATAAACCGATTAAAATAATTCGATAATGAAAAGGTTATTCGCAATACTTTTCGCCCTCACCGCGACGGCCACGACCGTCGCGCAGGCCGAGCCGACACGCATCGCGCCGTCGGTCAAGACACCCACGTCGTTCGCCATATTCATCGACCGCACGAGCTACGACCGCTGCCGCGAGGCGGTGGACGAGTACCGCGACGCCGTGCAGGCCGACGGACTGGGCACATACATCATTTGCGACGACTGGCAGTCGCCCGAATCCGTACGCGAGTGCATACTCGCCCTGGCCGCCGACAAGCGCATGCCCCTGGAGGGCGTGGTGTTCATAGGCGACATACCCATAGCCATGCTGCGCGACGCGCAGCATCTGTCGTCGGCGTTCAAGATGAACCAGGCCGCCGACCGCAAGAAGTCGTCGGTCCCCTCGGACCGCTTCTACGACGATTTCGACCTGAAGTTCGATTTCATCGACCGCGACGCCGACAACCCGCTATACTTCTACTACTCGCTGCGCCACGACTCGGCGCACCATCTGTGCTCCGACATCTATTCGGCCCGCATAAAGCCCCTCGTGCGCGAGGGCGTCGACAAGTACGGCGAGCTGGCGGCATATCTGCGCAAGGCGGCCGCCGAGCACCGCGCCGCCAACCGTCTCGACAACATGTTCGTCTTCTGCGGCCACGGCTACAACTCGGAGGCCTACGACGCATGGGCCGGCGAGCAGGTGGCGCTGCGCGAGCAGCTGCCCTCGATGCGGCGGAGCGGCCACCGCATAGCCTGCTGCACGTTCGACACGCGCTTCCCGATGAAGCGCTACATCATGCAGCACCTTCAGGACGAGACCCTCGACGTGGCCATATGCCACCACCACGGCGCACCCGACACGCAATACATCAACGGCTATCAGGACGTGTCCGACGTCCGCGCGTCGATCGAGAACGTGAAGCGCTACCTGCGCAGCAAGACCGCGGGTTACGACGACGCCGAGAAGCGCGTGGGCAACTATATGCAATCGCTCGACGTGCCGCGCAGCTGGTTCGATCTGTCGGACTCGACCCGCATGGCCGACTCGCTCTACAACCGCGAGCTGGACATCGACCTGCTCGACATCTACGGCATGAAGCCCGCGGCCCGTTTCGTGATGTTCGACGCCTGCTTCAACGGCTCGTTCCATCTCGACGAATATGTCGCGGGAGCCTACATATTCGGCGGCGGCAAGACGGTCACCGCCATGGCCAACAGCGTGAACAGCCTGCAAGACAAGTGGCCCGACCGTTACATGGGCCTGCTGGCCTGCGGCGTGCGCGTGGGACAGTGGGCGCGCGGCACCTTCTATCTGGAAAGCCACATCATAGGCGACCCCACCCTGCGCTTCAAGAACGCGGAGGATGCGAAGGGCTTCAACGAGGCCATGACCCTGCACGCCCGCGACGACAAATACTGGCTCAATACACTGCGCAGGAGCGACTACCCCGACATTCAGGCCTACGCTCTGCGCCGCCTGAGCGAGAACGGCTACCGCGGCATCGTGCCGCTGCTGGCCGACACGTTCCGCACGTCGCCCTACGGCACGGTGCGCATGGAGTGCCTCAAGCTGCTGAGCACCAAGCATGCGCCCGAGTTCACTGAGCTGCTGCCCGCAGCCCTCGAGGACGACTACGAGCTGGTGCGCCGCATGGCCGCGAACTACATAGGCCGCTGCGGCGACGATTCGCTGATCGCCGCCGACGTGGAGGCTCTGGTGAACGCTTACATATCGAACCGCGTCACCTACCACACCTCCGACGCCCTCGCGCTGCTGGATCCCGACAAGACCAAGGCCGAGATCGCGCGCCGCTTCGCCGCGCAGCCCGAGGCGGCGTTCGGTGAGAGCAACGAGGCGGCCTACATCGACCGTGTGGAGCGCAGCGAGAAGTCGCTGCAACGCGACATGGAATACATCCTCGACGCCGCCAACCCGCAGAAACGCCGTCTGTCGGAGATAAAGTCGTTCCGCAACTACCACTATCACCGTGCGGTGCCGCAGCTCATACGCTTCGCCGAGGACCCGTCGCAGGACGAGGAACTGCGCACGGCGGCCGTGGAGGCGTTAGGCTGGTTCGTGCTCTCGTACCAACGTCCCGCCATAGAGGAAGCCATGCGCAGGCTCGCTGCCGAGGAAGCCTCGGCGGTAGTAAAGAACGAAGCCCGAAAGACGCTGGCCCGACTGGCGGCATATTGACGGAGAGCGGGGCGACCCGCACAAGCATGATAAAATCCTCGGCGGCCCGACTTTGAAGTCATGGGCCGCCGAGGATTTCTTTTTCCGAAAGGGGCGATGGCGCTAACTGTTCACGCGGTAGGCCTTCTGCACGCCCTTGATCTTCATCACCGAGTGGATAAGCGTGTCGACCACTCCCGAACTCGGCACCTCGACACTCACCGTGCCGCGGGCCGTGCCGTCGCCGCGCGAGACGAAGTTGATGCCGCGGATGTTGAGCTTCAGCTCGCGCGTAATCACCTCGGTGATCCGGTTGGCCAGTCCCGCCGTGTCCCGGGCCGAGATGGCTATCGTGGCGCGGAATGCCCCGTCGGCGCTGTTGCGCCAGCGCGCCTCCATGATGCGGTAGGGGTAGTTCTCGCGCATGCGGCGGGCGTTGGGGCAGTCGGTGCGGTGGATGGTGATGCCCGACGCTATGGTGACGAATCCGAACACGCTGTCGCCCTTGATGGGGTTGCAGCACTTGGCCAGCTTGTATTCTATGTTGTTGATCTTCTCGTCGATAATTAGCGCGTCGGTCGAGCGCGGGGCCGTCGCGGCAGCGTCGATCTTTTTCTGCTCGGCCTTGCGTTCCTCGGCCTCGGCGGCCGCCGTGCGGCGTTCTTCCTCGGCGCGGCCCGAGATCCAGTGCAGCAGGATGTCCTTTATCGTGAGGAAATCGACCTTCTGTTCGGCTATCATCGAGTAGACCTCGCGGCCCGTGCGGACCTTGAAGTGGCGCCCCAGATAGGCCACCGCCTCGTCGATGGGGACGTTGATCTTCCAATTTTTCAGCTTGCGCTCCAGTTCCTCGCGCCCCATGCGGGCATGCTTCATCTGCTCCTCGCGCAGGAACGATTTTATGCGCGAGCGCGCCTTCGAGGTCACGCACGAGTTGAGCCAGTCGGCCTTGGGGGTCTGGTTCTTCTGCGTGACCACCTCCACGATGTCGCCGTTGCGCAGCACCTCGCGGATGGGCACGGCGCGGTTGTTGACCTTGCCGCCCGTGCAGGTGGAGCCCAGATTGGAGTGTATGTCGAAAGCGAAATCGAGCACCGTGGCACCCTCAGGCAGCTTGCGGATGTCGCCGTTGGGCGTGAACACGAATATCTCGCCCGACGAGGGCTTGGCCTCGAAGCGCTGCGAGAGCGAATGGGTGGTCTCCTCCAGCGCCTCGCGCAGACGGCTGAGCCACTGCTCGCCTGTCTGCCCGCCCTGTTTGACGCCCTTGTAGCGCCAGTGGGCCGCGATGCCTCGCTCGGCCACGGCGTCCATGCGCTCGGTGCGGATCTGTATCTCGACCCAGCGCCCCTCGCCCGCCGAGACGGTGGTGTGCAGCGACTCGTAGCCGTTCGATTTGGGTATGGTGATCCAGTCGCGCATGCGGTCGGGGTTGGGGGTATAGCAGTCGCTCACGATGGAGTAGATCGTCCAGCAGATCTGCTTCTCCATCTCGCGCTCGCAGTCGACTATAATGCGCAGTGCGAAGATGTCGTAGACGCCCTCGAAAGGCACGTTCTGCTTGCGCATCTTGTTCCATATCGAGTAGATCGACTTGGTGCGGCTCTTTATGTGGTAGCGTATGCCCTGACGGTCGATCTTGTCGGTGATGGGTTGCAGGAAGCGGGCTATGAACGTGCGGCGCTCGCTCTCGGTCTCCTCCAGACGGCGGCAGATGTATTCGTAGTCGCGCGGCTCCAGCCACTTGAGCGCCAGATCCTCCAGCTCGCTCTTGAGATTGTAGAGGCCGAGCTTGTGGGCTATCTGGGCGTAGAGGTTCATGCTCTCCCAGCTCTTCTTGCGGCGCTTGTCGGGCGGGAACATCTGAAGGCTGCGCATCACCTCCAGACGGTCGGCCAGCTTGATGAGTATCACGCGCGGATCCTCCGAGTAGCTGACTATCATGTCGCGGAAATCGTCGGCCTGCTCCTTCGACACCTTCAGCTTTATGTTCGATATCTTGCACAGACCCACGATGATGCCTATCACCTGGTCGCCGAACTCGGCGCGGATCAGGCGCGTGAGTTCGTCCACGCCGTCGGGGTCCTCCTTGACGGCTATGCGCATCACGTCGTGCAGGATGGACGCCACGGTGGAGTTGCGGCCCAGACCTATCTCGCGCGCCACGATCTCGGCCACGGCCACGTCGTGATCCATCATCGGGGTGCCGTCGTAACGGGTGTAGGCGCCCATGCGCTCGGCGGCGAACAGCAATGCCTTGTCCACCAGCTCCTGCGTGGTGGGCGAGAACGAGTCGCGGACGAAGGTCCGCAGCGACGAGTATTTTTGCAAAGCCTCCATAATCAAATATCGGTTAAAGGTTTACGCACAATATACAAACGATCGGCCGACGGCAGGGCGTAGAGCTCCCGCTCGCGGGGCGACACCTCGGCGGCATAGTCGCGTTCCTCTACCTCGAAGCCCGCCCCGCGCAGGCGGTCGGCGTAGTCGCGGCCGTAGATGCGGCGGTGGTCGTACTGCCCGAAGATGCGGGTACGCTCGGCGGCATCGGTGATGGAGTCGTCCTCGAAGGTCGCCGCGCGGGTGTAGTCCACGGGGACGAGGACGATGCCCCGACCTCCCGCGCGCAGTATGCGGTGCAGTTCGCGCATGGCGCGGCGGTCGTCCTCCACGTGCTCCATTATATGGTTGCATATCACCGCGTCGAACGAGCCGTCGGGCAGGGGGATATGCTGTATGTCGAAGTGCATGTCGGCCAGCGGGCTCTCCAGATCGGCCGTCACGTAACGTTCGGGGACCGAGCGGTAGGCGCGGCGCAGCTTGCGCATGAGCGACACCTCGGGCGCCACATGCAGCAGCCGCGGCAGCTCGGCCGTGAGCCGCGTCTCGCGCTCCAGATAGAGCCACAGCAGGCGGTGCCGCTCCAGCGCGAGGCATCGGGGGCAGAGCGCGTCGGCACGCGGAGTCACGTAGCCGTAGGGCAGAAACCGTCGGCGGCGGCATCCGCAGAGCGGGCACTCGCGGCCGCGGCCGATGTAGAACAGCCCCAGGATCGGCACGGTCCACCCCGCCGCCCGTTGCAGGAACGGACGCGGGAAGGCGTTGAGTATGAATTTTATGAACTTCTTCATCATCCGCGTCGGTTTTACTCCTGCTCGGAGAGCTGCGCCCGCACGGCGGCCTCCACGTCGTGCAGCTGCGCCTTGCAGTAAGCGATCAGCTCCGTGGCGCGCTTCACCGCGGCCGTCAGCTCGTCGACGCCTATCTGCTCGCCGCGCAGGCGCGACAATATATCCTCGATCTCGGCCACAGCCTCGGCGTACGCAGGTCTCTTCTCACTCTTTTTCGCCATATTCCTTTACTTTTATGCTCGTAATGTCGGCGTCCAGCGCGCCGTCGCAAAGTTCCACTTCGATCCGTCCGCCCGCGCGAAGCCCCTCTGTCGAGAGCAGCGCACGTCCGCCGCTGCGCACCACGGCGAAGCCCATGCGCATGACCCGATGCGGGGAACGCCCCTCGACCACGCCTTCGGCCGCCGCCAGACGCGAACGCCCCGTCTCCACCATGCGCAGCGCGGCCGACGCTATCTGCTCGCGCAGCAAACCCAGTGCCGACCGACACCGCTCGGCATACATGCCGCTCTCGCGGGCCGCGTCGGAGGTCAGACGCTCCAGACGCAGTCTCTCGCCGCGCGCGATGTTCACGGCGGTGTCGTGCAGCCGCCGCGACGACTCGTCGAGCCACGCCTCGATGCGCGCCATGCGGTCCGTGAGCCACGCCGCCACGGCCGTGGGGGTCTTGAGCGACTTGTGCGCCACCATGTCGGCGACGCTCGTATCCTTGTCGTGGCCTATGCCCGTAATCACGGGCAGCGGAAACTGCGCCACGTAGGAGCAGATGCGGTAGGAGTCGAAACAGCTCAGGTCGGTCACCGAACCGCCGCCGCGGATGATGACCACGGCATCGAACTCGTCGGCCCGTTCGGCTATGGCACTCAAGGCCGCCGTCACCGAATCCTCGGCTGCCGCGCCCTGCACCACCGCGTCGAACAGCTCGGTGCGGAAGGCATATCCGCCGCTGCCGAGTTCGTTCATGAAGTCGCGGTAGCCCGCCGCCGACGCGCTCGACACCACCGCCACGCGCTGCACCGGCATGGGCATGGCCGTCTGGCGGTTCATATCCCACACGCCGTCTGCCTGAAGCCGTTTTATGGTGAGCTGACGCTGCCGCTCCACCTCGCCCAGCGTGTACGACGCGTCGAGGTCGACGATCTGCAACGTGAGGCCGTAAAGTTCGTGGTACGACACCAGCACCTTGGCCAGGATCTTCATCCCCGCCGCGAGCCTGCTGCCCGTCTCGGCCTCGAAATAGGCCGAGAGCATGCCGTACTGCGAACGCCATATCACGGCGCGGGCCTGCGCGCGGGGCGCACCCGACAAGGAGCGTCCGCCTCGGATTGCCGCCGCATCGTCCGCCTTCTCCACCAGTTCCATGTAGCAGTGGCCCGAATAGTTGACCTTCAGCTCCGAGATCTCGGCCGCCACCCACACGGGCATGGGCAATGCTTCCTCCACGGCGCACTTTATGCGCCGCTGCAACTCGCTGAGCGATATGTGATTTCCGTCTGTCATGGCGACCTTGTATCCTTTGCGGCGCATTCGCGCCGAAGCTCCCCTACAAATATACGAATTATAAAATAAACACATAGCGAAAAAGTAAATTTGGGTAAAACGTAGCGAATTAG
>CAUHCL010000023.1 GCA_959604655.1 uncultured Alistipes sp. | reverse complement strand
GATCGGCACGGCGCAACCCGACGCCGAGCAGCTGCGGCGCGTGCGCCACTATTTTATCGCCACGCACGATCTGACGGAGGATTTCAACTGCGGAGCATACGAGGCGGCGGCCTCGGAGCTGCTGGAGCGCCTTTTCGCCCAACGCGACACAGTGGTCGCCGCGGGAGGGTCGGGCCTTTACGTGAAGGCGTTGTGCGAGGGCATGGACGACATGCCGCAGGGGGATCCGCACTTGCGCGCGAAGCTCGCCGAGCGTTTGCGCGACGAGGGCGTCGATGCGCTGGCCGAGGAACTGCGTAGTCTCGATCCCGAGTTTTACGCTGTGGTCGACCGCCGCAATCCTGCGCGCGTGCTGCGTGCTCTGGAGGTGTGCATCTCCACGGGGCGGCCCTATTCGTCGCTGCGCACGGGGCGCCGACGCGAGCGGCCCTACCGCATAATCAAGATCGGCACCGAGATCGATCGGGCGGAGCTTTACGACCGCATCGATCGGCGTGTGGACGTGATGATGGAGCGCGGATTGGAGGCGGAGGCGCGCGCCGTCAGTCACTTGCGGTCGCTGAACTCGTTGCAGACGGTGGGGTATCGCGAGATGTTCGACTATTTCGACGGCCGCCTGACCCGCGACGAGGCTGTGGAGGCCATAAAGCGCAATTCGCGCCGCTATGCCAAACGCCAGCTTACGTGGTTCCGCCGCGACGGGGAAATAGCGTGGTTCCCGCCGACTCCCGCCGAGAAGGTTATCGATTATATAGAATCAAAGATTTGTACAATGAAATAATTTTGCTACTTTTGTCGCGTCGTACCTCCCCGCGGAGGCTGACTGCTCGAATGGTGGAATAGGTAGACACGCCGGACTTAAAATCCTGTGGCCGGAAGCGGCCGTGCCGGTTCGACCCCGGCTTCGAGTACGACAATGGGGATATTTTATGCGACCGCGCCGAATGATTCTCGGCGCGGTTTTTTTTATCCTCGCCGTCGGCGTGCGCGGGCATTACGCGCTATGCCGCTTGCCTTCCGTGCATCGCCGCCACGACGATTCTCGCGTGACGCCAAATGTTGGATTGTATCAATGTATAATAGCACCCTTGTCGGTTCGGCCCGTGTCGGCGCGTCCGAGGCGTCGGAAGTATGCGCCGTCGGCACAAAATGTCTGTTTTGATGCGATAATATCCGATTGCAGTCGTAATATGTTGAAATGCAGCTGTGTGCGTCTGGTGCAGCGGCCGTGCGGCCGCTGTCGCCGCATGCGGATCACGTCGCGGCGGGCAGCTCTTTCGGCCTGATAATGACGTAATTATTTTTATTGTATATTTACGCTTAAAAATTAGGTGCGGTCGGATCATTCGATTTGCGAAAATGTATTAACTTTGCAACCGTACAATTCGGCATAGCCGAAATGTGAGATACAAAAGGGTAACAACTCTTTATACTTCTGTATAAACTTGGGAGCCTCCGCAGGAGGTTGTTTTTGGCACGGTATAATAGTTGTCAGTCCTTGTTATGTCCCGTCTGCAAAATAGCGGATGGGGCTGGCATGGACGTAGAGCAGCTAAGTGCCAAAAGGTGTCCCAAGACCTTTACAGAAACGCTATGCTGTGGCTACGTCCCTTTTTTTGCGGGTTCGTACGTCGTCGGCTTTTACGTGATCGACAGTCTAACTTTAACCATAACTGAATCATGAAAGATAACATCGTCACTACCGACCGACTTATGGCATTTCTGTGCGAATTGCGATGCCGTAAACACTATATCTTCGCGATGTTGAAAGATGCCGAGCTGACGGATCTCTACCTGCGCGGCTGGGCCGAGAAGGACGGTGCCTGCATTACCGACGACATAACGCTCGCCCGTTTTCTCACGTGTGCCCACAATTTCGGTCCCGACGATGCTTTCAAGGTATATCTTGACATACGGTCGGGGTACGAGCGCGAATACGTCGATCCCGACAATGTGAATCTTATCACGCTCGACGAGACCGATGATTTCAGTGTGGACGAGTTCGAACGTCTGTTTGAGGCCTACATGCGTTATTTGTGCGAGAAGTGCGCGCGCAACGGCGATCTGTTGCAGATATCGGCCGAGCTTATCATGCGGTGCGACCTGACGCCCGAGGATGTGGAGATATTGACGCCTATGGTGGAGCGTTTCAACGAACGCGCGATAGGCATGCTGCGCAGGGAGTACGCGGCACTTAAAGACCTGCCTTTCATAAAGGATTCCGACGGCGATGCATCGTAATGACACAAGCGGGCTGCCCGAACGTCGGGCAGCCCGCTTTTTTTGAAGTGCGGCGATTTGCTTAACGATATATTTCGTTGAGTATGTGCGCCAATCTGAGTCCGCCCTTGAGCAGCTGGTTCTCTATCACGGGGGCATACTCCGCCACGTGGTCGTACGATATCTTCGTGCCTTCGGGCAGCTCCTTGTAAACACGGTCGCAGATGGCGGCCGTCTCGGCGAACCAGTCCTCGATGGTGCCGTCGCAGATCGCCTTCTGCTGCTGCTCGGTCAGTCGGTCGATCTGGCGCTGCCATTCGGTGTAGCTCCATTTGTGGGCCGATTCCACGAGCTGCGTATCCCATATCGTGTGCAGCTTGGTGGGCGTTCCGAAGTAGATCACCGAAACCGTGTTGCCGCCCAGATCGCTCTTGTGGCCCGCGTGCATGGGGCAGTGGAGATCGCCCACGAGGTGCACCAGCATCCGCAGGGCTATGTTTTCCTCCTGGGGCGTAAGCCCGCCCTTGCGCAGTTTGGCGATTATGTCGTGCAGCGCGGTTATCACATCGCCCGCCTCGTTGCGGGGCATGGTCCGGTAGGTGTAGCCTTCGTCTACGTTGGCATAGTGCCACGAGCTCGAATAGGCATACTCGGATGTATGGCTCGCGTTGTCCATCCAGTTGGCGTAGTAGACGGGCGAGCGGCCTTCGAGGGCGCGGGTCACGCGGCGTGCGGCGCGGCGCGACAGATGGCATTCGGCGATGTAGGCCACCACGTCGTGGCCTTTCTGTCCCCATCCGAATGCGTCGGGGACGATGCACAGCGCAGCGAGCGCGCATATAATGAGTCTCTTCATCGTTAGGGTTTATTGGTTCATCGTGGCGAGGAATTCCTCGTTGGTCTCTGTCAGCGACATCTGCTTCTGGAGGAACTCCATAGCCTCCACGGTGGTCATCTCCGACAGATATTTGCGCATCACCCACGTGCGGTTCATGACCTCGCGCGGCAGCAGCAGGTCTTCGCGGCGCGTCCCCGACGAGATTACGTCCACCGCAGGGTATACCCGCTTGTTCGACAATCTGCGGTCGAGCTGCAACTCCATGTTGCCCGTACCCTTGAATTCCTCGAAGATCACCTCGTCCATCTTCGAGCCCGTGTCGATAAGGGCGGTGGCTATGATGGTGAGCGAACCCTTTTCCTCGGTGTTTCGCGCGGCGCCGAAGAAGCGCTTGGGCTTGTGGAGGGCGTTGGCGTCCACACCTCCCGAGAGCACCTTGCCCGATGCGGGCTGCACCGAGTTGTAGGCGCGGGCCAGACGGGTTATCGAGTCGAGGAATATCACCACGTCGTGGCCGCATTCCACCATTCGCTTGGCTTTCTCCAGCACCATTTCGGCCACCTTCACGTGACGCGACGCCTGCTCGTCGAAAGTCGAGGCCACCACCTCGGCCTTCACGTTGCGCGCCATCTCGGTCACTTCCTCGGGACGCTCGTCGATCAGCAGCACGATCATGTACACCTCGGGGTGGTTGTCGGCTATGGCGTTGGCTATCGATTGCAGCAGCATGGTCTTACCCGTCTTGGGCTGCGCCACGATCAGTCCGCGCTGCCCCTTGCCTATGGGCGAGAAGAGGTCGACCACGCGGTTCGACAGATTGTTGTGGCCCTTGCCCGTGAGGTTGAACTTCTCGCTCGGGAACAGCGGGGTCATGTACTCGAACTGCACGCGGTCGCGGATGTACTCGGGCGAGAGTCCGTTGATCTCGTTCACGCGTATGAGCGGGAAGTATTTCTCGCCCTCCTTCGGGGGGTGGATCACGCCGCTTATGGTGTCGCCCGGTTTCAGACCGAAGAGTTTGATCTGCGACGGCGATACGTATATGTCGTCTGGCGAGTTGAGGTAGTTGTAGTCGGCCGAACGGAGGAATCCGTAACCGTCGGGCATGACCTCCAGAACTCCTTCGCCGATGATCTCGCCCGCGAAGTACTCCTTGATCTGGTCGGGACGCTGCGCCGAATGCTGCTGCGCGGCGTGCTGGTAGGCGGGTGCCTGCTGGTACGGTCTGTTCTGCTGGGGCGCGGCCTGCTCGAACTGCGGTGTCCGCGTCTGCTCCGCCTCGGCTGCGGCCTTTTCCGCCGCTTCGCGTTCCTCCTGCTCCTTCAGCGCCTTGGGCTTGCGTCCGCGGCGTTTGGGCTGGGGCGTTTCATCGTCCTCCGCGCCGCCTGCCGACGCAGGGGCCGAAGATTCGCCCGACGCATCGGACGGGGCGGCGATGTATTCCGCCGACGCTTCGCCCGCGGGCTTGTTCTCCTCTATGCGCAGCGTATTCATTCGGGGTCGGCGTCCGCGCGGTCTGGGTGCGGCGGCCTCGGCGGCGTTTTCGTCCGTGCCCTCTTCCGCAGCGGAGCCGAAAGAGTTGGCGCTTTCGGCTATTTTGGTTAACAACTCCTTCTTTTTCAGCGTGGTGTCGGTTATACCCAGCACCTTGCCGATCTCGCGTAATTCCGCAAGGGTCTTACCTTCGAGTGCGCTTAAATCTTGCATGTTATGATTCGTGTTTATCTATAATTCGCTGATTGCAAAATAATCGAACGATTATTTTTTTGACGATGCAAAGATAATACAATTTTCCACCTCTCCAAATACGAATCGCAATATTTCGACTCCTGCGGCGCGTGATAAAAGGGGCGATCGGAGAGTTTACGCTCCCCGATCGCCCCTTTCGGCTGCCTTTGCGCCCTTTTTATTTCATCCGCCGTGGCTTCGTTGTCAGCTCGCGTATGAAATGCCGCAGTATCTTCTGCCGCTGCTCGGGCGTGGCGTCCAGTATTCTGTACCGTCCTTTGGCGTTTGGCTCGAACACGGTCACCCCCTTGCCGACGATCGTCACTTCGCCGCTGTCCGAGAGCGAGAACATGTCGGAATCGGGGATGCAGGCGTAGCATGCGGCGATTATGTCCCACGTGGGGCGGTCGTAGGGCATCTCGGCGTATGCCTTGTAGGCCTCGACCATCGGATGCGGGCGTCCCCAATCGAAATCCTCGGCTATGCTGCGGCCCGGGTAGCATATCTGCGTGCCTATGGTGAACGGGGTTATCACCATAGGTACGGGCGATTCGTCGAAGAAGCAGCGTGCCGACTCCGCGTCGTTCCATACGTTGTATTCGGCGTAGTTCTCTTTCGCGAACTCGCCCGCCATGACCGAGAAATACTTTACCTTGCGCTCCACCAGCTCGCGTCCCGAGAGTTTCGAATGGCGGTCGGGCCCGCTGTGCAGCAGGTCGGCCATGGTGGTGGAGAATCCCACGGTTATTACGACCACCGACTTGTCGGGCTGCGAGGCGAGCAGGCGGCGGTACATGTCGACCGATTCCTCGTACTTCGGCTTCTCGGAACGGGCGAAGAGCGGCCGTCCGTCGGTGTCGGTCATGCGGCACACCTCGGTGGCGTAGTCTACGCACTCGGTGTCGGTCACGCAGCGGGTGTTGATCCCTATGGGCACTTTTCGGTATCCGTACCAGTTGCGCATTATGTCGATGAATTCCGCCGCATGGGGATTGTTCTTGTGTACGCTTATTCCTATCAGATCGATCACGCCCCGATCCATGTTCTTGAAAAGCAGGTCGAGCGCCATGACGTCGTCTATGTCGTTACCCATGTCGGTCTCGAATATTACGGCTTGCCCCCTGCCGCGTGCCGCAACGGTTGTCGTGCAGCATACGGCTGCCAGGGATAGGATGAGTAGCAGTTTTTTCATGGTTTCGATGTTTTGCGTTGATTCCTTACAAATATACGAAAAAAACGGAATCCTGCGTTCCTCCGTGCCGCGAAGCACGCTTTGCGGCGGATGTTTGTTTTCGACGGTATATATTGAGGAATATTTCGTAACTTTGTCCGATTGTTTTCCCGTATGATCGATCGCGCCACCATAGACCGAATTTATGCCGCCGCCAATATCGTCGATATTATCGGCGATTACGTCACGCTCAAGAAAAAGGGCGTGAACTACCAGGCGTGCTGTCCGTTCCACAACGAAAAGACGCCGTCGTTCGTAGTCTCGCCGTCGAAGGGTGTGTTCAAGTGCTTCGGCTGCGGCAAGGGCGGCAATGCCGTCACCTTCATCATGGAGCACGAGAGCGTCGGCTACCCCGAGGCGCTGCGCATGGTGGCCAAGCGCTACGGCATCGAGGTCGAGGAACGCGCCATGACCGAGGAAGACGTGCGCCGCAACAACGACCGCGAGAGCATGTTCGCGCTCAACGGCTGGGCGTCGGAGTATTTCGCGAAATATCTCACGGGCAACCCCGAGGGCAAGAGCGTCGGCATGAGCTATTTCGCGCAGAAGCGCGGTTTCTCGGAGGCCACAATCCGCAAATTCGGTCTGGGATTCTGTTCGGCCCGCGGCGACGCCCTGACGCAGGCGGCCCTGGCTGCGGGATACAAGGAGGAGTTTCTGGTATCGACGGGCCTTGCCATAAAGCGCGAGAGCGACGGGCGTCTGTACGACCGTTTCCGCGACCGCGTGATGTTCCCCGTGCACAATATCTCGGGGCGCGTGGTGGCGTTCGGCGGACGTACGCTGCGCACCGACAAATCGGTCGCGAAGTACCAGAATTCGCCCGAGAGCGAGATATACAGCAAGAAGCGTGAGCTTTACGGCCTCTATTTTGCGAAGAAAGCCATCCAGCAGCAGGATTTCGCCATCATGGTGGAGGGTTACACCGACGTGATTTCGATGCACCAGGCGGGCGTGGAGAACGTGGTGGCCTCGTCGGGCACCTCGCTCACGACCGAGCAGATACAGCTGCTGCACCGCTTCACGCGTAATATAACGGTGATATACGACGGCGATTCGGCGGGCATACACGCCTCTCTGCGCGGAATCGACATGATCCTGAAGGAGGGCATGAACGTGCGTGTGGTGCTGCTGCCGCCCGAGCACGACCCCGATTCGTTCGCCCGCGCCCATACGGCCGATGAGGTGCACGCCTATGTTCGCGAGCACGAGGAGGATTTCCTCACGTTCAAGGCCAAGCTGATGCTGCGCGAGGCGGGGGCGGACCCGATCAAGCGGTCGGAGGTGATCGGCGACATGGTGCGTTCCATAGTGCAGATACCCGATTCGATACAGCGTGCGGTCTTCATAAAGGAGTGCTCCCGCATAATGGATGTCGACGAGGGGGTGCTCATAGCCGAGGTGGCGCGTAAGCGTGCCACACAGTCGGGCGACCGAGAGGCAGGCGAGTTCATACGCCGTCAGCAGATGGCCATGCGCCGCGAGCAGCCGCAGACGCCTGCCGCCGAGACGGGGGCGGAACCCGACCTCACCAAGCCTGCCGTGGCGGGCAGCAGCGTCGATGCGCTGGAGCGTGAGATAGTGAAATATCTGCTCAAATCGGGACACAAGAGCTTCGAGGTGACCGAAGGACGCAATGTGGTGGAGATAAACATCGCCGCCGAGATCTTCGACAATCTCGATGCCGACGCCATATCGTTCACCAATCCGATCTACGACCGCATGCTGAATGTCTATCGCGACAAGTGGCGCGAGCTGGGCACGGGCGTCGAGGTGCCCGCGCAGGTGTTCGTCAACCACCCCGATCCCGAGGTATGCAACATGGCGGTCGATCTGCTGACGTCGGACGACAACTACGTGCCCAGCGAGATATGGCGGCGTAAGGACGTGCACGTCGAGAGCGAAAGCGAGATGCTGGCCGTGGGGGTGCCCAAGGCCATAGTGCTCTATCGCTCGAAGGTGGTGGAACGCATGATAAACGAGCAGCGCGAGCGTTTGAAGGACGAGTCGCTGAGCGACGAGGAGCAGGCCGAATGCCTCATGCAGCTCTCGAAACTCAACCAGGTGAAACTCGCCTTGGCCAAGCAGAGCCAGCGGTTGATCTTGTAACGCGGCGGCCGAAACCCTTGTATGAAGGGCGGATGCGTGAGACATGCGTATGGAGTCGGCGATTTGTCGCTTTCGGAGCGCAGCGACCGAAGCCCCCTTTACAGAAAGGGGGTTGGGGGGATAGGTAACAACTGTATATGCGGCCGCCGGCCGCAAGCAGTATGCGTCGGATAGCGAGATAACATGCCCGATATCGTGAAAACCTCGATTAGAAAAAAAGGGTAGGAGCCGGAGGCGTACACGCATCACTGCGCATACCGTGTGCAAACAGAAAATAAACAGAAAGATGTGTAGTAAAACATATCAAAGATAAAAGAATTAGTTACCTTTATCCGGTCCTACCCGTGCCGAAAAGTTGCAAAAACGATGCCACGAAAGGATGCGGAAATGACGTAACGGGATTACGAGAAAGAGATATATGGCCGATTATAAGAATATAAACATACGCAACAAACGTGCGACGTTCGACTACGAGATACTCGAAGAGTACATCGCGGGCGTGGTGCTGGCGGGTACCGAGATCAAGTCCATCCGTCTGGGCAAGGCGTCGCTTACCGACTGCTACTGCTATTTCGACAAGGGCGAGCTGTGGATACGCGGCATGAACGTGGCCGAGTACGGCTGGGGCACCTGCAACAACCACGCTCCCAAGCGCGACCGCAAACTGCTGTTGCAGCGCAAGGAGCTGGCCAAGTTGCAGCGTGCGTTGCAGGACCGCGGCCTCACGATAGTGGGCCTGCGGCTGTTCATCAGCGAGAAGGGATATGCCAAGGTGGTGGTGGGACTGGCCCGCGGCCGCAAGGCTTACGACAAGCGCGAGTATCTGAAGGAGAACGATGCCAAGCGCGAGATGGACAAGGCGATGAAGCGGTATAAATAACGCGGAACAAGGCGCTTTGCGAAAATTTTTCGGTTTTGCGCCGCGAAGCGGCGTTATCTTCGGCGGCTCGCGCAAAGCGCGACCCCCGCAGCCGCCGAAGATAAATATCGAAAGGAATTTACTAATTATATGAACGACAAGATAAAAGCGGTATTCTTCGACATAGACGGCACTCTGGTCAGCTTCGCTTCCCACTCGGTGCCCGAGTCGGCGCGGCGGGCGATAGAGCGTCTGCGCGAGCGCGGTGTGAATGTGTTCATATCCACGGGACGCCTGCTGCGCCATACCGAGGTGATAAGCGACATCGAGGTCGACGGATACGTCACGGTGAACGGCAGCTACTGCGTCACGGCCGACGGCCGCAGGATTTTCGAGCGTTCGTTTCCGCGCGAGACGCTCGAAAAAGTGTTCGCCTTAGAGGATAAGTACGGTTTCCAGGCGGCCCTTATGACCCACGACGACATCTATATCGACCGCATTACCGACCGCGTGCAGAGCATAATCGATATGATCCACATAACGCCCGCCGTCGGCGATCTGCGTCGCATAGCGGCGACCGAACCCGTATTGCAGATGTGCCCTTACGTGGGCGAGGATCTGGAGCGGACGATAATGGCCGAACTTCCCGAGTGCGTGGGAACGCGCTGGATCGACATATTCATGGATATAAACATGCGCGGGATCGACAAGTCGGTGGGTGCGCGCAAGGTCATGGAGTTCTACGGCCTCACGATGGCCGGGGCCATGGCTTTCGGCGACGGCGGCAACGACATCCCCATCGTGCGCGATGCGGCCGTGGGCGTGGCCATGGGTAACGCATGCGACGATCTGAAGGCCGCGGCCGATTACATCACCTCCGACGTGGACCACGGCGGGGTGGCGCTCGCGCTGGAGCATTACGGGTTGATTTAGAGTATAATAAGGAGATATTTATGTCATTGATTCTTTGTATAGAGACGGGTACCGACATCTGTTCGGTGGGCATAGCGCGCGACGGCGAGATAGTGTCGCTGCGCGAGAGCGACGAGGGGCGCGACCATGCGAAAAAGGTCGCCGTGTTCGTCGACGAGCTTCTGCGTGAGACGGGAGTGGCTCCCGACGAACTGGATGCCGTGGCCGTCGGCAAGGGCCCCGGGTCGTATACGGGCCTGCGCATAGGCGTGTCGTTCGCCAAAGGTTTGTGCTACGGGCTTGGTATTCCTCTCGTGGCCGTGGGGTCGCTCGACGCTCTGGCCGAGGTGGCCATCGAGGACCACGAGGCAGGTATAATCGATGCGGAGCATTGGGACGAGGCGGCGTTGTGTCCGATGGTCGACGCGCGACGTATGGAGGTCTATACCCGTCTGTACGATGCGGCGGGGCAGCCGCTCTCCGACGTCGCGGCCGAGATCGTCACTCCGACGAGCTTCGCCGAGGTGCGCGGGGCGCGTCCGCTGGTGATCTTCGGCAACGGAGCGGCGAAGTGCCGCGAGGTGCTGTCGGATGCCGTTTATGTCAATGTGGTGCCGTCGGCGCGCGGACTGGCACGACCCGCGCAGCAGCGTCTGTCGGCGGGCGAGACCGAGGACATTGCCTATTTCGAACCGTTCTATCTGAAGGATTTCGTCGTGATACCCTCTAAAAAACGACTTTTGTAACAGCCATGATCTACGATAACGGTTCGGTACGTCGGCAGGATCGCCTTATGTCGGAGGACGAGGCGCGCGGGCTGCTTCGCTCGGGAGAGTACGGCTTTCTGGCTATGGCTTCCGCCGAGGGCGGCTACGGCATCCCCGTGAGCTATGCGGCGGAGGACGATACGATTTATATCCATTGCGCCCCCGAAGGCCGCAAGCTGCATGCTTTGGAGCACGATGCCCGCGTGACGTTCTGCGTGGTAGGCGCTACCCGCGTGCATCCCGAGAAGTTCACCACAGCCTACGAGTCGGTGATGGTGCGCGGGCGTGCGCGCGTGGTCGAGTCCGACGACGAACGGCGCCATGCGTTGAGGCTTATCGCTGCCAAATATTCGCCGCAATACGCTGAGACGGGCGCCAAATATATCGAAAAATCGTTCGCCCGCACGGCTGTCATAGCCGTCGACGGCGAGTCGTTCTCGGGCAAGGCGAAACGTATCTGAAATAATAGGCAAACTCCCGTCCGACGATCTCGAACGGGAGTTTTCATGAATATTCGTTTATCGTATTTGCGGCTCTTCGGAGCCGCGCGAGCCGCAGCCTCGCCACGCGGAGGCTCGCTGTCGCTTGCTCCGCAGGCTGCGACTCGCAATTACAGACCTAAAGTTGATAGTTCCGATTATTATATCGCAAAGGTATGAATTTAATCGGATTAATTCTTATATTTGTATCGTAAAATAAAACATATTCGCCTATGGAGCATTAGAAACAGAAAATTTGCATTCTATTTGAATTGTATTTTTGTGCCGTTTGCGCATTAAAAGCGTCGGCACGTACATATAAAAAGCGTTAACTTTAACCTTGCTTTCTGAAATCTGGTAAATTAAAGAAGCTGCTAAGGAATGAAGTTTGGCGCTCACGTCGTTCGGCGTGGGCTTCATTCTATATATTTGGCAGCATAGGTATTCCAGAACCTCAGAAAGCGAATTATAGAGTTTTGTCCCACGTTTTTTGTATACTTATCCTAACCTTGAAAATAGCCATGGGGCATGGCAAAAAAATAAACATACAAATTATGGGAATTACACTATGGTCATGGCAGTGCAGTAAATGTGGTACAACCACAATTTCACCTTTTCAACCATTATACGGAAAATGTCCTTGTGGAGGAACGCACTCATGGCGAAAATTAAGTAAAATTTATTGATACCAAAACGTTGGAGGAATTTGGTATAATAGCCTTTAAATAAATACAGCGCGGTGAATTTCCCGCGCTGTATTGTGTTTGAGACAATGAAAACTATCTTCTGAACGGCATTCTGCCCGTCATCTTGGGCATCTTCATGTTTCCGCCCGCCACCATCTTCATCATCTTGCGCGTCTCCTCGAACTGTTTCATCAGACGGTTCACGTCGGCCATCGTCGTTCCGCTGCCCTTGGCTATGCGCTCGCGACGGCGGGCGTTGATGATCTCGGGATTCTCGCGCTCGGCGGGGGTCATCGAGCCGATTATGGCCTCGGTCTGCTTGAAGGCGTCGTCGGGAATGTCGACGTTCTTGAGCATCTTGCCCATGCCAGGGATCATCGACGCTATGTCCTTCAGATTACCCATCTTCTTTATCTGGTTGATCTGGTCGATGAAGTCGTTGAAATCGAACTTGTTCTTTACTATCTTCTTCTTCAGGCGCCGTGCCGCCTCTTCGTCATACTGCTCCTGCGCACGCTCCACGAGCGACACCACGTCGCCCATGCCCAGTATTCGGTCGGCCATTCGCTCGGGGTGGAACACCTGCAAGGCGTCCATCTTCTCGCCGCTCGAAATGAACTTCAGCGGCTTGTTCGCCACCGAACGGATCGATATGGCGGCACCGCCTCGCGTGTCGCCGTCGAGCTTGGTGAGCACCACGCCGTCGAAATCGAGACGGTCATTGAACTCCTTGGCGGTGTTCACGGCGTCCTGACCCGTCATGGCGTCCACCACGAAGAGCGTCTCGCTCGGCTTCACGGCGGCCTTTATGGCCGTGATCTCCTGCATCATCGCCTCGTCGACGGCCAGACGTCCCGCCGTATCGACTATGACCACGTTGTACGACTTCTCGCGGGCATATTTTATGGCGTTCTGCGCTATCTCCACGGGGTTGGTGTTGCCGTCCTCGGTATATACCTCCACTCCGATCTGTCCGCCGAGCACCTTCAGCTGGTCGATGGCGGCGGGGCGGTACACGTCGCCCGCCACGAGCAGCACCTGACGGCCCTTCTTGCTCTTGAGCAGCGAGGCCAGCTTGCCCGAGAAGGTGGTCTTACCCGAACCTTGCAGACCCGCTATGAGGATCACGGCGGGCGTGCCCTCCAGCTTTATGTCGGTCGCCGTGCCGCCCATGAGCTGCGCCAGCTCGTCGCGCACGATCTTGGTCATCATCTGCCCGGGCTTCACGGCATTCAGCACGTTCTGTCCCAGAGCCTTCTGCTTCACCTCGTCGGTGAAGGTCTTGGCCACCTTGTAGTTTACGTCGGCATCGATCAGCGCGCGGCGTATCTCTTTCAACGTCTCGGCGACATTGATTTCGGTGATGCGGCCTTCGCCTTTCAGTACTTTGAACGATCGTTCAAGTTTGTCGGTTAAATTCTCAAACATCGGCGTTATCTTTTTCGTTATTGTTCGATTATGACATTGAATTTACAAAGATATAAAATATCTGTCATTGCATCTTCATCGTCGGGTCATTTTAACGGTTTTATTCGTCGCTGTCGCTCCGATGCGGTCGGTCCCGCCTGTTTTCGCGCAGCGATGTTTGCGAATGTTATTTTAATTCGCTATATTTGTTCTGTCAAATGCATGAACCTTCATGCAATCCCTTCTTTTTTAACTTATAAAAATTTACAACTATGAAAAAAATGTTTAAATGGTGTTTTGTAGCTATGTTTGGATTTGCAGTTGTTGCATCTACTGTATTTGATGCTTATGCGTCACAAATGGCTACTTTGTCGTCGCCTGATGGTAATACTCCTATTACAGGGTCGTTCGATACTCATAAGATACCATGTCCGAACTGTGGCGAAGTCGGTAAATTGGTACGGGTTAATAATATTGACAATAAACCAGTGGAAAACATTTATTGTTGTTTGTCTTGCTTATCTTACTTTGAAATTATCCAAAGATAGGTTAAATCATGCATATGAAACTTTCTAAAACATTTTTTTCGGTTGTACTCTTCAGCATTGCTGCGCTGTCGTCGTCTGCACAAGAGTATGAGATACGTCCGATCGGAAATATTGCCGCAGACCGAGCGGTGATCGTTCCCAATATCCCGACTGAAGATTTCGGACGCGTCATGGGACGTGTGTCGTCGGCCGATGGCGCTACTGTTTCAGGAGCGACAGTGGTGATATGCAACGGCATGTTATTTTTCTCCGCAAAGAGCAACAAGACAGGAGCCTATTCGGTGAGGGCAATTCACGGAAACCATATCGTCGAGGCGGCTGCTCTTGGGTATGGAAAATATGTCAATAGGGTTGATATAAACAAGGGCGAGGATACTGCGCTGGACATAACACTTTCTCCGACGGACGGACATGTCGAGGAGGATAAATCGTCGGGCATGAGCGTCGTGTGTCGCGGCAATAGCCTAATGATCAATTTCGATGCGAAGCATCCGTCGTTCGATGGTAAGAGTCTGCTTGATGTGTTGCGCGACACGCCGATGTTTACTGTAGGCGACGATAAGTTCTCGGTGGCGGAAAATGAATCGGTGGAGCTGTATCTCAACAATAATCCTTTCAGGGCTCCGTTCGGCGCTGCGCTGAAACTGCTCGGCAGTGTGGACGCCTCCAGGCTTCGAAGCGTCAAAATATTGTTGTGGGGTGACAAATCGCCTGCGATGGTTTACATATCATGTGATAAGGAGTAAGTAAAGACGGATTATATTACATTTACACTGCATCGGTCCGTATCCCGCAGCCTGTTCGTCTCAGTGGGCGGCTTGTCTGCGGGGAAGGACTGAAGATTTGGTATACGATGTCGGACGTATGCGACGTTTTGCACATCAGTACGGAATTTGCGGTTACGGAGTAGTGTAGCGGGGCTAATGTGTTACGCATCGTATAAAAAACATTATATTTGCCGCAAAAACAGATGCACATGTATTTCACGGGACTTATAATAGGCATAGCCACATTTCTTATAATCGGCATTTTCCATCCGCTGGTAATCAAGGGCGAATATTGGTTCGGCGTGCGGATATGGTGGATATTCGCGCTCTCGGGGGCGGTGACGCTCGCAGCGTCGCTGCTGACCGAGAATGTCATGGTCTCGACTCTGCTGGCCGTGTGGGGCGCGTCGTCGTTCTGGTCGATCGGCGAGCTGTTCGAGCAGCGCAAGAGGGTAGAGAAGGGGTGGTTCCCCAAGCGTGAACGTTCAGATAAAGACAAAAATGGAATACAATAACGGAACACTATCCGTTTCATATGCCGTCTCATAAAACAGGCGTTGCGCCTGCGGCTCGTAAGAGCCGCGCAGTTCGCCGCCGTCCTATTGCGGCGGACTGCCGAAGCACTACTGCCGCTGCCTGCGAACAGCAACACAAGTTGTAGTCCGCAGGAGACTGTGCGGGCCTCCCGCAGCGGAGGCCCGCAATTAACTGCCGTTCGTTTGCGCCCTCCGCAGGCTGCTGCCCGAAAGCATCCGCAAAACGCCTCGCAACCTCGGGCATCCTCACCCTAAGGTATGAATCCGATACGCCGACGTGGAACGGGCTGAAACTCTATCGGACGGGGTACGTCGACCGACTGTATGACGGTCAGGGCATCGTCGTCCGCCGCCCGTTCCTCATCGGTCACCCTGACCGCCATGGCAGGAAGAATCTCGGTCTGTATCAGGTTGACGACATGACGGGCATTGCCGAAATTCTTATCGCGGTGGGAGTAGTCGGCCCTGAGACGTTCGGTCAGCGCCGTGCGGGCGTCGGGCGCGAGACTGTATCGGTGCCCCGAAAGATACTTCTCGGCTATCTCCATCAGTTCGCACTCGGAAAAATCGTCGAACATATAGATATTGGAATCGGGTATGCGCGATTTGAATCCCGGGTTCATCTCGAACATGCGTCTCATCTCGTCGGGATACCCCGCAAGCACGAGCATCCAGTCGCGTTTCGACTCGTCGGCCAGCGTGGTGAGCAGGGTCTCTATCACGAACTTGCCCGGATCGCGAGGGTCGTCGGGCTGATAGAGCTGATAGGCTTCATCGATCAGCAGTATGCCGCCCTGCGCCTCCTTGATGGCGGCAAGGGTCTTTTCCGATTCGGTGCTGTAATACTGTCCGAGCAGCGTGGCACGTTCGCGTACCACCACATGACCTCGAGACAGAACGCCTGCCCGACGAAGCATGTATCCCATCAGCTTGGCCACGGTGGTCTTGCCCGTGCCCGGCGAGCCGAGGAACATGGCATGAAGCGGCAATGCGGAGACAGGCAGGCCCTTGTCGGCCCGCATCTTGTTGAAACGCACCACGCGCTCGTACACCCTCAGCTTCTCCTTCACCGAACGCAGTCCGACGAGGCGGTCGAGCGGTGCGAGCACAGAGCATTTGAGTGTATCCGTCCCGTTCGTCTCACGACGATCGTCGGCCTCCGCGACCGACTCGGACGGGGCGGCCGATCCGTCCGAGACATCGGAGTCGGATTCGTCGGAACTTTCGGAACCGTCAGAACCGTCGGAACAAGAGGGCTCATCGGGTTCATCGGTGTCGGACGCCTCCGATTCATCGGAACACTCGGACTTATCGGGTTTCGCAAGCTGACTCTCTATAAATTGGTCGAGAAGGGCATCGAATTCATCATCGGTCTTCGTAACCTCGCTCGGAAAGCCCTTGGTCGGAAAACCCGCGACCTCCGCATCCTCGGGCGGAACAAGCCGTTCGAACCGTGCGCGGGCTGCCTCGACCGAGTATTCGCCCAAGGGTTCAAGCCCCTCGCCATACCAGCCTCCGTCGACTTCGGGGCCGAAAGTGCGGAACACGAAGCCCGCTATCGGATACTCCATGCACAGCAGCTCGGCATAGTAGACACCGCGATAAAGGCCGCTCGAACAGAATTGCAGTTCGACGCAGTAGCTGTTCGCACCGTAATCGATGCACTGCGGTTCGACGAAACTCGTTTTGATGCGGTCGCCGTCGGGATAGTAGAGACGCAGCTCCAGTTCGGGCAAGATAACGGGCACCTTGTCGGCGAAATTCCGTCCGACGTCGAAACGGACGTTCAGGTCCTTGTATTCGTCGACCTTTACCGAGCGGCAGATGCCCTGACTCCAATCGGGTCGGACACCTCCGTACTCGACGGTGTACCACTCGGCGGGATGGCCCAATTCCCGCTGCCCGAAGAGGTGGAATACCAGCTCGTCGAGCGTCGCCGACGCATTGTCGTCGCGCACGACGATCTTGTACGTATGCTCGGATTCGAAGGCGACGGACGAGAGCGGGAAAGCGGCATATATGGTTTTGTAGGGATTGCGCGCGGGCATGCTTACCCTCGTTCGCTTTGTCGCCACCTCGCAACGCGAAGTGGTGTCGACCAGAATGAGCGAGACATTGCGGCGCACGCCCTTGCTGTCAAGAGTAAAATAACTGTTGTTACATAAATCGACCTTTACAGCCACGCCCGTGAAGGCAGCGTCGATAAGCAGATCACGTCGGTTGTCGAAAGCGAGCATATGGAGGTTGTCGCCATACTGCTTTTCATCATCGAAAGAGAAGGAACAGATGCGGGCTTCCTCGATATATAGGGGTGATTCTTTTCTCATATTTTACAGTTTTTGGTCGGAAGGCCGTAAGGCCCTCCGAGGTTTATACATTCATTTTATCGATCTCGAAAGGAGGAATATCCTCCCCGAGCCAGTGCCAACATGTCAAAGAACCCGTCGCTCCGACGGCCGAGGATGAGGATACGTCAGGACGCACCGCGGGCTGTCGGGGCATTTCAGCGATTGAAAAATGTTGGTGGAAATACTATGCGCACCACATCTCCGCACCGCTCGGAGGAGCGGCACCGCCAAACTTACTGTCGTTGAGATGTAGATGCTTCATAGTTGAAAATGAAGTATTTAAGCTGTAAAATATGAGATAGTCCTTTGCGGAACATTACCCATTATGGTGCAAATATATCGAATTAAATGCGACAAACCAAATTTAAGGGCCATTATTTTACGGGATTGCATTCCGTGTATTACGCGGGCCGCAGGGTGCTGTCAGAAAAACTGCGGCACGGCGTTATCTTCGGCGGCTCGCGCTTAAATCGCGCCCCCCCCCGCAGCCGCCGAAGATAAACTCCATCCGAATTCTCCGCCGTCGGCGATCGGGTCCGAGGCACGATGAAACAAAACGCTGCGGGACCTTACGGCCCCGCAGCGTCGATATTGCAACCTCGTCCGTTACTCCTCGGGCGAGAACATGGGATCCCATGCAGGCAGAAGCGTCGGCTCCTGATCGAGCATCTTGAGCACATCCTCGGGCACGTACTTGCGCTCCGCAACCAGACGGAACATATACTCGTCGAACCACTCGTCGGTCATGATAAGGCATCCCTGGTAACCCGACGCGGCGCCCCAGCTGTTCTCCACCATCCACTTCTTGGGCTTCTCGGCTCCGTCAATATCGACGGCGATGAGGGTCATGGCATGCGATGATCCGCTGGTGAAGGTCTGTATGCGCTCGCGCTTGTTCATCGGGAACGAGGTGGCGAACAACGATTCGTAGTCGAAATTCTTCAAATCGAGCGTGCCTTTCGTGCGGTCCATGAACTTGCCCACGTCGCACGAGAAGTACATGGCGGTGTTGTCCTTGATCGAAGCTATGGCGATCTCCTTCACCCGCTCGATCGGCAGATTGATGTAGAGCCAGTTCTCGCCGTCGTAGACATGACGGTCGTACTCGATCTCGTACACCTTGCCGTATTCGCGCGAAGGGTCGTTCATTATCATCACGTAGTTGTGCTCCAGATCTTCGCCTATGTACTCGTCGTAGAAACCCTTGGGGGTATACGATTCCGTGCTCACCGCATTGCCCGACTTGTCGTAGCGCGTCCACTCGAACTCGGTCGGGGGAACGCCCAGACACTCGACCAGAATGCGGTAGATCTCGGTCAGCATCTCGGTCTTGCGCTTCTGCGTCTCGGCAGGCTTCATGGCGCGCAGCTCCAGGGCATATTCGCGCAGCTTCTGCTTCAGGATCGAGGTCATGCCGCTCGTGTTGTCGCTCTGGTAGGTCTCGGGCATCGCCGACTTGGGCACCACGCCGTACTTCATGATGAGGTTCGACACGCCCGTGAACTGTCCGCCGTCGCCGATGGGGTTCTTCATGAGCCAGTCGACCTTGCGGTCCTCCAGCCCCGCATCGCGGGTGTCGATCACGGCCTGAAGGAAGAGATTCGATTTCTCCAGAAGGTCGTAGAACGAACAGTAGTTCTGCGAAAACTCGAACTCGGGCAGGTCGTATTTCTGTATCATCTTCGAGCGCAGCACGTTCAGACCCGTGAAGAGCCAGCAGCGGCCCGACGATTTCTGGTTGGTGATGCCACGCGTCGCAACGCGGTGCGAAAAGTGGGTGTCGCACATGGCCAGATTCTCGGAATTGACGGCCAGCGCGGCGATGGAATTGGAGGCCAGGGCGTTTTTCACGGCCTTCTGTTCGGGAGTCGCGGCGTACCCGCGGCGGATGCTCTCCAGCATGGCCTCGCTGATGCCGCCGTTCTTATTATTCTGCGCCGAGGCGCCGAAGATGCCCGCCACGAGCAGCACGGCGCAAACAAAGGTTTTCTTCATAGAGGTATTCAGGTTAATATTTGTGCGAAGTTAACGATTTTTCGCGACATAACGCCCCGCGCGACGGTTATTCCGCCGCCGCCGGCCGTAAAATCTTCTCGTAGGCCAGACGTCGGCTCTCGATTACCACGTCGCCGCAGAAGGTGAAGCCCCGACGCCGCACCAGACGCTGCATGACCACATTGTCGGGATGGGTGTCGATGCGCATGCTCGCCACGCGCTCGCCCGCCATCCGTTCGGCATTGCGCATGAACTCGGCGCCGCAGCCGCTATGCAGCCGATCCGCAGCCACGCACAGACGGTGCACCACCGCATACCGACCGTCGGTAAGCCACCTGCCGCCCGTAATCGAGTCGTAGGCGGGCTCGCCCGTGAAGATCACCGCGCCGTAGGCCGCCACACGGCCGCCGTCGCACAGAACCATGCCGACCTCGGCCGCCACGTCGGCCTCGATGCTGCCGCGGTCGGGGTATCCTCTCTGCCACTGGTCTATGCCCTGCATGCGCAGCCGCTCACGGCCGCCCTCGACGATCCCGACAATCGTGTCGATATCGGCGCATGTCGCCTTACGAAATTCCATAGTACTATATTAATAATGCCGTAAATTTAGGAAAAATATGTCATATACGATATGTCGCAGTCCGCCGAAGTGTGCGGGCCGCAGCCTCGGCGCGTGGAGTCCCGCCCCTGCAAACGACAAAAAAAGAGGCTTTTCGCAAAGCCTCTTCTCTTAGGTTGAGCTACCAAGACTCGAACTTGGAATAACAGAACCAAAATCTGCTGTGTTGCCATTACACCATAGCTCAATCATTCGCTCGTAAGCGGCACAAAAGTAATGCAAAAAAATCAATACGCAAAATTTTGCATCAACTATTTGACTCTTAGCACTCCGCCCTCTCCACAAGCTCACCGAACGACCGAGCGTACGACGGCAACCCGATCAGAACACCGGTTCCGGTCTGACGTTCGCCGCGAAGTTCACCCTATATCCTATGTAATATCCGTTCACCGCAGCGCCGAAAATCAGCCACCCCGCAGGCTTGAAGTCGTAGCCCGAAGAGATTGTTGCCGCAAAACCCTTGTGTTTGCGGTCGAAACGGCTCTCCGCCCCCGCCGCAAGCACCTCTTTCTCCTCGGTATTCTGCCCGTAGCCGACCGTACCCGTAAGGTATACCGCCGAACGGCCCGTAGTGCTGCGATAGAGATCGAGTCCCGCGCCGACGCCCGCCATCCATTCGTTCAGTTCGTTGCGCAGGCGTGTCTCGCGAACCGTTCCGCCCGATTCGTAACTTGCCCGCCTTCCGCCCGAATAGAATCCGCCGTGCAGCAGGAAGACGCCGTAAACCCTGTCGCCGAAATAGTATCGGCTGTTGAAATCGATGCAGTGGCCCGAGTGGCGGTAGGTCTTCGAGAAGAACTCGTAACCCGTCTCGATGGCCGTGTAGAAGTTGTACCGCGGCGAACCGTCCTCCTGAGCCGAGGCGCCCGCAGCGAGCACCGTAACGAATACGGCCGCCATGGCGATCGTTTTGCGCAACATGGCATCTATCTGTTTACGGGATTATACTTGTCGGCCACGTCGTCGAAGTCGGTGGCCTTGACCTCGCCGCTCTCCAGTTTCTCGCAAAGTATGGGGTCGTCGATCAGATACTCCAGCAGACGCGCGCGCATGTTCTTCTCGCTCGTGCGGCTCGAACCTATGTACTCCATCGACTCGGCGCCCGACTTGATCGCCACGTACTGAATGCCGTAATCGCGGTCGTAGGTAATCACCAGCGCGCCGCCCTTCTTATCCACGCCGTACCACTTGCCGCGGCCGCAGATGAGCAGATCCTCGCCCGACGCCTCGATGCTCATCCATGCCGCCTTCATGTCGCGGCTGCGAGTCGTGCCGCGCCACTTGTAGGTATATTTGTATGGATGGTATACCAGCGCGTTCTTGCGGTCGGGATAGTCCTTGCGCCACAAGTAGAGCACCGCTATATCCTTGCTCGCGAGCTTGTATCGGGTCTTGTCGGACTTGATGGCGACCTTCTTGGCGCCGCTCGCAAAATTCCCGCCGTGAATACGGCCCTCGATCATGGTTCCGTCGTTAAGCTCGGCGGCCGCTTCGTAAACCGTGGTGGCATCCTTTATCATGCTCACCGCAGCACACGACGACAACGACACGCATGCGGCAGCGGCAAAAATAATCGCGTAAAAATGTTTCATTTCGACCTTTATTAGTTATTTTTGTACAAAAATACCCCCCCCCTCGTAAAAATATCATTAACTTGGGTTAAGTTTTTAATGAAACATATCAACACATACATCGATCGGATAGATTACGGTCCGTTCAGGGATTTCTGTCTGCGGCACGGCGAGCGGCACGAATACAAAAGACGCGAATTTTTCTGCCGCACGGGCGACGGGAGCACACGGCTGGGGTATATCGAGACGGGAGGTGTGCAATACATGTTCGCCGACTCCGACGGCGGCATACACACCGTGGGATTCGGATTCGAGGATGATTTCGCCGTGGATTACTCGTCGTTCCTGCAAAGCCGATCGCCGATAGTGGATATCAGGGCATTGGAGAACTGCGTGATCTACACCATCACCCGCAGGCAGTTCGACGAGTTCATGGAAAAGAATATGTCCACACAGCGCCTCGGACGGCGGATGAGCGAGGAACTGTTCATCACCACGTACGAACGGCTGCTGGCCACCTACACCCTAACGCCCGAGCAGCGGTATCTGAATCTGCTCGCCGAGTATCGCGACATACTCAACCGCGTACCGATGAAGATCATAGCCTCGTTCATCGGTATAGCGCCCGAATCGCTCAGCCGAATACGGCAGCGGATAGCGAGAAAAGCGAAACGGTGATTGCTGCGGCTCTTCGGAGCCGTGCGGGCCGCAGCCTCGCCCCGCGGAGGCCCGCAACTCGTTCCTCACTCGTTCGCGTTCCCCGCAGGCTGCGGCCCTTACAACTTGCCCATGAAACGTCCGCGGTCGACGACGAAGCGGGTGTGACTCCCCTCGCCTATCGTTCCGCGCTCGTCCCACGCGCGAACAGTGAACACCAGACGGCGGCCGTCGACCTCCACGAGTTCGGCCGAGGCTGTGATCCTCGCCCCGACGGGCGAAGCCTTCACGTGCGAGATGCTTATAGCGGTGCCCACCGTCGCGGCACCCTCGGGCAAAGCGCCCTCCACGGCCTTCATGGCCGCATTTTCCATCAACGCCGCCATAGCTGGAGTGGCGAACACAGGCATGTCGCCCGAACCCATCGCGGCAGCGGTATTCCCGTCGTCTACCGTCGCGACGCTCTCGTATTTCAATCCTTTTTCAATCATATCTAAATGTTATCCTCTTTCGGCTTTTAATGGCGAGGCGTAGCCTGCGGAGCAAGCGAACAGCGAGCCTCCGCAAAGGCGAGGCTACGGCTCGCGCGGCTCCGAAGAGCCGCAAACGGCAACCCCCGATCAGATCGTTCCGAGTTTAATTGACCTCGGCTTCGAGAATACCCGCTGCGGCATCATCGCGCGGAACCACTATTATCCGCAGGGCGTCGGCCGTGATATCCTCCGACGGATGCACCATGTTGAAACGGTCGGCCGCCACGCCGAAGCTGTCGGTCACATAAGGTTTGAACTCGT
>CAUHCL010000022.1 GCA_959604655.1 uncultured Alistipes sp. | reverse complement strand
CCGAATTTTAGTCGTAAAAAGCCTCGCGGTATTGTTTCGATGCGGAATATATGTTAATTTTGAAATGTATTATTGCGGCTTGCGCGGATCCTCGGAGCCGCGAAATGCCGATACGAACGGAAGGTGTGATCTGCGATGAGACGAAGATATGACGACAGCCTGTTTTTCAGGGTATTCCGATTCTATCGCGACGGATTCCGCGCGATGGACGTGGGACGCACGCTGTGGATCGTGATCGTCGTAAAGCTGATAGTGATCTTCGCGGTGCTGCGGCTGCTGTTCTTCGCGCCCGCCTTGGGCGGCATGGACTCTTCGGAACGCGCTGCCTCGGTGATGGAGAGGATGACGGAAAGAGTTGACAATATTAAATTATAAATCTGTATGGTAACGGAACTTATGTCGATAGTCGACTGGTCGCGCGCGCAGTTCGCCATGACGGCCGCCTATCATTGGCTTTTCGTACCGCTGACGCTCGGACTGGGCGTACTGTGCGCCGTTATGGAGACTGTTTACGTGCGCACGCGTGACGAGGAGTGGCTGCGCATCACCAAGTTCTGGATGCGCCTTTTCGCCGTGAATTTCGCCATAGGCGTGGCGACGGGGCTCATACTCGAATTCGAGTTCGGCACCAACTGGTCCAACTATTCCCACTTCGTGGGCGATATCTTCGGCGCTCCGCTGGCGATAGAGGGCATAATGGCATTCTTTCTCGAAGCCACCTTCTTCGCCGTCATGTTCTTCGGCTGGGGGCGTGTCAGCCGCGGATTCCATCTCACTGCCACGTGGCTGACGGCCATAGGGGCCAATCTGTCGGCGCTGTGGATTCTGGTGGCCAACGCGTGGATGCAGTACCCCATAGGATGTACGTTCAATCCCGATACGGTGCGTTACGAGATGACCTCCTTTTTCGACGTGCTGCTGTCGCCCGTGGCGATAAACAAATTCTCGCATACCGTCACCTCGTCGTTCGTGCTGGCCGCGGTGTTCGTGGCGGGCGTCTCGGCATGGTACCTGCTGCGGGGCCGCGAGCGGACGATGGCCGTGAGAAGCATGAAGATCGCTGCAGTTTTCGGTCTGGTGTTCTCGCTCGTGGCGGCATTCTCGGGTGACCGCTCGGGTGCCGTGGTCGCCGAGGTGCAGCCCATGAAACTGGCGGCGATGGAGGCGCTGTACGACGGTTCGGAGCGTGCGCCGCTAACCGTGATGGGCGTGCTGCGCCCCGAGGCCGAACGCAGGGCGGGCGACACGTTCCTGCTCAGGGTCGATATTCCCGCGCTGCTCTCCGTCATGAGCTATCGCGATGCCGACGCCTACGTGGCGGGCATAAACGATCTGGTCGACGGCAATGCGGAGCGCGGCATAATGTCGGTGTCCGAAAAGATGGAGCGCGGCCGTCGGGCGATAAGGGAGCTGACCCGCTATCGCGAGGCGTTGCAGCGCGGCGACGAGGCGGAGGCGGCCCATATAAGGCGGCTTTTCGATCCCGATTCGGCCGAGGGCGCGGAGTTCCTCAGGGAGTATTTCGCCTACCTGGGCTACGGCTATCTCGCCACGCCCGATGAGAGCGTGCCCAATGTGCCGATGGTGTTCTATGCGTTCCGCGTGATGGTGGGGGCGGGAACCCTTTTTATATTGCTCTTCGCCCTGGTGCTGTGGCTCCTGCGCCGCAATGTGTTGGAGCAGAGCCGATGGCTGCTGCATGTGGTGATGTGGATGGTGCCGCTGGCCTATCTGGCTTCCGAGGCGGGGTGGATCGTCGCCGAGATGGGGCGTCAGCCGTGGGCCATACAGAGCATGATGTCTGTGACGGTGGCCACGTCGAGCATGTCGGAGGCATCCGTCATGACCACCTTTTTCGTCCTGCTGGCTCTCTTCACCGCCCTGCTTGCGGCCGAACTGAGCATAATGTTCAAGCAGATAAGCATAGGACCCGATAAAAAATAAGACGATTTATGACGACATTATCACTTCTTCAGCACTATTGGTGGTTCATCATATCGCTGCTCGGCGCGCTGCTCGTGTTCCTGATGTTCGTGCAGGGCGGGCAGAGCCTTCTCTACTCCATAGGCCGCACCTGCGAGCAGCGCGAGATGGTCGCGAGCGCGCTCGGCCGCAAGTGGGAACTCACATTCACCACGCTGGTCACCTTCGGCGGCGCCTTCTTCGCCTCGTTCCCGCTGTTCTATTCCACCAGCTTCGGCGGCGCCTATTACGTGTGGTTCTCCATACTTTTCGTATTCGTCATTCAGGCCGTGGCGTACGAATACCGACGCAAACCCGCCAATCTTTTCGGCGAACGTACGTTCAATGCCTTTCTTGTAATCAACGGAGTGGCAGGCCCTCTGCTGTTGGGCATAGCCGTCGGCACGTTCTTCACGGGGGCTAACTTCTCCGTCGACAGGTCCCACATCCTCGCTCTCGGCGGGGATACGGCCATTTCGAGGTGGATGTCGCCCTGGCACGGGCTGGAGGCCGTGGCCGACTACCGCAACGTGTGCCTTGGTCTGGCGGTCATGCTGCTGTCGCAACTCACGGCGCTGCACTTCTTCATAAACAATATCGACGATGAGGATCTCCGCCGCCGCGCCGCACGCCGTTCGGTTCCCACGGCCGTGTTGTTCCTCTGCTTTTTCCTTACCTTCGTCGTGTCGCTGCTTCTATCTACGGGTTACGGTTACGATTACGAGGGCGTTATATTCGTTGAGAAATACAAATACCTGCACAACTTCGCCGCCATGCCCGCCGTGACGGCCGTGTTCCTTGTCGGCGTTACGGCCGTGCTCGTCGGCATCGTGCTCGGCGCGAGGCGCAGCCGCCTCGCCGTGTGGTTCAGCGGATCGGGCAGCATACTCGCCGTGCTGGGGCTGCTGCTGTGCGCAGGGTGGAACGGCACCTGTTATTATCCGTCGCTGTCGGATCCCTCCTCGTCGCTCACGATAGCCGATTCGTCGTCGAGCGAGTTCACGCTTCGGGTCATGAGTTGGGTCACTCTGTTCATTCCCGTCGTTGTGGCCTACATATGGTACTCTTGGCGGGCCCTGACCGTGCCGATCTCGGCGCGCGACGTCGATTCCTGCGGGCATTGAACCCCGCTTGAGGCATTGTTTCGGCCGATTCGCTTGCGGATCGGCCGTTTTTCTTGCATAAAAATGTAAAAAACGGACATTCGGCTAACGAATTTTAATAAAAAGCATTACCTTTACGGTCGATTTGTAAACGTTTCTTATGAAAAAGATACTTATTGTAGGTGCAGGAGGTCAGATCGGTTCCGAGTTGGTAACCTATCTGCGTGGGATTTACGGTGGCGCCAACGTCATTGCCGCCGATTTGAAGCCGTCGGAGAAGTTGGCCGCAGACGGTCCGTTCGAGCAGCTCGACGCTCTCGATGCCGAGCGTTACGCTCTGCTGGTCCACAAGTACGGCGTCGATGCCATATTCAACCTCGTGGCGCTGCTGTCGGCTACGGGCGAGAAGAACCCCACGCTGGCATGGAAGATCAACATCGGCGCGCTGACCAATTCGCTGGAGGTGGCCCGTCAGTACAACTGCGCGTTGTTCACCCCAAGTTCGATAGGTGCTTTCGGCGGCGATTTCCCGCGCGACAACACCCCGCAGGATGTCGTGATGCAGCCCGATACCGTTTACGGCGTGTGCAAGGTGACGGGCGAGTTGCTGTCGAACTACTACCACACCCGTTTCGGAGTCGACACCCGCTCGGTGCGATTCCCGGGCATCATTTCGAATGTGACGCTTCCCGGCGGCGGTACGACCGATTATGCCGTGGAGATCTACTATGCGGCCGTGAAGGGCGAGAAGTTCGTTTGCCCCGTGCGCGACGTTTACATGGATATGATGTATATGCCCGACGCGCTGCGTGCCATGGTGGAGCTGATGGAGGCCGATCCCGTTAAGCTGCGCCACCGCAACAGTTTCAACATCGCGTCGATGAGCTTTACTCCCGACATGATTTACGAGGAGATACGCAAGCGCATTCCCGACTTCCGTATGGTCTACAACATCGATCTGGTGAAGCAGGCCATAGCCGAGAGCTGGCCCAACAAGCTGGACGACACCTGCGCCCGCGAGGAATGGGGATGGAAGCCGCAGTGGGATCTCTCGTCGATGACCGACGACATGCTGCGTGCCGTAAGAGCCAAGAATCTTTAATAGCCGAAAGATAATAGTAATAGTTTGAAAGTGAGTGCCGCCCGACTTATTGTCGGGCGGTTTTTTCGTTACGAAGGGCCGCAGACTGCGGAGGATTGCGAAGTGAGCGTATGCGAACAGCGGGCCTCCGCAGTCTGCGGCCCGCGCGACTCTTTAGAGTCGCATTACTTTTGCGACGAAAAAAAACGCCGCACCTCTTTGCGGAGGCGCGGCGTGAATATTCCGATGGGAGTCGTATTACTCCAGAGCGTAAGGCTTGCGATACTCGTAGTGGAGCTTCGAGTTGGCTTCCTCGTCGTTGTTCATGAACTTCTGAACGATGGGGTTCCATGACAACGGACGGTTCAACTCGTAGGCTATGTTACCCAGGTTGCAGACCGTGCATGAGCTGTGGCCCACCTCCACGGGAACGCTCGGATCGCGGCGCGAGCGGATGCTGTTCACGAAACTCTGGTAGTGAGGCACGTTGGTCTCGTATACGGCCTTTTTGTCCACTTCGCTCGGCATCAGGTCGGGCGACGATGCCTCGAATCCGCCGCGGCGTACCTTGATCCAGCCGTTTTCACCCTGTACTTTCACGGCCTGTCCGTAGCCGAAATCCTTCTGTATCATCTCCACGCCGTTGTCGTAACGGTACGTCAGGCAGCGGTGCAGGCTGGCCGAGGGAGGCAGTATCTCCACGGGACCCGAACCGTCCTTGCCCAGACACCATTGAGCGATGTCGAACATGTGTGCGCCCCAGTCGGTCGTGAAGCCGCCGCCGAGACCCTGATACCAGCGCCATGCGCCCCAGCACTCGTCGCCGCCGTTTTCGGTGATGAGGGGGTTCAGCTCATGGTTGTAGTGCCAGGTGTCGGCCAAAGGACCGAGCCACAGATCCCAGTCCAGACCTGCGGGCACCTCCTGCTTGGGCAGGGTGTAGGGCTTGGGACCCTCGCCCACGTAGGCGTGGATGAGCGATATCTTGCCCAGACGGCCTTCGCGAACGACGTTTGCGGCGTGGATGAACTCCTCCATCGAACGCTGCATGCTGCCCACCTGAAGGATGCGGTTGTTGGCGCGTACGGCTTCGATGAGTCGCTGGCCTTCGTAGATGGTGAACGTGAGCGGCTTTTCGAGGTAAATGTCCTTGCCCGCCTTGCAGGCCGCGATGGCTATGCGTGCGTGCTGGTGGTCGGGAGTGGCTATCACCACTGCGTCGATATCGGGGCGTGCGAGCAGTTCCTCGAACTTGATGTACATGTCCACCTTGTTCTTTATTCCCTGATCGCTGTAATATTTGTTTACGCGGTTGACGAAGCGCTCGCGCTTGATGTCGTACACGTCGCAACCTGCTATCACGCGCACCTCGGGAATGGTGAGGAATCCCGACACGAGGTGGATCGCCTGCTGACCCAGGCCGATGAAACCGATGTTGATCTTATCGTTGACGTCGCCTTTCTTCGGCTTCTTGGGTGCTACGGCCGCCGATACGGCGCGCGGTAATATCAAGGTCGATGCTCCGAGCGCCGAATAGCGCAGGAAGTCCAAACGTGATAATTTTGAGCTCATAATGTTTTGGTTTTACGGGTTAGTAAATCTAATGGTTGTTAAATTATCGTAAAGTTATGCAAAAAATCGGTTGCATGGAACAAAAAAACCGTAAAAAATGAATTTTTCCGCGAATTATGTGTCATGGGGCATGGCCCGAATGCGCGGGGCCGCATGATTCCTATCGCGGCTCGGCCTGCGAATAGATCTTGCCGAGGCGCGACGAGAGGAAGTATTGCAGCACTCCGCGCAGGAACATGTACATGGTGAACGCCATCCACAGTGCGTTGTTGCCTATGAGCGGACGCATGGTGAAGAATATGGCGAAGTAGGCCGCCGTGGAGAGGATCATCGAGTCGCGCATTATGCGCGACTGCGTGGCGCCCACCATTATACCGTCCATCACGAAGGGCAGGGCCGCCGCGAGCGGGATGGCTATGATCCAGCCTATGAATTGGCCCGCGTAGTCGATTATCTCGTGCGCTTCCTCCATCTCGCCGTCGATGAACAGTTGCAGCAGATCGTGCCACCATCCGACGTATATGCCTACGTAGAGCACGGCCACCAGCACGCACCACATCATGCACTTGCGTATGCAGTCGCGCAGCGCGCGGGGATCGCGTGCACCGATGAAGCGTCCCGTGAGAGCCTCGGCCGCGCATGCGAAGCCGTCGTTCATGTACGAGAAGAGGGTGAAGAGCTGCAACAGGATGGTATTCACCGCCAGTATCACGTCGTCGCCCATGCGTGCCGAGGCGGCCGTGAAGAAGGTGTAGGTGGCCACGATGCAGAGCGTGCGGATTATGATGTCGCTGTTGATGACGAAAAACTCCTTCATGGCCCGCATGTCGGTCACCTCGCGCAGGGTTATGGCCACGAAACGTTTGCGGTAGTGCACCCAGGTTATGAACGCCGTGACCGCCACGCCCGTCCATTGCGCCACCACCGAGGCGTAGGCTATGCCCGTTATGCCCATGCCGAAGTCGAACGCGAACCAGAAGCTGAACACTATGTGTATGACGTTCACTGTCACGGCCACTATCATCGGTATCACGGCGTTCTGCATTCCCGTCAACCAGCCGTTGAGGCCGAACAGCAGCACGCCCGCGGGCACGGCCCATATTCGGGCGAAGAAGTAGTCGGCCACCATGTCGTTGCCGTTCATCATCTTCAGGGCCGCCATGCCTATCGGGTATTGGAATATCACCATCGCCAGACCCACCACGAGCGATACCGCCACGGCCCGCGCCAGCATGAGCGTGGTGGTCTTGACGTCGCCCGCACCGTAGGCCTGTGCCGTGATGCCGCTGGTGCCCATGCGTATGAAACTGCAATTCCAGTATATGAAGTTGAAGATCGACACGCCTATGGCCAGCGCGCCGATGGTGGCCGACGAGTTGCCGTTGAGGTGTCCCGCGATCATGGTGCCCGCTATGCCCATTATGGGCACCGTGATGTTCGATACTATATTAGGTATGGCTATGCGCAGTATTTCGCGATTCATTTCCATGGTTCGTTCCGCTTTTGTCGTAAAACGTTGCAAAGATAGCAAGAATCCCGCAACGGCGGACGGCATGCTGCGGTGCGGAATGTTTTTTGAACTCGAAAAGGCGGCATGGTTGCAACATGTTGAAAAAATTGAATTACCTTTGCCCACGTAAAATCGAAATCATTATGAGAAACACAAAACAGGACTCGACGGCCGCCGTGTCGCGATTCGGTCGTGACAAGCGTGTACGCACGGTTTCGGCGGAGCGTGTCGAGCGTAGTCCCCGTCCTCGGCGAGATGCCGCCGACGAGGGGCGTACGATGCGTCGCGACCGTTACGATTCGGGCGCGGAGAGAGCATCGTTCAATCCCAATTTTACCGAGGACAACCGTCTGCGCGGCCGCGGCGACGGATACGTAAAGAAGAACTACGACCGCGGCGGCGAGCAGCGCGGCGAGAGCGTCGGCCGCAGCGGATTCAAGCCCAAGTTCGGCGGGCCGAAATATTCCGACCGCTCCAATCCCGATGCGGGTTTCGGAGGCCGTGCCAAGCAGGGCGGATACAACAGGCAGGGCGGCTATGCGAAGCCTTACGACCGCAGCGAGAACGACGGCGAGTTCCGTCGCGGTGCGGGTGCGCACGGCGGCTTCAAAGGCCGTGGCGACAATCGCGACAATCGCGCCGAGGGCGGCGAGTTCACTCCGCGCGGCGAGTTCGGCGGCCGCGGAGGCTACAAGGGCCGCAGCGAATACAAGGCCAAGGGCGGTCATAAGGACAAACGCTCCTATCGCGGCGACGAGCGTCCCAGGAGCTATCCCAAGTACAATCCCGCCAAGCAGGTGGGCGAGATGCGTCTGAACCGTTTCCTGGCCCAGTCGGGTCTGTGCTCGCGCCGCGAGGCCGACGACTACATTCAGGCGGGTCTGGTGACCGTCAACGGCGTGATCGTGTCGGAGCTGGGTACCAAGGTGATGCCTACGGACGAGGTGAAGTTCAACGACGAGCGCGTGCAGGGCGAAAAGAAGGTCTATCTGGTGCTCAACAAGCCCAAGGGCTACGTGACCTCGCTGGAGGATCCCCATGCCGACAAGACCGTGATGGATCTGGTGAAGAACGCCTGCTCGGAGCGCATATATCCCGTCGGCCGACTGGACAAGAACAGTCTCGGTCTGCTGATCTTCACCAACGACGGCGACGTCACGCGACGGCTCACGCACCCTTCGCTGGAGAAGAAGAAGATATACCAGGTGACGCTGGACAAGCCCCTGACCCGCGCCGACATGGAGCGCATGACGGAGGGCCTTATGCTGGAGGACGGCGAGATATTCGTCGACGAGGCAGCGTATGCGAGCGAGAACAAGAAGGAGGTCGGTATCGAGATCCACTCGGGCCGCAACCGTATCGTGCGCCGCATATTCGAGCATCTGGGCTATTCGGTGCTCAAACTCGACCGCGTATATTATGCGGGAATCACCAAGAAGAACCTCAAGCGCGGCGCATGGCGTTTTCTGACCAACGAGGAGGTCGACCGTCTCAAGAGCGGCCGCTACGAATAGGGATTTTCAATATCCGGAAAAAGGCGATTCTCTCGAAGAATCGCCTTTTCTTGTCTATCGGGTGGCTTTGTACCACGATGTCTCGGCGTAATCGTCGCGATAAACCTCCGAGGGCGCCGATGTGCTCAGCCCCGAGAATGCGGCGATGGGGTAGAGTCCCGATTCGTAGCCGTAGTTCGACCAGAACGAGCCGAGAGTGTATTTGCACGGCACCGTTCGGCTCATCTGCGCGTCGAACAGGGCCTTGAGCGCGGGATCGCCGCACATCTTGTCGACGTAATCCCCCAGATCGTAGAAGACATGGCGCGACTGCCCCTCGAAAGTCTGTATTTCGTCGCGGTCGTAATCTTTCGTCGCTCCCGAGTTTATTTTTTTCATTATCTCGGCCAGGGCGTCCATCTGCGCGCAGTCGATGAGCACGACCGATCCCGAATATCCGAATTTCGAGGCGTATTGGTCATGGAATGCCTTGCATACCTGCGGCAGGTCGTGCGAGCGGCCGCCGTTGCGCAGCAGGTAGGGCAGGACGTTCTGGTACGGGAATCCGTCGCCGAGTATCTCGCACGGCGCACCTATTATATAATCGGCATTGTCGCGCAGGTCGTAGACCGATTCGACGTTGGCCATGAAGCAGGCGTCGAACAGTATGTAGTCGAACTTAACGCCCGTCGAGGCCAGTGCCGACGACAACGTTTCTATGTCGAATATGTTCGATTGCGTGTCGGAGTATTTCTCGCCGAAGTGACGCGTCACGATATCGCTCTGCGCCTTGCGCCAGAAATCGTCTCCGCTCTGTGCGGCATGTTCTGCGGCCGCCGTTCCCGCGGCGCGGCGCATGGCTCGGGGAAAGGGCGCTGCATCGACGGGAATCCATGCCAGAGCGTGCCCCGCCATCACCAGACCGTAGCTGTCGGCGGGTGCCGAGCGGACTATCTCGTTGAAAAAGCAGCTCAGATGCTCTCTGTCCATCTGCTTAGGCAGATCGTAGGTGGCGAGCACCTTCTCCTCGCACGATCCTTCGACGTATACCAGCTCTATCAGATCGGCCTTGGTCTTGTCGGTATGCTGGAAGAAGCATACCACGCGGCTGCGCCCCATGATGTTCTGCCGTATGGCGTCTTTCGCCGCCGATATGTTGCGGTAGAAGTAGTAGGAGAGCTCCGTTCCCGTGAAATAGAATATCAGCGTGTGGGGTGTGGTCGTCTCCTTCGGGCCGTCCTTCTTGCACGACGGCGCGAGAAGCAGTGCCGCGAGCAGAAGCGGCAATATCGCGAAGCGGGCGTATTCTCTTGCTTTCTTCATAATCATAAGGTCGTTCGGCTATCCGTCGCGGCTTTACGCGTTTACTTGTATTCGCGCGGCTTGAGGTTGTTGAACTGCCACGTGCGTTTCTTCTTGAACGTCACGTCGTCGGGCTTGTTGCGGTATATGCGGCTGTAATCGAAGTAGAATCCGCGGATCTTGCCTTCGGGGGTCTTCTTGGGCTGTTCCAGCGGGATGTACTCCACGTTGCGGCTCACTATCTCGGCGCGTTTGCCCGCGTATCCCATCGACGATACGGCGTCCACCGCGTGCGAGAACATGAGTATGTGCATCGGATCCTTCTCGCTGCGGCCGTCGCCCGACGATTTTATGGTTTCGAGTATGCCGTTCAGATGGCGGAAATAGGCTTCCTCCTTCTCCTTGTCGCCGAGGGCGCCGTATGCGAACACCAGCATGTTGAGCGCCGTGGGGCTGAACGGGTCGTTCTTGAGCGCCTCCTCACACATCGATATCACGTAGCGCATCTCCTCGGGATCGGGCGATGCGGTGTCGAGTCTCATTATGGCCTCGTAGAGCCTCTCTATCGCGGGGTTCGACGCCAGCGGCTTGTATTCGTCCTGGTAGGCGTAGCCGTAGTAGAGGTAGTGGTAGTCATCCTCCGACAGCTTTTCGAGGTTGTTGTAGCGCATCATGAGGTTGGTGTAATAATAGGGCGACGAGGTATCCATGATGTTGGCCAGAATATCATCCTCGTCGGGCACTTTCGCCCAACCTGCCAGCGGCAGCAGCAGTAATGCGGCAATGACGTATCGTTTCATAAAGCGGTATTTTTCATAAAACGACATATCAACGCAAATCGTATTCCGCAATCGATTTTTCGAGTTTCTCCATCAGCTGTTCGGTGGCGGGCACCAGCGGCAGGCGCAATACGTTCTCTATGCGCCCCATGACTGCGAGGGCCGCTTTCACTCCCGTAGGGTTGCCCTGTTCGAACAGCGCGCGCACGGCCTCGCGCATGGGGGCGTAGGCTTCTTCCGCACGGTCGAACATGCCTTGCCGCGCCAGCCCTACCATATGCGAGAACCGCGAGGGGAACGCGTTGGCCGCCACCGAGATCACTCCGTCGCCGCCCTTGCGCATGACCTCGATCGCCATGCTGTCGTCGCCCGAAAGCACGAGGAATCCTGCGGGGCGGTTTCTTATGATAGTCTCTATCTGTTCCAGATTTCCCGAAGCCTCCTTTACCGCTATTATGCGCGGCTCGTCGGCTGCCAGACGGCACGTGGTCTCCGCCGTGAGGTTTACTCCCGTGCGCCCCGGGACATTATATAATATGACGGGCAGCGGCGATGCTTCGGCCACAGCGCGGTAGTGGCGGTAGAGTCCCTCCTGCGAAGGTTTGTTGTAGTACGGCGTGACGCTCAGCAGGGCATCGATTCCCGTGAGATCCATTTTTCCTATGTGGCGTATCAGTTCGGCCGTGGAGTTGCCGCCCGCACCCACTACGAGCGGCACGCGTCCCGCTATACGTTCGCGCGTGAAGCGCAGTACCTCGCTCCGTTCCTCTTCCGTCAGGGTCGGCGTCTCGGCCGTGGTCCCCAGACATACGATATAATCGATTCCGCCATCGATGACGTAATCTATCATGCGGCCCAGGGCCGCGGTGTCGCATGATCCGTCGCTTGCGAACGGTGTTATCATGGCGGCGCCCAGGCCGCCGAGTCTGTATCTTGTCATTGCAATCTTACTTTATTGTTTCTGCGATTATTGGGAGATAGAATCTTTTAACTTTGTATAGAATTCATCTTTGGTAATACAGAGAATGTTATATTTTTCGGCTTTTATAATATTACCACTTTTTTCTCCAATACACCTATAATCCCTTGCTCCAACAACGACAAGTGATGTTTTCTTAGTAACATGATTTGCTTTTTTTCCACCACTTGAAATAATGAAGTCGTATATTTCATCTTTTAATGAATTATCGTCTTCAAAATTTCCAGATAGATATATTGTTTTATCTGTACAAAAGTTATTTTTAGGGATTTTATCGACATCTCCTATAATATCTCTTAAAAATTTTCGATTATAATATCTGTATTTATCAACATAACTGTTGTCAAATCGTCCACCAAAATTATTTATCAATTGGTATATGTCTTTGGTTTGTATATCTGGATATTCAATAATGCATTTAGCACAACTTATCGCATCATCCAATGCATTATGATGATGCTCCATATTGATATGAAGTTTTGCACATATATCCTCTAATCTTGAATTAAATATGCGTAGTGTATCTATATAATTAAATTGAGGTATCTCGAAATTATATTTTATGAGTATTTTACCTAAATATGTTAATTCTGCACTTTTGGCATTATGTGCAACAATAGTAGTATTTTCAAAGTAGTGTTTAATAGTTGGCCACAGATCTTTGAAGTATGGTGCGTTTTTAACATGTTCTTTTGTTATCTTATGTATATTTTGACACTCTTTTTGAAAACGGTCATACATAGGCCGTACTAAAAAATACTTTGTATCAACTAATTTACCACTTTCCACAAATGCAAAACCAATGGAACATAATTCACAATCAGATTCTGTTTGATATGCTATTTCACAATCTACCGCTATAAAATTTAGGTTTCTCATAACATTCATTATTTAGAATAATTTATATTGTATTGTGGGTTGGGTAATCACTTGTGTGTTGGTATTTTTTTTAATATCATTAGTATTATGCTGCATCGTATGTGTGTGGGAGATCATAGCGATAAATTCCTTTTCTGATATGATCTTTATTCCGAGTTTGGTGGCTTTCTGCAATTTCGTCGGCCCGATCTTGTTGCCCGCCAGCAGATACGACGTGTTGGACGACACCGCCGCGAGATTCTTTCCGCCGTGCGCCTCGATCATGGCCTTCAACTCGTCGCGCGAGTGGTCGGCGAAGGTGCCCGATATGACGAACGTAAGCCCTTTGAGGACTTCGGAGTCGGTTTGACGTTGCACTTCCTCAAATTGCAGCCCCGCCTTGCGCAGGCGCTCTATTATGGCGCGGTTCTTCTCGTCGGCGAAATATTCGATTATCGAGTCGGCGATCTTCTCGCCCACTTCCTCGGCTTCTGTAAGTTCCTCGCGCGTGGCGGCCATCACAGCGTCGAGCGAGCGGAAGTGTGAGGCGAGGTATTTGGCCGTCGTCTCGCCCACGAAGCGTATGCCCAATGCGAATAATACTCTGTTGAATGGAACATTCCTTGATTCAACTAAATTATTGATAATACGGTCGGCTGTTTTCTTACCTATTTCTTTTTCAAAATCTATTTCAGTTAATGTATTGGGCGGCAATAATGCAATATCCGTAATATAGGTTATGGTTTGATTAGAAATAAGTTTTTTTATTATTTGACTATTTGATTTTTTTCCATCAGATATATTTTTAATAAGTTTTACTGCTTCATTTTCTGTTAATTTTGTAATAATTTTGGTTTTAGCAATTTGTTCGGGAGTTATTGAATATAAATCTGCTATATCTTTGATATATCCGATTTCAAATAATCGAGTTATTATTTTTTCTCCTAAACTTTCGATATCCATCGCCTTGCGGCGGATGAAGTGTATTATGCGGCCTATTATCTGCGGGCGGCAGTGGCTCTGGTTGGGACAGTAATGCTTGGCCTCGCCTTCGTAGCGCACCAGCGTCGCGCCGCATTCGGGGCACTCGGTTATGTACTCCAGCGGACGGCTGTCCGACGGACGTTGCGCGAGGTCGACACCCGTTATCTTGGGGATGATCTCGCCGCCCTTCTCCACGTAGACCATGTCGCCCTCGCGTATGTCGAGCGCGGCTATCTGGTCGGCGTTGTGCAGCGTGGCGCGCTTCACCGTAGTGCCTGCCAGCAGAACGGGTTCGAGATTGGCTACGGGGGTCACCGCTCCCGTGCGGCCTACCTGATAGGTCACTTTCAGCAGCCTGGTGAGCGCCTGCTCGGCCTTGAACTTGTAGGCCACGGCCCATTTGGGGGCTTTCGATGTGGTGCCCAAGGCGCGGCGGTCGGCGTAGCGGTTGACCTTCACGACCACTCCGTCGGTGGGGAAAGGCAGGGCCTTGCGCTCCGTGTCCCAATGCTCTATGTATTCGGTTATCTGCTCGCGGCTGCGGCAGATGCGCATATTGTCCGAGATCTTGAATCCCCAACGGCGCGCCGCCTCCATGTTCTCCCAGTGCGAGGCGTGGGGCAGGTCGTTGCCCGCGAGCTGGTACAGCGTGCAGTCGAGCCCGCGCCGTGCCACCACCTGCGACTGCTGCTGCTTGAGCGTTCCCGCCGCGGCGTTGCGCGGATTGGCGAACGGCGGCTCTCCCGCCGCGTCGCGTTCGGCGTTCAGACGGTCGAACGAGGCGTAGGGCATGAGTATCTCGCCGCGTATCTCGAAAAAGTCGGGGTACCCTTCGCCCGTCAGCACCAGTGGCACGCTGCGTATGGTGCGAACGTTCTCCGTCACGTCGTCGCCGCGTGTGCCGTCGCCGCGCGTCACGGCGCGCAGCAGCCGCCCGTGCTCGTAGGTGAGCGATATGGCCGTGCCGTCGAACTTCAGTTCGCAGACGAATTCGGGCTCGTCGATCTCCTTCTCCACGCGGTCGATCCATTCGTGAAGCTCGCCGATGGAGTAGGTGTTGCTCAGCGAGAGCATGGGAAACGAATGTTCGACGCTGCGGAACTCGTTGGTGATGTCGCTCCCCACGCGCACCGTGGGCGAGTTGGGGTCGGCATACTCGGGGTGCTCCGCTTCGAGATCCTGCAATTCGCGCATGAGCGCGTCGAACTCGAAATCGGATACGACGGGGTCGGTCTCAATGTAGTATTTGTAGTTGTAATAGTTGAGACGTTCGCGCAGAAATATGATTCGTTGCCGTGCGGTCATAATACGGGTGTAATTGAGTCGTAAAGGTACATAATTTGTTCGGATCAAGGTCGGAAAACAAAAAAAATGCAAAAAAAAATATCAAAATCCGTCGCAGTATACAAATTTTGCCTATACTTGCGGAAAATTTTTGGGATTATATGACATCAAATAGTACGAAAAAGAGATTAGTGGCTAATTTTCACAATCTTACACCTGAACAACAGGAGGCGGTGAAGGAACTTTATCCGCACGGATTTACCGAAGTTATGACCCGAATCGACAAGCCTAACGGCGATTTTTTCTATGTCGTACCCTACGAGACCGACGATACTTCCTATCTGGTGAAGATCGACGTGAAGATCGACGATTCGGCCGACGAGGCCGTCGAGGACGATTTCTACGGAGACGACGAGATCAAGGGCGCCGACGAGATTCAGGACGACGGCGCGGGCGGCGATGACGACGAGGGCATGGATTGATCCGCTTCCGAACGTTTCGGACTTACGGAGGACTGCACGGGCAGTCCTTTTGTTTTTTTTATGCGTGCCTGACGTGCGGTTTGCCGACGGCGACGGAGTGCGGTAGCAGTCCGCCGCGTGGGGGCGGCGGCGAACTGCCGACATCGCGCCGCGATGTCGATATTGCTCCCGAATGCTTCCCCTTACGGCAAAAGATGTTGATAAAATATCGGGGGCGGATTGTCGCGGTTGGAAAAAAATGGTTACCTTTGAATGCAAAAAATGTCTTTTGCATAAATTGCTAACGGATAATGAAAAAAGTAGACGTAGTTCTTGGATTACAATGGGGCGACGAAGGCAAAGGTAAAGTCGTGGATGTTCTGACCCCGAATTACAAGGTCATCGCCCGTTTTCAGGGCGGACCCAATGCCGGCCACTCGTTGCATTTCGGCGATAAGAGTTTCGTGTTGCGCACCGTGCCCTCGGGTATTTTCCGCGAAGGATCGGTCAATATAATAGGTAACGGCGTTGTGGTTGATCCCGTGAGCCTCGCCGAGGAGCTCCGCAACATAGCGGCGCAGGGCATCGACGTGAAGAGCAAGCTGATGATATCGAAAAAGGCGCATATCATCCTGCCCACCCACCGTATCCTCGACGCTGCGAGCGAGGCGGCCAAGGGCAAGTCGAAGATCGGTTCGACGCTGAAGGGCATAGGCCCCACCTACATGGACAAGACCGGCCGCAACGGCCTGCGTTTCGGCGACGTGCTGGCCGCGGATTTCGAGGCGCGCTACGAGAAGCTGAAGAACAAGCATGTGGAGATGCTCAAGCAGTACGATTACGAGTACGACGTGGCCGAGTACGAGAAGACCTGGATGGAGGGCATCGACTATCTCCGCGGGTTCCGCTTCATCGACAGCGAGCACGTGGTGAACGAATATATAAAGGACGACGTTCCCGTTCTGGCCGAGGGTGCGCAGGGCTCGATGCTCGACGTCGATTTCGGCACCTATCCTTTCGTCACCTCTTCGAACACCGTCTGCGCGGGCGTGTGCACGGGTCTGGGCGTGGCGCCGTCGAAGATCGGCGACGTCTACGGCATCTTCAAGGCCTATTGTACCCGTGTGGGCAGCGGTCCGTTCCCCACGGAGCTGTTCGACGAGACGGGCGAGGAACTGCGCCGCATAGGCCATGAGTTCGGTGCCGTCACGGGCCGTCCGCGCCGTTGCGGCTGGCTCGATCTGGTGGCGCTCAAGTACGCCGTCATGGTCGATGGCGTCACGGGCCTGATAATGATGAAGTCGGACGTGATGAACGACTTCGATACGGTGAAGGTGGCCACGGCCTACCGCATAGGCGGCGAGGTGGTGGATCACTTCCCCTACGAGGTTACCGACGATCTGGAGCCCGTATACACCGAGTTCAAGGGCTGGAAGTGCGACATATGCAAGGTGAAGCGTTACGAGGATTTCCCCGCCGAGTTCAAGGCCTACGTGGAGTTCATCGAGCGCGAGACGGGCGTTCCCGTCAAGATCATCTCGGTGGGTCCCGACCGCAGCGAGACCATCGTAAGATAGGCCGCCGCCCGTAAATCTGAAAAGACAAAACCTGAAACTCAATAATTTACAACAAATGAACAAAGCTTTGAAAATCGTTGTTCTGGCGAAGCAGGTGCCCGATACCCGCAACGTGGGTAAGGATGCCATGACCCCCGAGGGTACGGTGAATCGTGCCGCTCTGCCCGCCATTTTCAACCCCGAGGATCTCAACGCGCTCGAACTGGCCCTGCGCCTGAAGGAGGAGTGCGAAGGATCGACGGTACATATTCTGACAATGGGTCCGTTCCGTGCGGCCGATATCATTCGCGAAGCCATGTTCCGCGGTGCCGACGGCGGTTATCTGCTGACCGACCGCAAGTTCGCGGGCGCCGACACGCTGGCTACCTCTTACGCCATATCGTGCGCACTGAAGAAGATCGGCTACGACGTAATCATCGCGGGCCGTCAGGCCATCGACGGCGATACGGCCCAGGTGGGTCCCCAGGTGGCCGAGAAATTGGGCTTGCCGCAGGTGACCTACGCCGAGTGCGTTGAGCAGGTGAAGGAGTCGTCGCTGGTGATCCGCCGCCGTCTGGAGCGCGGTGTGGAGGTGGTGGAGTGCCCGATCCCCGCAGTCATCACGGTCAACGCTTCGGCACCCGCCGTGCGCCCGATGAATGCTCGCCGCATCATGAAGTACAAATATGCCATGACGCCGAGCGAGGCGGCTGCCGATCCCGAATCGGAGCGTGCCGCTATGGTCGCCGCGCGCGATTATCTGAAGATCACGGAGCTTACGGTGGCCGACATCGATACCGACGAGAACCAGCTCGGTTTCGCGGGCTCGCCCACCAAGGTGAAGAAGATCGAGAACGTGGTGTTCCAGGCCAAGGAGGCCAAGTGTATGACTTCGGCCGACGAGAATATCAATGAACTGATGGTAGAACTTATTGCGAGCCATACGCTCGGTTAATCGGAAAAGTTGCAGAGATGAATAATATATTTGTATATATAGAACTCGAAGACGGCGCGATTGCCGACGTGAGTTTGGAATTGCTTACCAAGGGCCGCGAGCTGGCCGACCGTCTGGGCGTGAAGCTCGAAGCAGTGGCTATGGGGGCCAATCTGGCGGGTATCGAGAAGGAGCTGGTCAAGTACGGAGCCGATACGGTGTGGGTTGCCGACGACGAGGTGTTCGCGCCGTTCCGCACGCTGCCCCACACTTCGGTGTTGTGTGGACTCATCGAGGCCGAGAAGCCGCAGATCGTTCTGTTCGGTGCCACTCCCGTGGGCCGCGACTTCGCGCCGCGCGTGTCGTCGGCGCTGCACAGCGGTCTTACGGCCGACTGCACGCAGCTCGAAATCGGCGACCACAAGGATGCCAAGACGGGCGCCGAGTACAAGGACCTGCTCTATCAGATCCGTCCCGCTTTCGGCGGTAACATCATCGCGACGATCGTCAACCCCGACCATCGCCCGCAGATGGCCACCGTCCGCGAGGGCGTGATGCGCAAGGCCGAGGCTGCCGTGCCCGCCGCAGGCGAGGTGAAGCCGATCGCATGGCGCGATTATCTGAAGGATGCCGATCTGGCCGTGACGATCATCGACCGTCAGATCGAGGAACGCAAGATCAATATAAAAGGTGCGAGCGTGATCGTGGCAGGCGGTTACGGCATGGGCTCGAAAGAGAATTTCCGCTTGGTTCACGAGCTGGCCGAGGTGCTGGGCGCCGAGGTGGGCGCGAGCCGCGCCGCCGTGGATGCGGGATTCACCGAGCACGAGCGTCAGGTGGGCCAGACGGGCGTCACGGTACGTCCCAAGCTCTACATAGCCTGCGGTATCTCGGGACAGATACAGCACACGGCGGGTATGGACCAGTCGTCGATGATAATATCGATCAACACCGATCCCGATGCGCCGATCAACAAGATCGCCGACTATGCCATCACGGGCGACGTGAACGACGTGATACCTAAAATGATTAAGTACTATAAGCAAAATTCGAAGTAATGGCCAATTTCTTTTCAGATAATAAGGATTTGCAGTACCATCTTGAGCATCCGCTGATGCGCAAGATTGTGGAACTGAAGGAGCGCGGATTCGCCGAGAAGGATCTCTACGATTTCGCCCCGCAGAATTTCGAGGATGCCATGGACTCGTACCGCCGCGTGATGGAGATCGCGGGCGGCGTGTGCGGCGACGTGATAGCTCCCAACGCCGAAGGTGTCGATCACGAGGGTCCGCGTGTGGTGAACGACCACGTGGAGTATGCCTCGGGTACGGTGGAGAACATGAAGGCCGTGGTCGACGCGGGCCTGAGCGGCCTTACGTTGCCCCGCAAGTACGACGGACTGAACTTTCCGCTGATATGCTTCGTCATGGCCAACGAGATGGTGTCGCGTGCCGACGCCAGCTTCGAGAACATATGGGGCTTGCAGGATTGCGCCGAGACCCTGAACGAGTTCGCCTCGGAGGAGCTGAAGCAGAAGTATCTGCCGTGGGTGTCGGCGGGCGCTACTTGCGCCATGGACCTCACCGAGCCCGATGCGGGATCGGATCTGGGTGCCGTAATGCTCAAGGCTACTTGGTCGGAAGAAAAAGGCACGTGGCTGCTGAACGGCGTGAAGCGCTTCATCACCAACGGCGACGGCGACATATCGCTGGTGCTGGCGCGTACCGAGGAAGGCACCACCGATGCCCGCGGTCTGTCGATGCTGGTCTACGACAAGCGCGACGGAGGCGTGAAGGTGCGCCGCATCGAGAACAAGCTCGGTATCAAGGGCTCGCCCACCTGCGAGCTGGTCTTCACCAACGCCCCCGCGCAGCTGGTCGGCGACCGCAAGATGGGTCTTATCAAATATGTGATGTCGCTCATGAACGCTGCCCGTCTGGGTATCGGCGCGCAGTCGGTGGGTCTGTGCGAGGCCGCTTACCGCGAGGCTCTGAAGTATGCCCACGAGCGCGAGCAGTTCGGCAAGGCCATCATCAAGTTCCCCGCCGTTGCGGAGATGCTTTCGAACATGCGTGCCAAGCTGCACGGCGCACGTGCGCTGCTCTACGAGACGACCCGTTTCGTGGAGATCTACAAGCAGTATACCCACATCTCGCACGAGCGTTCGCTGGAGTCGGAGGAACGTCAGGAGATGAAGTTCTACAACCGTCTGGCCGACGGCTACACCCCGCTGGTGAAACTCTTCTCGTCGGAGTATGCCAACTCGCTGGCCTACGATGCCATACAGATCCACGGCGGCTCGGGATTCATGAAGGACTATCCCTGCGAGCGCCTCTATCGCGACGCCCGTATCATGAATATCTACGAGGGTACCTCGCAGTTGCAGGTGGTGGCCGCCATCAACGGCATCACCAAGGGCACCTTCATGGAGCAGATCGCCCGTTATGCCGAGGCCGAGTATTGCGATGCCGTGAAACCCGTTGCGGAGAAGCTGGCGGCGCTTACCGAGCGTGTGAAGGCTATGGTGGAGCGTGTGGAGACCATCAACCGCGAATACCCCGCATACAAGGATTTCCATGCCCGCCGTCTGGTGGAGAGCGTCGGCTATATCGTGATGACCTACCTGCTGGCTCGTCAGAGCGGCGAGGTGGCCGAGTACGTGTCGGACACCCGTCTGATGCTCAAGATGGCCGAGGCCTACATAGCTGCCGCCGAGACCTATATCGCCAATTCGGAGGGCAGCGACGTGGAACTTATCAACGAGGTCGGAGAGCAGTATTGATTGCGGCTCGGCCGATGTGACCAATGAACGACGGTCGGCCTTGGCGGCCGGCCGTCGTTTTAATATCTATCGATTATGAAAAGATTATTTATAACCTTTTGCGCCGCCGCGGCGATCGCTTCGGGCGCATTCTCGGGATGTGCGGACCGAGCCTTGTCCGAGAGCGAGGCCGCAGCTCTGACTTCGGAGGCGTGGGCGGAGTGCCGTCGGCGCGTGAAGGAGGAATACGGCCCGATGTGGGAGAACCGCGAGCTGGTGTGCAACGACGCGCGCATGAAGTTTTGGTACAAGGTGTTCGGCGAGAAGCCGTCCGACGGCCGCAGCCTCTACATATCGCTGCACGGCGGCGGCAACGTGCCCGCCGAGGTGAACGACGGCCAGTGGGAGAACCAGAAAGTGCTGTACGCTCCCGCCGAGGGGGTATATTTCGTGCCGCGCGCCGCGGTGAACGACTGGAACATGTGGCTGCGTCCGCATATCGACACGCTTTTCGACATGGCCATACGCACCGCGGTGGCCGAGTTGGACGTGAATCCCGACAAGGTCTATCTGCTTGGCTATTCGGCGGGCGGCGACGGGGTATACCGCATGGCTCCGCGCATGGCTGACTCGTGGGCCGCGGCGTCGATGATGGCGGGCCACTCGGGCGAGGCGTCGCCTCTGAATCTGCGCAATATAGGCTACATGACGTGGATGGGCGAGCTGGATGCCGCCTACGACCGCAACCGCCTCGCCGTCGAGTACGGCGCGCGGATGGATTCGCTGCATCGGGCCGATCCCGAGGGGTATGTGCACGAGACCCATATAATGAAAGGTATGGGGCACTGGATGTTGCGGGCCGATACGGTGGCTATCGAGTGGATGTCGAAATTCCGCCGCAATCCCTATCCCGACAAGGTGGTGTGGCGCCAGGAGGAGAGCAACCAACGCTCGTCGTTCTACTGGCTGTCGGTGCCTGCGGAGGATGCCGCGGCGGGGCGCGAGGTGCGCGCCGAACTCGACGGCAACCGCATAACGGTCACGAGGAACGACTATCCGACGCTGTATGTGAATCTTAACGACGACATGATCGACCTGTCGGCTCCCGTGACCGTCGTGTGCGGCGGCAAGGAGGTGTTCCGCGGTCGGGTGAAACGCCGCGCGTCGCATATCGCCGCTTCGGCCGAGAAGCGCTGCGATCCGCGATATATATTCAGTGCAAGGCTGGAGATTCGTGGCGACAAGGTGCGGGCGTTGTAATACGAAATCGGTCCGTCGCTTTAAGCGGCGGACCGATATGTTCTTATCGTTCCGAGTAGAACTCTTTTTGCCTGCGGGCGATTATGCGGGCGAGACGGTCGTAAAGGGCGCGGTCTCGCTCGCTTCCGTTTTTCAGCAGGTGGAAAGCGTCGTTGCCTTGATAATACGCCAGATTGCGCGTGTCGAATATGCCGTTACGCTCGTAAGCGTCGATGTAGGCCGTCATGCGCGCGCCGCGTCCCATGCTTTCGGCGGCATTCTCGTCGAACTCCATTTCGAGCGACATGTCGGCCTGTTCGGCCAGACGGCACGTTTCGTCCAGACGTGAGTCGGGGATCGAGTTGTTGAAGAAGTGGTTGGGTTGCAGATAGGCGTGGTCGAAGCCCAGCTGTTTCCACTGGTCGTAGCCGTCGGATTTGAAGTAGGGTATCCAATAGAAATCCAATCCCTTTTCGTGTATGTAGTCCGACACCTGCGCTACGAAGGTGCGGGTGTTGGTGGCTTCTTCGGCCAGCCAGTAGAAGCCGCAGAGTTGCAGGTTGTCGAGTCCCGCACCGCTGAAGCGTTCGATGAGATGGTCTATGTACCATTTGCATGCCTCCACGCGGTCGGCGTCATTGTTGAAATCGAGCGGTCGGCCGTCGATCTCGCCCCAGTCGGTCTGTTTGGGCAGCGGCTCGGGCAGCGAGAGCACTATCCTGCGGCGATGGAACTTGCCGCCTATCTTCTCGCGCATCTCGCCCACGCAGTCGTTCAGCGCGGCTATGTCGCGGTCGGGCGACAGATATTTGTTCATCAGTCCGATCCAATCCTCCTTGGTGGCGCCGTTGGGACGGTACCCCGACGCGAAGCCGCGGTCGGCCGTGCAGAATATTTCGAGGAACAGGTAGCCGTCGAACAGCCATTCGGGGCGGCTGCCGTCCTCGGGGTCGGTGGCGACGTATGCGGCGAAGTGTTCCTTGTTCCAGTCGACCTTGCGGTGGTCTCCGCCGTCGTATATCAGTACCAGGTCGCGGATCTCGGCGCGTTCCACTTTCGAGCCTCCGCATGCCGTGCAGGCCGCTGCGGCGAGCAGGATGATCGATTTTACGATTGTTCGGATATTTTTCATGTCGTCGGATGTGTGTTTAATTAAACAAAGGTACTTAAAATAATATATATTCGAAGAAAAAATAGTGCGATTCTTCGAATCGCGCGGGCCGCAGCCTCGCCCCGCGGAGGCCCGCTGTTCGCATTCGCTCATTCACGCGGTCTCCGCAGGCTGCGACCCGAAAATCCGAGCACTGATGTTTTGGAATTGACATTA
>CAUHCL010000021.1 GCA_959604655.1 uncultured Alistipes sp. | reverse complement strand
CGATTCCGCCTCGTGCCCCGTCCATTCGGCCAACTGCGCGGCAGACACACCTGCCGCAACCGACACCAGCATCTGACGCGCGGGGTCGAACACCTCGCCTATCTCGCGCACCACAGCTTCGGCATACCACGGTTTCACCGCGATTATTACGACGTCAGCTCGCACGGCCGCTTCCCTGTTGTCCGCCGCGACGTCGATAATGCCGTATCGTTCGTGCAGACGTTCCAACTTACTCGCCGAGGGATTCGAGCAGATTATCTCGCCCGCTCCGAAACGGCCGCTCGCCGCCAGTCCGCACGCTATGGCGCCGCCCATGTTGCCTGCACCTATGATGGAAACTTTCATAATGCCTATTTTAATTGTCAAATGTACTAAAACCAATCGGAACACACCGCATTCCTCTCGAATAATTTATCTTCGGCGGCTGGGGGGGGGCGCACCGAAGGTGCGAGCCGCCGAAGATAATAATGTCACTCCGAACATTACAATACAAAAAATTCCCGAAGCCCCACCGAGCCTCGGGAATCCTGCGACCGTCGAAGACGGCCGCAATTATTTCATCTCGACCAGAGCCTTGCCAGTCATCTCGGCAGGCTGCTCCAGCCCCATGAGCTTCAAGACGGTGGGAGCCACATCGGCCAATATGCCGTTATGCACGCTCTTCACGCGGTCCGAAACCACCACGATGGGCACGGGATTGAGCGAGTGAGCCGTATTGGGCGTACCGTCGGCATTCACGGCGAAGTCGGCGTTGCCGTGGTCGGCGATCATCACCACCTCGTAACCGTTGGCCTTGGCGGCCTCGACAACGGCGGCGACGCACTCGTCCACAGCCTTCACGGCCTTCTGGATAGCCTCGTAAACGCCCGTATGACCCACCATGTCGCCATTGGCGAAATTGAGGCAGATGAAGTCGAACTTCTGCGTACCCAGTGCCTCGACCAGCTTGTCCTTCACCTCGTATGCGCTCATCTCGGGTTGCAGGTCGTAGGTGGCCACCTTGGGCGACGCCACCAGAATGCGGTCCTCGCCTTCGAACTTGTCCTCGCGGCCTCCGTTAAGGAAGAAGGTCACGTGGGCATACTTCTCGGTCTCGGCTATGCGCAGCTGCGAGAGACCCAGCGACGACACGTACTCGCCTATGGTGTTGGTCACGTTCTCCTTGTCGAAAAGGATATGCAGGCCCTTGAACTTGGCGTCGTAGGGAGTCATGCAGCAATAATAGAGCGGCATGGTGTGCATGCCCTCGGCAGGCATGTCCTCCTGCGTGAGCACGATGGTTATCTCCTTGGCACGGTCGTTACGGTAGTTGAAGAAGATCACCACGTCATCGGGCTTGATGCGGCCGATTACCTCGCCATTCTCGTCCACGCGGACTACAGGCTTCACGAACTCGTCGGTCACACCCTCGTCGTAAGAGCGCTGCATGGCCTCGACCATATCGGTGGCAGCATCGCCCACGCCGTTGACCAGAAGGTCGTAAGCCACCTTCACACGCTCCCAGCGCTTGTCGCGGTCCATGGCATAGTAACGGCCGATGATCGACGCGATCTTGCCCGTACTCTTCGCCAGATGCGCCTCCACGTCGGCAATGAAGCCCTTGCCGCTCTTGGGATCGGTGTCGCGACCGTCCATGAAGCAGTGCACGAAGGTGTTCTCAATGCCGTAGTGAGCCGCAATGTCGCAGAGTTTATAGAGATGCTCTATCGACGAGTGCACGCCGCCGTCCGACGTGAGGCCCATGAAATGCACGCTCGCGCCCTTCTGCTTGGCGTACTCGAATGCCTTCACGATCTCGGGATTGGCGAGGATCGAGCCGTCGGCGCACGCGCGGTTGATCTTCACCAGATCCTGGTACACCACTCGGCCCGCGCCGATATTGAGGTGGCCCACCTCCGAGTTTCCCATCTGGCCGTCGGGCAGACCTACGTTCTCGCCGTCGGTGCGCAGCTGCGCATGGGGATACCGGTCGGTCATGGCCGAGATATAGGCGGGGTGCATGGTCGAGATCACGTCCGATTTGGTGTGGTCGCCTATTCCCCAGCCGTCGAGGATCATCAATAATACTTTCTTGTCCATAAAATCGTATGTTTTACTATTTCAATTTCGACATAATAATTTCCACCGCAGAGTCTATCGCCTTTTGCAGACCGTCGGGATTCTTGCCGCCCGCCGTGGCGAAGAACTTCTGGCCGCCGCCACCGCCTTCGATAGCCTTGGCCGCCTCGCGGACCACCGCGCCCGCATCGGCGCCGCGGGCCACGATATCGTCGCCGAGCATGACGGCCAGCATCGGTTTGCCGTCCGACACGCAGCCTATGGCCATCACGATATTCGATGCCTTGTCACGCAAAGTATAGGCCAAATCCTTCATCATGCCCGATGTGTAGGGTACCTGACGGGCTATGACGAATACCTCGTCGTCCTTCTTGCGCTCCGCCAGGATCTTGTCAGCCAGCGCCGACACCTGCTCCTTATGCAGTTCCTCGACCTCGCGCTGCAACGATTCGTTGCTCTCCAGCAGCTTGCGCACGGCCTGCTCCACCTTGGGGTTGTTTATCAGACGGCCGATGCTCACGATCTGGTCCTCGGCCATGTAAACTATTTCCTCGGCACGCTCGCCCGTCACGGCCTCGATGCGTCGCACACCCGCCGAAATGGCGCTCTCGCTAACGATCTTGAATAATCCGAGCGTACCCGTGGCCGAAGTGTGGGTACCGCCGCACAGCTCGACCGACTCGCCGAACTTGACGATACGCACGCGTTCGCCGTACTTCTCGCCGAAGAGCATTATGGCTCCCGCAGCCACGGCTTCCTCCATCGTGGCGTCGCGACGTTCCTCCAGCGGATGGTTGGCGCGGATGGCCTTGTTGACCAGTCGCTCCACCTCGCGCAGCTGCTCGGGCGTCACTTTCTGGAAGTGCGAAAAGTCGAATCGGAGTCCCGAGGGCGACACCATCGAACCCTTCTGCTCGACATGCGTGCCCAACACCTTGCGCAGGGCCTGATCCAACAGGTGCGTGGCCGTGTGGTTGTTGGCCGCCGCCTGACGCTTTTCGGCGTCGACCACGGCGGTAAAAGCCGCCGACGGATTCTCGGGCAGCACGGCCGCCACATGCACTATGAGTCCGTTCTCCTTTTCGGTGGCAATTATGGCGATACGCTCGTTAGCGCTCTCTATGTAGCCCGTGTCGCCTATCTGTCCGCCCGAATTGCCGTAGAACGGCGTGCGGTCGAACACCAGCTGATATGTAGTCTTGCCCTTGGAGGTCACTCGGCGGTAACGCGCTATGCGCACGGGCGCCGTGAGGGTATCGTAACCGATGAACTCGCTCTGCTCTATGGGCAGCAGCTCCTGCCAGTCGTCGATATCCTGCGCCGCGGCGTTGCGCGAGCGCTCCTTCTGTGCCTGAAGCTCCTTTTCGAAGCCCGCCAGATCGACATCCACACCCTGCTCGCGGGCGATAAGCTCCGTGAGGTCGATGGGGAATCCGAACGTGTCGTATAACTCGAAAGCATCCTTGCCCGATATGCAGCCCTTGTCGCCCGCCTTACGGATCACGCCGTCGAGCAGGTTGATACCCGTGGCCAAAGTACGCAGGAACGAAGCCTCCTCCTCCTCGATAACGCGCTCAATAAGCGTCTGCTGGCTCTTGAGTTCGGGGAACTGACCGCCCATCTGCTCGGCCAGACCCGCCACGAGCTTGCACAGCGTAGGTTCGGTGAAGCCCAGATAGGTATAGCCGTAACGCACCGCGCGGCGGAGGATGCGGCGTATGACGTAGCCCGCCTTAGCGTTGGCGGGAAGCTGTCCGTCGGCGATAGAGAACGCTATGGCGCGAAGGTGGTCGGCCATGACGCGCATGGCCACGTCGCACTTCGCGTCATCGCCGTAACGCTTGCCCGCCATGGCGGCTATGCGGCCTATGGTGGGCTGGAACACGTCGGTATCGTAGTTCGATTTCTTGCCTTGCAGGATCATGCAAAGGCGCTCGAAGCCCATGCCCGTATCGACTTGCTTGGCGGGCAGCGGCTCCAGTTCGCCGCTGGCCTTGCGGTTGAACTGCATGAACACGAGGTTCCATATCTCTATCACCAGATGGTGGCCCGTATTTACCATGTCGCGGCCCGCCACCTTGGCGATCTCCGCCTCGTCGCGCAGATCGTAGTGGATCTCGCTGCAAGGACCGCAGGGGCCCGTCTCGCCCATCTCCCAGAAGTTGTCGTGCTTGTTGCCGCGGATTATGTGGTCCTCGGGCAGATACTCGCGCCAATAGCCGTAGGCTTCATCGTCGAAAGGCACGCCGTCGTCGGCGCTGCCCTCGAACACGGTGGCGTACATGCGGTTCTTGTCGAGACCGTAAACCTCGGTAAGCAGCTCCCAGGCCCATGCTATGGCCTCCTTCTTGAAGTAATCGCCGAAAGACCAGTTGCCCAGCATCTCGAACATGGTGTGGTGGTAGGTGTCGTGCCCTACTTCCTCCAGATCGTTATGCTTGCCCGACACGCGCAGACACTTCTGCGTATCGGCCGCACGCGGATACTGACGGGGCGCATTGCCCAGAAAGATATCCTTGAACTGGTTCATGCCCGCATTGGTGAACATCAACGTGGGGTCGTTCTTCACCACCATCGGGGCCGACGGAACTATCGTATGGCCTTTGCTTTGAAAAAAATCGAGAAACGCTTGTCTGATTTTGTTTGATTCCATGATATATCGTTTTTACTCTTACTTACGTTATATGTATCGTTAGCGGATTGCAAAATTACACATTTTACGCTAAATTTGCACCATAATAAGTTATTTTAATAATATATGGGACGTTTTTCCGACAGCAATAGCGGCAAGGGCGAGGCACGCAGCCTCGTCCACCGCCTGCAATCGTACCGTCTCATACGCAAGCTGCTCATCGGGTTCATCATCGTATCGATAGTCAACATGCTCTTCTCGTCGATGTTCTACACTCCCAAGCTCTACCGTCTGGCCGACAAGAACCGCGAGCTGCAACTCCGATACGAGGTGTTGCAAAACCGAATCCGCACCTCGCAGCGCAAACTCGAACAGATACGCCACCGCGACAACTTCGTCTACCGTCCGCTGTTCTCGACCGACACGCTCGCCGTCGAGGGCATATACTCGCCATACGACGAGAGCAAGTACGAGCACATAGCGGGCGACGACTATTCGCCCGCCATGCTCACCGCATGGCACGAGCTCGACCAGTTCGCCCGCAGCCTCTATCTGGAGTCGGTGTCGCTCGACGAATTGCAGGCCCTGTCGAAGGACAAGGAGAAGTTCTCCACGGCCATACCCGCCATATGGCCCATCGACCGCACCAAACTGCGCAACAAGATCGGCGCATTCGGATACCGCATGCACCCCAAATACCACGTGTGGAAATTCCACAGCGGAGTGGACATGCCCGGGCGCACGGGCGATCCCATCTATGCCACGGGCGACGGCGTGGTCCGCGAGACCGTTCTCAGCCGCGCACGCACGGGTTACGGAACCCAGATTCTGCTCGACCACGGATTCGGCTACAAGACCCGCTACGCCCACCTGAGCAAGATACTCGTGCAGAAAGGCGACTCGGTAAAGCGCGGGCAGCTCATAGGCGAACTCGGCAACACGGGCGTATCCACCTCGCCCCACCTCCATTACGAAGTGATATACATGCGCTCGCACGTGAACCCCATCAACTACTTCGACAAGAACATGTCGGCCGAAGCCTACAAGAGCCTCATGGGACAGATTCAGGACGAGAATTACGAAGCAGATTAAAACGAGAAACGGAATGGACAACGCACACGATACCGAAAAACGTCGCACACGCAATCAGAAAGCCGTAAGGTTTTTCGTTCGGCTGTTCGCTTGGGGCGGTGCGGCCATACTCTACTATGTGCTGTTCTCGTTCTTCTTCGACACGCCCTACGAACACCGCATGCGCCATTCGACCGACAAGCTGCGCGCCGAATACGACGTTCTGGCCGCGAGATACGATTCGCTGGAGATGGTGCTCGACAACATAACCGACCGCGACAAGAGCGTGTTCCGCATACTGTTCGAATCTGATCCGTACGATCTGGACACCGAACAGAGCGAAGAACGCGTGGCCCTGCACGAAAAGAAGATATCGGAATCGCGACGCGAGCTGCGCCGCGACCTCGCCCGACGGACAGACGAAATGACCGAGAAGATCGCCGAGCTGGAGGATTCGTACCTGAAGATCAAGCTCCTGGGCGACAGTTTGGGCGAGAAAAGCAACGCCATACCATCGATACAGCCCGTGCTGAACAAACAGCTCACGCTGCTCACGGCGGGCTACGGCACCATACTCAACCCCTTCTACCGAACGCTCAAATCGCATCAAGGTGTGGACTACACCGTAGCCGAGGGATCGAGCATATTCGCCACGGCCGACGGCGTGGTGAAGGAGATCTCGGACAAGAACTCCACGCTGGGCAAGACCGTCGTCATCGACCACGGAAACGGCTACCGCACATCGTACGGCCACCTGATGAGCGTACTGGTGCGCCCCGGGCAGAGGGTGCAGCGCGGCGACGTGATAGCACTGTCGGGCAACTCGGGACTCTCGCTCGCACCGCACCTCCACTACGAAGTGCGTTACAACGGGCTCCGCGTCGATCCCGTGCATTACTTCTTCATGGAGCTCACGCCCGACGAATACCAGCGCATAATACGCATAGCGCAATCGGGAATGCAGTCGTTCGACTGACGCGCACCGACGCATTATCGTCGCGATTCTGCGCCGCCGATTTGATCGAATGCCTTTATTTCGCTAACTTCGTGGCAAAATACCAATGTTTATCCGCAAAAATACGCCATAGTATTTTCGGCAGATATTCGACATCGCGGCGCGATGTCGGCAGTCCGCCGCGTGGGGCGGCGGCGAACTGCTGGCGCACTCCTCCGCCGACGGCGAACCGCAGGCAGCCGAACGAAAACGGATATTGTTTCGGATAAGCATAAAATTACGATCCCGATGCAACAATCGTTTTTGTCCGAAACGGCCCGAAAACTTTACGAGCGCTACGGCCGCGAAATATCGTCGCTCACGATGGTGTTCCCGTCGCGCCGCGCCCGTCTGTTCTTCTCCGACGCGCTGTCGCAACTCGCCGACGCCCCGCTGTGGCAGCCGAAATACATCTCGATGGACGACATAATGTGCGAAGCCTCGTCGTTCACGGCGGGCGACAAGGTGCGCCTCATCACCGAGTTATACAAGGTATACGCTTCGTATCACGACGAGACGTTCGACAAGTTCTACTTCTGGGGCGAAATGCTTCTCGGCGATTTCGATCTGATAGACAAATACATGATCGACGCCGACATGCTGTTCCGCAACATCAGCGACCTGAAGGAGCTGGAGGCCGACCTGTCGTACCTCACGCCCGAGATGAGGCGGGTGATAAACTCGTTCTGGAGCCATTTCGCAGATGAAGCGTCGCTTTCGGACGAGAAGCGCAAATTCCTGAAAGTGTGGCTGACGCTCGGTCCCGTCTACCACCGTCTGCGCGAACGGCTGACCGAACTGCGGTTCGCCTACACGGGAATGATATACCGTTCGGCCGTGGAGAACATCGAAAACGGCACGGGAGGTCCCGACACCACGCGCCACTACGTCTTCATAGGATTCAACGCCTTGTCGGAGTGCGAGAAACGCGTTCTGAAACATCTCGACGCCAATGCCCGATGCGATTTCTTCTGGGATTACGACTCATACTACACGGGCAACTCGGAGCAGGAGGCTGGACGCTTCATGCGCGAGAATCTGCGGCTGTTTCCGCCGACGGACGACGTGTCGCACGACAATTTCCTCGGAATCGCCAAAAAGATCAACGCCGTATCCACCGTGTCGAACGTGGTGCAATGCAAATACGTGCCGTCGATCCTGCGGCGCATATCGCCGTCGCTGCAATTCGACAAACAGACGGCGATAGTGCTCACCGACGAATCGCTTCTGCTGCCGCTGCTGCACTCGCTCCCGAGCGAAATAGCCGATAACATAAACGTCACGATGGGTTATCCGCTGCGACAGACCACGGCCTATTCGTTCGTGGAGCGCCTGATCGAGCTCCAGAAGAACCGCCGCAAATCGGGCGGAGAGCAGACATTCTACCATGCCGACGTGAGCGGAATACTGCTGCATCCCTACATAACCGAAGTCGCTGACGCCCGATCGCGCGAACGCCGACAGCAGATAGTCGAGAGCCGCAGCATACGCGTGAACGGGCAGGAGTTCACCGACGACGATCTGTTAAGCGTAATATTCAAGCCCGCCGAGGGTTACGAGGCATTATCGGAATATTTGCTCGAAGTGACCGAAGCCGTGACCGCAGCCGATTCGCCCGACGAGGAACGGTCGTTGAAATCGGCGTGTCTGTCGATCATCGCCGACAACATCCGACAGCTGAACAATTCGCTGGAACTTTGCGATATAGAAATAAGTACCTCCATCTATACTTCACTATTGAAACGCCATCTGCAAACGGTGCGCATACCTTTCAACGGCGAGCCGCTAAAAGGCTTGCAGGTGATGGGTATTCTGGAGACCCGCAACCTCGATTTCCGCAACGTGGTGATACTCTCGATGAACGACGACAACTTCCCGGGCAACCTCAACGGCGCCTCGTCGTTCATACCCTACAACCTGAGGGCCGCCTACGGCATGCCCACGCCCGAGCACCACGAGGGAGTATACGCCTACTACTTCTACCGCCTCATACAGCGCGCCGAGAATGTCGACATGCTCTACTGCTCGCATGCCGACGAAAAGAGCACGGGCGAACAGAGCCGTTACATATATCAGCTGCGATACGAGTCGCCGTACGACATAAGGCGCATAAACGTGGGGGTCGACGTGGCCGTAGGCGAATCGCGGGCGATAACGGTCGAAAAGAGGGGACGCACGCTCGAAAAGCTCCGCCGATTCCTCGACGGCGACGAGCCGCAGATGCTTTCGCCCACGGCTTTCGCCCGCTACATAGCCTGCCCGCTCAAGTTCTACTTCGCCGCCATAGCACGGCTCAAGGTGTCGGACGAGATAGCCGAGGAGGTCGACAACCCCATGTTCGGCACCATCCTCCACGCCGCCATGCAGCACCTCTACGGACCGATACGGGGCATAGAGGATCCCGCACCCGAACTGGCCCGCATACTGCAAGGCGATGCAGTGGAAAAAGCGGTCGTGCAGGCCATAAACGACGAGTACCTCAACAACGCCGAGGCCGATCCCGCCGAATACGCGGGCAACCTCGCGCTGGTGAACAGCATCGTGGTGAAATACATCCGCCGCGGAATCATCCCCTACGACATGGCACACGGACGATTCTCGGTAACGGAGGTCGAGCACCGCATATCGCAGCCATTCGAACTCGGCGACGGACGCCGCGTCATCATCGGAGGCATAGCCGACCGAATAGACTCGCTCGACAACGGCCGCATACGCGTGGTGGACTACAAGACGGGCGGGCTGCATCTGGAATTCAACGGCGCGGAGTCGCTTTTCGAGGGCGAAAACCGCAGCCGATTCGGCAATCTGCTGCAAACCATGATATACTCGATGGTGCTGCGCCGCACGTTCGGCCGCAACGTCGAACCCGCCCTCTACTTCGTGCGCTACATCCGCAACGACGATTACGATCCGCACCTGATCGACAAGTCGGCCGACTCGGCGGCGGTGGATTACGACGCCTACGCCGAGGAATTCGAGACACTGCTGCGCCGAAAGCTCGACGAACTGTTCGATACCGAAACGCCCTTCGCACAATGCGACGAAACGGAGTCCGACAAGATATGCAAATACTGCGATTTCAAACTCATCTGCAAACGGTAACGCCATGAGAGCACAAATCCTGAGCGCGAGTGCCGGATCGGGCAAGACATACCGACTGGCATACAAATTCGTGCACGACACGATAAAGCACTACATAGAAAAGCCCTATCTCTACCGCGCCATACTCGCGGTGACCTTCACCAACAAGGCCACCGAAGAGATGAAGAGCCGCATACTGAAAGAGATAAACGACCTCATCGTCCGCCCGGCCAAGAGCAGCTACATGGCCGATCTGAAACGCGATCTGCGCCTCGGCGAGGCGGAGATAATAAAGCGCGCCCGCAACATACAGACCAAGATTCTGCACGACTATTCGCGGTTCACCATACTCACCATCGACAAATTCTTCCAGCGCATACTGCGGGCCTTCATCCGCGAGCTTGGAATCGACCTCAACTACAACATCGAGATCGAGACATCGACGGTACTGACACGCAGCGCCGATTCGCTGATAGACGACATTACGGGCGACGACACGCTGCGGCAGTGGATCATGGAGTTCGCGCAGGAGAAGATCGACGACAACAGCCGCTGGGACATACGCGGCGACCTGCTCGCGCTGGGCCGCGAGCTGTTCAACGAGCAGAGCAAGCAGACGGTGATGAACTCCACCCCCAAGGAGGAATTGCAGAGAGTCATCCGCGAGGCCGAGAAACGCGCGGCGCAGGCACGTGCCGACATAAAGGCCATAGCCGAAAAGGCGCTGAAGGCGATGGACGAGGCGGGAGTATGCCCCACCGACTTCACGGGCAAATCGCGCAGCTTCGCCAAATACTTCTCGTCCGTGGCCGCGGGCGACGCAAAAGAGCCGACGGCCACCGTGCGCGCACGTGCCGCCTCGCCAGACGGGTGGGCCGCGAAAGGGTCCGTCGCGCAGGCGCTGGCTCCCGCATTGCAGCCTCTGCTGGCCGAGATATGCGACACGTTCGACCGAAACCGACGCCTGTGGTCGACACTTCCGTTAGTGAAATCGACCTACCGCAGCTATGCGCTTTTGCAGGACATATACAAAAAGGTCCGCGACCTGTGCGAGGAAGAGGGAATCATGCTCCTATCCGAGACGAAATACATACTGTCGCGCTTCGTGGCGGGAAACGACGCGCCCTTCATATACGAAAAGACGGGCAACCGTTTCGAACGCTTCATGATCGACGAGTTCCAGGACACTTCGATCCGCGAATGGGAAAACTTTGTGCCGCTGCTGCAAAACGCCATGTCGCAGTCGGAGGATACGTCGGTGCTCATCGTGGGCGACGTGAAGCAGTCGATCTACCGCTGGCGCGGCGGCGACTGGCGCATACTGCAACAAGGGGTGCGCAAGGCTCTGGGCGAGACAGACACCGAATTGCAGATACTTTCGGACAACTACCGCAGTCTGCCGCGCATAGTGGAGTTCAACAACACGGCCATAGAACGCGTGGTGGAACGCGACAACGCCGACCTCAACGCCGCACTGCTCAAGGCGGCGGAAAAAGGCACGCTCAGCCGCGGCGGCTGCGACGATCTGCTCGACACGCTGCGCTCGGCATACGAAGGGCACGCCCAGACTCCGAAGCGAAAGAGCCGCAACGGAGGATACGTAAGGATCGAGACGTTCGAGGAAACGCCGCCTCTGGTGGAGTGCATCGAGCAGGTGATAGCGCGGGGATACACCTACAACGACATAATGATCCTCTACCGCAAGGCGAGCGACGGCCTGCGCACGGCGCGCATACTGCTCGAATACAAGCGGCGCAACAACTCGTTCAACATAATGACGCAGGACGCCCTAATCATAGGCAACGCCCCCGTGAGCAACTTCGTGACGGCCGTCATGCGGCTGTCGCAGGACCCAGACGACTCGATAAGCCGCGCGCTGGCAAACGACTACCTCGGCCGCGACTACGACGCGCCCCTGACCGACGGCGACCGAGCGACGCTCGCAGGCATAAGCAGACTCACGCCCGAACAGGCGTTCGAAAAGATAGTCGTCGAATACGGGCTCGACAAACGTCACGACGAGATAGCCTATCTGCAAGCGCTGCACGAACAGATAGCCTCATTCTGCGCCTCGAAGGTGGCCGACATACAGCTGTTCCTCGCCGCATGGGACGAGAAGGGATCGGGGAAGGCGCTGAGCGTGGAGAAGAGCGATTCGACGATAGAGCTCACCACCATCCACAAATCAAAGGGACTGGAGCGCAAGGTGGTGATAATCCCCTACTGCAACTGGTCGCTCGACCCCGCCGTCAACGACAACATAGTGTGGGCCGCGCCCGACGAGAAGGGCGATCCGCTGGCAGGCGTGGGGCGATTCCCCGTGGAGTACAAGAGTACGATGAGCGATTCGATATTCTCCGACGAATACTATCGCGAGAAGGTGTATTCGCACGTCGACAACGTAAACATGCTCTACGTGGCCCTCACGCGCGCCAAGGAGGCGCTCTACGTATTCGTTCCGCGCGCCGAGAGATACAACACGGGGCGTCTGCTATGGGAGGCCGTCAGGCAGGACGCCGACCCGTCGGATCCCGAGCTCGTGGAGTACGGAGTGCCCGAACCGCCCGAGCCCGAAGACAAAAAGGACGACGGCGTTAAGAGCGTACTGCTGGACGAATACCCAACCTCCGACACCCGAATGACGCTGCGTCTACCCTCGCAACGCTATTTCGAGGATGGTGGATCGGCCGCGCTCGCTCCGCGCAACACGGGTATACTCATGCACGGCATACTGTGCGAGGCGACCGATGCCGCCGACGCCGAACGCCGCATCGGGGAGGCCCGCATTGCGGGACGCCTGAGCGACACGCAGGCCGAAGAGCTGACAGCGACCATCCGCCGCGAACTCGGCAGGCCCGAGGTGGCGGAGTGGTTCGCAGCCGACTTCTGGGACGAGATACGCAACGAGAACGACATAATAAGCCGCTGTACGATCGGAACGCGCCGCCCCGACCGCGTGATGATAAAGGGCGACCGCGTGGCGGTGGTCGACTACAAGTTCGGATCGGAAAAGCTCAAGAAGCACCTGAGGCAAATAGGCGAATACATGCGGCTCGTAGCCGCGATGGGCTACGGGCAGGTGGAGGGATACGTATGGTATCTGTCGCTCGGCGAAATAGTAAAGGTCGAAACGGACGGCAGCGGGGATTTTAATTACTAATAGTCGGAGTCTGTTTCAGGAAACGGCGGTCTGTCAATTGACTAACCATAAACACCGCCATATCTGCCGCATAAATACTGAATTTCAGCCCCTTGCCATCGAGCGTTGCATTTACTTTTCCTGTTGCCCGACGCTCTTCGACAGTGGTGCAACGCACGATAGTCCAGTCGAGCCCGCTCTTCATAATCATCGGTTCCATGCGATTCTTGTCGTCGATGACAGCTCGGAACCATTTCATGAACAACGGCAGAACAAGTTTACGATATATCCAAGGAAGAAAGGTCAAGCTGTCTCCGGCTCCGATTACGCTGATGGCAATTAGACGTTTTACGTTCATTCGTTCCATTTCCGCCATGATGATCCTGTTGGCTTCCGAGACGATGCTCGTCGGCTTGCCGTCGCCTTTACCTCCGATTCCCAACGTTTGGATTACAGCCTCCTGACCTTTCAGTACGGTACGGACAACATTCTTGTCGGCTACATTGCCCTCCACAACGTGCAGGTGTTCGTGCCGTGTGGTAATTTTTCCCGCATCGCGTGTCAGAACCGTAATTTCGTGTCCCTTTTTCAATGCTTCATTAACGACGGCTCGCCCCACGATGCCTGTCGCACCAAATACTGCAATCTTCATTATTATTTCGTTTAATGATTTATAAATCTATTCGTAATCTCCGCTCCCGAAATTCCGACGGCGAGCAACCTTCATGTTGCTTGAAGTAACGTCCGAAAGAGGACTGGTCGGGAAAATTCAGACGGTCGGCAATCTCCTTTATGCTCATTTTCGAGTGTTCCAAATATTGTCGGGAAAAAGTCATGGTAACGTTACCTATCCACTGCAAAGCGCTTTGCCCGCTTCTTTCCCTGATGATGGACGAGAAATAGTAAGGCGAAAGATGCTGCTCGTCGGCATAGTACCGTACAGTGCGTTGTCTGTGGCAGTTCTCATAAACCGAAACAAGAAAGCGGTCGAGTATCGCATCTTCCTTGTTCTGCGTCACAGCCTCCGCGGGCGTGTTGCTGAAATAGGCCTCAAGGACTTTCAGACAAAGGGCATAACGCAGATAGCGCATACAATCCGCGCGGACCGTTTTTGCAAATTCCTCGTGCCTGTTCGGCAAATTCTCCTTCGCGGTTGCGGATCGCCCGTTTTCCCGTATCATATTATAGAGGCGTATCATTTCATCAGCCTGTATCTCCGATATTTTCACACAAGGCGAGTCGCGTACCTGCAACCGTTTGCGTATGTCTATCGAGCCGAGAACAGGATAATATGTTTCCACATCGTCTTCCTCCAAAATGCCTTTCAAATCGGGGCTTTTCTCGAGTATTCGGAAAAACGTGTTGGGAGTGTAAATACACAACTGGTTACGGGATATTCGATAAGTATTCGAACCTAATAATATCCGTGCCGTTCCATCCTCGCAAAGAAAGAACCCGTATTTATGAACCGAAACCATATAATGGTTGGCATTAAGTTCATCTATATTCAAGGGGCGTTTATACGACAGCATTATTTGGGTTTTTGTATAATTTCCGATGGTAAAGTTAGAGGATATCCCGCAAAGCGTTGTTAAATAAGACACGACGACTTAGGAGTATTTGGAAAATTGCACAGCATTACATTAAAATTGAAGTGTATTATCCGATTTCGGCTTGCAACGGCGAATCGCAGACTGAGGTTCTGACCATTGCGATTCTGCACTTCAACCGCTTGCATTATTACGCCCCGTTCGCCCCGCTTTATCCGATTTTCTTCGTATCTTTTGCTGCGTCTCAGATACTCCGTCTGAAGCATAATCCAACCTTCGGTTTGCTTCTGCGCTCGGCTTATTCGTATCTTTGGCTACGCCTTAGATACTCACGCTCGGCAAAATGCAAGCGAGCTTGCTTTTGCTCTCGCTTATTCGTATCTTTGCATCGATGTATCGCAAAGTAATACATATAATTCCGTCACGATTCGGCAGGCAGGGAGCCATAGCGGCCGCGACAGTGCTCGCGCGCGCCGTGCTGAACTTTTTCGGCATAGCGATGCTCATACCCCTGCTCATGCTCATACTCGACGGCGAGGCCTTCCACTCGCAGCCGACGCTTCAGGGAATATACCGTGCCCTGGGCTTCTCCGACGACCGTGCGTTCGTCCTGACCGTGGCGGCAGTGGCGGTGGCGGCCGTCGCATCGAAGGGTGCGGTGAACATATTGCTCTACCGTTACGAACGCGACTACATATACAACCTCTACCGCGATCTGTCGCGACGGCTCTATATCGACTACTATCGGCGCGGACTCGCCTTCGTCAAACGCAACAACTCCGCGGAACTGTCGCGCAACGTGAATTTCGTATGCTTGAGATTCGTGACGGGCGTGCTGCAACCCGCGGCGACGCTTGTCGGCGAGACGCTTCTGTTCCTGCTTATAACGGGCGCCATGTTCGCGTACGCTCCCGTCGCGGCGCTCCTGCTCGCCGCCATATTCATCCCTGCCGTAGCGCTCTACTACCGTCTCGTGCGGCGCAGGATGAACGAATACGGAAAGATCGAGAACGAGGCCATGAGGGAGAATTTCCGCAATGTGTCGGAGATGTTCAGAGGCTACGCCGATGTGGAGATAAACAACGCTTTTCCCCGAATGCTCGCCGATTTCGACGACTCCACCGAACGTCTCATCGACATGCGCAAGCGCGACGCCACCATGGCGACGCTGCCGCAGACCGTGACGGAAACGGCCATCGCCATAGGCATGGCGGCACTGATCGCAGCGGGAATCTGCATGCCGAGTGCCGATGTCCGCATCCTGTTCGGCCTGTTCGCCATAGCCGCCTTGAGACTCATGCCGTCGGTGCGCAACATACTCTCGGCGCTGACGGCCATACGTTACAACCGCTACACGGCGGACATACTCGCCGACATGACCGACACGCACGATGCCGAGCGCAGCACGGAGAGGATGCGGATGCACCGCGACATGGTTCTGCACGACATAACGTTCGGATACGACGACGGGCGGGACGGAGGCGTCATAAACGGGTTATCGCTGTGCATACGCCGCGGCGAGCGCATAGGCATAAAAGGCTCGTCGGGAGCAGGAAAATCCACGCTTATGAATCTCATGCTGGGTCTTTACGCCCCGCAGCGCGGCGAAATACTCATCGACGGAGAGAGGCTCGACGAATCGAACCGCCGCGCGTGGCAGAACTCGGTGGGATACGTGCCCCAGAGCGTATTCATAGCCGACTCGACGCTGGCGGAGAACGTGGCGCTCGGCGAGGATCCCGAGAAGATCGACCGCGCCCGCATAGCCGAAGCACTGGAAACGGCCGCCCTCGCGGGGTTCGTCAGCGGTCTGCCGCAGGGCATCGACACCATGATAGGCGAATCGGGGTGCCGCATATCGGGAGGCGAAAGGCAGCGCATAGGCATAGCGCGCGCACTCTACCGACGCCCCGACATACTCTTCTTCGACGAGGCCACATCGGCTCTCGACCGAAACACCGAACGAAGCATAAACGATTCGATAGTACGTCTGTCGGAATACGACAAGGAGTTGACGATAGTGGTCATAGCGCACCGCGACACGTCGCTCGGTTATTGCGACCGCATAATAGAAATAGGGAAATAACATGTATCACGACTACATCATAGCGCGCCGCCGAATAAGGATGAGCGGCCCGCAGGCCGATCTCGAAAGGATCGGGCTGCCGAGCTTCGGTCCGTTCGCAGCCGAGTACGACCCCGACGCCGAAACAGCGGCAGAGATAGAGACGGGAGTGCCGATAGATGCGGCCGCCCTGAAATTCGAAGAGCTGACCCGATTCGATTTCAACGACGGAGCGGCCGAATGTATATTCGGCAGAGACGACGACTCCTACGTGTTCATCATAGGGGACGGGCAGGGCATGCCGACGATATTCGTCTACGACATAGCCTCGTGCCGCGCGAAAAGCAACATGGGAGCGACGGAGCGCTTCGAAGCGGCGTTCGCACGGTTCGGCATATGGTTCATGACGAACATTGCGACGGCTCCGTATCTCACATCGGCCGTGCACACCTCGACGCTCGTATACGACGGCGAGGCGGTGATGTTCCTCGGCGAATCGGGAACGGGTAAAAGCACCCACACGCGTCTGTGGCGCGAAAACATCGTGGGCACTACCCTGCTGAACGACGACAGTCCGTTCATAGCCGTCGCCGACGGGCGGCCCGAGGTCTTCGGATCGCCGTGGAGCGGCAAGACGCATTGCTACAAAAACGAGCACTACCCTCTCCGCGCCGTGGTGCGCCTGAGCCAGGCCCCCCACAATGCCATAAGGAGGCTGCGGGGCGCGCATGCCGTGGGCGCGTTGTTGCCGTCGCTTCCGCCTGCATTTGCGTTCGACAAGCGGCTGGAAGAGTTCATGATCGACACCTTGTCGGCCGCAATCGCGGCAGTGCCCGTCTATCATCTGGAGTGCCTGCCCGACGCTGCGGCGGCACATCTGGCCCACGACACCATCTTCGGAGCATGAAAAAGCTGTTGAAAAACGAACTGTTCTTCGCCGAGGCGGAACGATTGTTGGCCGACGGACAGAGCGTGACTCTGCTCGTGAGGGGCAACAGCATGCGTCCGCTGCTCCGCGACGGGATCGACCGCGTGACGATACGCCGTCACCGTCCCAACGAGATAGAGAAGGGCGCCGTGATGTTCTTCCGCTACAAGGGCGCATACGTGATGCACCGCATAAAAACCGTCACGGGTGACGAGGTAGTGTTCGCGGGCGACGGCAACTACCGCACGGTGGAGCATGCCCGCCGCAGAGACATAATAGCCAAGGTGGTAGTAATAACGAGGCCCGACGGCCGCAAAATCGAGTGCTCGGGCCGCCGCTGGCGGATCATGTCGGCCGCATGGCTCGCACTGCCGCCGATAGCGAGACGCGGCATACTCGGAATTTCAAGAAGAATCAACAAACGATAGAGGAATATGGATTTCAGAATAGGACACGGATACGACGTGCACGCATTGGCCGAAGGGCTCAGACTGGTGATAGGCGGCGTGGAGATCGCGCACGAAAAGGGTTGCGTGGCCCACTCCGACGGCGACGTGGCGATTCACGCCATATGCGATGCGATGCTTGGGGCGCTGGCCCTGGGCGACATCGGCAAGCTGTTTCCCGACACTTCGGACGAGTTCAAGGGCATAGACTCGAAAATACTGCTGCGGCGGGTGGTCGCCGTCGTCGGAGAACACGGGTACGAGATATCGAACGTAGACTGCACCATAGCCATGCAGCGACCCAAGCTGCGCCCGCATATCGACGAGATGCGCAGCGTGCTGGCCGAAACGATGGGGATCGGTGTCGACCGCGTGTCGGTGAAGGCCACCACGACCGAGCGGCTGGGATTCGAGGGCCGCGAGGAAGGAGTGTCAGTGCATGCCGTGGCGCTGGTGTACAAACCGTAAAAATATTTCGGGCAGCAGCCTGCGGAGACCGCCGACGTGAGCATAAGCGAACATCTGCGGGCCTCCGCGGGACGAGGCTGCGGCCCGCACGACTCTGACGAGTCGCAACTATCGAACATAAAGTAGGGTGTCTGCAATTAGTCAGACACCCTTTTTCTCAAGTTTCTACAATACGAATCTAATATATCCTCGTAATGGTACCCGTATATTGCACGGGGTTATACCACGTATTGGATATGGTGAGTGTGGCGCTACCGTGACGGGAGTTTATGTCGAACGTGAAGGTGTATTCGATCGAGGCATAGAGATAGGTCTTGAACGACACCAGCCAACCTTCCTCGGTCTGCTTCGTCACGAAGTCGGAGACGCTCGGCATACCCGTATTCAACAGCACGTAGTGATATGGAGGCACGTAACCGACGTAATACGGCAGGCAGACATCCAGCGATCCGCGCCACAGCGTGACGGTATAGACGGGATTGGTCAGGAACTTCATCGAACCTGCGGGCATCTGCTGCACCGTCTGAGGATTGAACTCGAAGTTGTGAGAGAGCACTACGGAGTCGATATACTTCTCAAATTCGGCAAGACGCTCGGCGCGTCTTTCGGCACGCTGCTCTTGCGTCATCTTTCTGAGATCTTCGCGACTCGTCTGGGCGGCCGCCTCGTTCACGAAGGGACCGCAGAATGTACACGCCAAGGTGCACGCAACTAAAAACATCAGTCGTTTCATAGCACAAAGGATTTATGCCCGAACGACTTTCAAAATCCTTGCCTAAACTCCCATCCGACGCAAAAATTCGCCCGTGGCGCTCTGCTCGCACATCGCTATTTCGTGCGGCGTGCCCGCAGCGACTATACGTCCGCCGCCCGCACCGCCCTCGGGACCTATGTCGATTATGTGGTCGGCGACCTTTATCACGTCCAGATTATGCTCTATGACGATAGCCGTATTGCCACGGTCGACCAGCTTGTTTATAACCTCCAGCAACTGGCGTATATCCTCGAAATGCAGGCCCGTTGTGGGCTCGTCGAGAATGTAGAGCGTGCGCCCCGTGTCGCGTTTCGACAACTCGGCCGCCAGCTTTATGCGCTGGCTCTCGCCGCCCGAGAGCGTGGTGCAGGGCTGTCCGAGCGTGAGATAGCCGAGACCCACGTCCTGAATGGCTTTCAGCTTCTGGTAGATGGACGGTATGTTGGCGAAGAACTCCACCGCTATGTTCACGGTCATGTTCAGCACCTCGTCGATGTTCTTGCCCTTGTACCTGACCTCCAGCGTCTCGCGGTTGTAGCGGTGGCCGCCGCACGCCTTGCAGGTGACGTAAACGTCGGGCAGGAAATTCATCTCTATGGTCTGCACGCCCGCACCGCGGCATTCCTCACAGCGGCCGCCCTTGACGTTGAACGAGAAACGGCCCGCCTTGAATCCGCGGATCTGCGCGTCGGGAGTGGACTCGAAGAGTTTGCGGATGTCGGAAAAGACATTGGAATAGGTGGCGGGATTGCTTCGCGGCGTGCGCCCGATGGGCGACTGGTCCACCACGACCAGCTTGTCGATATTCCCGATCCCCTCCACCGAGTCGTAAGGCAGCGGATTGTCGTACGAACGGTACAACTCGCGGCTCAGCACGGGACGCAGCGTCTCGTTAACCAGCGTCGACTTGCCCGAACCGCTCACGCCCGTCACGCATATGAACTTGCCCAGCGGAAACTCGGCATCGACGCCCTTGAGATTGTTGCCGCGCGCGCCGCGGACGACGATGCTTTGCCCCGTACCCTTGCGCAGCTCGGCAGGAATCTCTATCCTGCGGCGGCCGCACAGGTAGTCGGCCGTTATGGAATCCGACCGCAGAATGTCGTCGAACGTACCCGCCGCCACGATACGGCCGCCGCGACGCCCCGCCTTGGGCCCCACGTCGACTATGTAGTCGGCCGAGCGCATCATGTCCTCGTCGTGCTCCACCACGATCACCGAGTTGCCCGCGTCGCGCAGCTCCTGCAACGTGCGGATCAAACGGCGGTTGTCGCGTTGATGCAGGCCGATGCTCGGCTCGTCGAGAATGTAGAGCACGTTCACCAGCTTCGAACCGATCTGCGTCGCCAGACGTATGCGCTGGCTCTCGCCGCCCGAGAGCGAACGCGACGAACGCGCCAGCGAGAGGTAGCCCAGTCCCACGTCGAGCAGAAAACGGAGCCGCTCGCGTATCTCCTTCACGATCTCCTGCGCAATTTTCCACTCCTTGGGCGAAAAATATTCTTCGGCATGCGACATCCACTCCGCGAAATCGGCTATCGACATGGCCGAGACCTCGGCTATGTTCTTGCCGCCGATACGGAACTGCAACGCCTCCTTTTTCAGGCGCGTGCCGCCGCAGACGCTGCACGGGCGGTACATGAGGAACTGCTCGCGCCACTTCTGACCACGTTTCGATTCCTCGTCGTCGGTCGTGGAGTCGACATACTCGGCGATGCCCTCCCACGGAATCATGCGGCGCCCCGAGATGGACGAAAATTCCGACAGATCGACCGTGAGGGGTTTGGGATCGCCGTACAGAATGGCATTCATACCCTCTTCGGAAATCGTGCTCACGGGGTCGTCCAACGTGAAGTCGTAACGGCGCCCCAGCATCGTCAGCAGGGCGAAAAGTTTGTTGTTCTTGTATTTCCCTATCGGTTCGATGGCGCCGTCGCGCAGCGAGCGGTTCTCGTCGGGAATGATCTTGCGGATATCGAACACCGCCTCGACACCCAGACCGCTGCATCGCGGGCAGGCCCCCTGGGGCGAATTGAACGAGAAAGTATGCGGCGCAGGGTCCTCGAAGGCCACTCCCGTCGAGGGGCACATCAGATGGCGCGAATAGTAACGCAGCCCCTCGGCCTCGTAGTCGTACAGCGCCATGGTACCCTTGCCCTGACGCATGGACTCCTTGAGCGAGGTCATGACGCGCTCGCCCGAGTCGTCGGCGACCACCAGACGGTCGACCACCAGATCGATGTTGTGTATCTTGTAACGGTCGAGCTTCATGCCCGCCGTGATCTCGCGGATCTCGCCGTCGATGCGCGCATAGATGTATCCGCGTTTGGCCAGCGACTCGAACATCTCGCGATAGTGGCCCTTGCGGCCCTTCACGATGGGAGCCATGAACGCCACCTTGCGGCCCGCGAAGCCCTTGAGGATCAGATCGCGGATCTGCTCGTCTGTGTAGTGCACCATCTCCTCGTCGGTAATGGGCGAATAGGCGCGCGAGGCGCGGGCATAGAGCAGACGCAGGAAGTCGTTGATCTCGGTGACGGTGCCCACCGTCGAACGGGGGTTCTTGTTGGTGGTCTTCTGCTCGATGGCCACCACGGGGCTGAGTCCCGTTATCTTGTCAACGTCGGGACGCTCCATAGTGCCGACGAACTGTCGGGCATAGGTCGAAAGGGTCTCCATGTATCGGCGCTGCCCCTCGGCATAGATGGTGTCGAAAGCGAGCGACGACTTGCCCGACCCCGAGAGTCCCGTGATAACGACCAGCGAATTGCGCGGAATCTCGACATCCGCATTCTTGAGATTGTGGACGCGCGCGCCCGTCACGACTATCTTGTCTTCCCCGTTGATTGCCATAATTCATCCTTATGCGTTCCGCGCCCGCCGCATCAGAACATGGTGAGCAGCGAGTGCAAAATATCATGCAAAGATAATAAACCCACCAGATCGGCAAAACAGATGAGCAAAATAATCAATGTAAAATATCGCACGAACTTCACGCCCCACGCCATGGCGAAATGAGAAGCGAGCACGGCGCCTATGACGTTGCCCAGACCGTGCCACAATCCGTAGGCGTAATCGACCTGGCCGTTGAGCATGAATATGGCGAGCGAGAAGGGAGTGGCGACGAATATCATGAAGCACTTCACCACATTGGCCGTGATTATGTCCAGCTTCATCGACCAGATGGTGACCGCCAGCACGGCATAGCCCAGACCTATGTAGATATATCCGCCGTAGAAACCCAACAGCAGGAACCATATGTAGTGATAAAACTTCAGTTGCAGAGGATGGCCGCCGTGGATGTGGGGATGTTTGTGGCTGCGGTCGAAAATCATGTAGAGCAGCACCACGGTAAGCACCACCGACATGCAGATCTTGAACACAGTGTCGCTTATGTGCGTGGCCACCATCGAACCCGCTATGTTGCCCACCACGGCGGGGATCGAGAGCTTTATGCCGCTGCGCACGTCGAGCATGCGCTTGCGCAGGAAAGCCACCGACGAGGTGAGATTCTGCAACACCACGGCTATTCGGTTGGTGCCGTTGGCCACGCCGACGGGCAACCCGAGCACCATGAACAGTGTCATGGAGATGATCGAACCTCCGCCCGCGAGAGTATTGATGATGCCCACCACGACACCCGAAAGAATAAGCACCGCAACTATCGTAATTCCGCTCATAGGCCTTGTAAATTTTGGCGGCACCGAAATACGCTTCGGCACCCGATTCATAAAGATAGTAAAAATCGGGATAAAAAGAAAATTTCGCGCCGTTTTTCATCCCGATTCGCCGCAAAACCGACCGAATGTAAAAAAACACGAACGGATTATTTATCATAAAACAGGCGCGACGCCTGCGACTCGCCGGGTCGCGCGGGCCGCTGTTCGCCGACGGCGGCGTGAATGCGACAGCAGTCCGCAGCAGAGGGGCGTCGGCGAACTGAGCGGTTCGAAGAACCGCATACATTATGGAAAAATGTTATTACCTGCCCTTCAGCGCGATGTAGAAAAGGTCGAAACAATCGTCCGTCACGGGACCTATACGGTAGTCGTCCATCGCGATCGACTGCGTTAGGTCGCGGTTGTCGGCCAGCAGACGGCGGCGGTTGATACGGTTCAGTATATCGTAAGGAATC
>CAUHCL010000020.1 GCA_959604655.1 uncultured Alistipes sp. | reverse complement strand
AGCTCGTCGGGCTCATAACCCGAAGGTCGGAGGTTCGAGTCCTCCTCCCGCTACCTTAACGGACGACTTTCACGAGTCGTCCGTTTTTCTTTCCGCAACCGTCCGTTTTCATAATTGCGGCCCGCCGATCCCGCCCGCAGGCTGCGGCTCGCGTCCGAATGCGGTATTGCCGAAAAATATCATATATTTGCGCTTGTTATACACCTCAACAAGCCTGATCCGACTATGAGATCACTGCGTATCGTCATCGCCGTGCTCGCGGCAGCGGCATTGACAGCCTGCAACCGCGAGGCCTACATGCCGCGTATGGAAGAGATAATATCAGATTCGGCGCGGTATGTAATGCCAGAATCGCCTTACGGCATCTCGGCCGACACCGTGTCGGCCGCCCGAATGAAACATTACGATTTCTACACCGACCGCCACCTGCGCCGCATAATCGACAGCGCCCTGACGAACAATCCGTCGCTGCGCATAGCCATGCTGCAAATAGACGAGGCCGAGGCCTACTTCAGGCGCAGCCGCCGCGAGCGTCTGCCCGAACTGAACGCCGAATTGTCGGGCGCGTACAAGGATGCGGGATACGGACGCAACACGACGGAGGATTACGTGTTCTCGGCAGGAGCGTCGTGGGAGATAGACATCTGGGGGCGCATGAAGAATCTGCGCAAGGCTCGGGAACACAGGCTGCTGCAAAGCGTCGCGGCGAGCGAAGCGGTCCGCACCAGGCTGATAGCCGAGGCGGCATCGCTGTACTACCGTCTGGTGATACTCGATGCCCGACGGCTCTCCGTCGAGCAGAGCATAAGCCGCAACGACAGCATCGTGGCGGGATGCGACGCCATGATAGCCGCGGCCGTCGGCGAGAAGAGAACACGCCTTCTGCCCCATGCGCAGATGATACGCGAACAGGCGTCGTCGGAGATGTACGCATCGAAAGCCGAGCTGCCCGACATAGAGGCCGACATATTCATCACGCAAAACACGCTCAACCGCCTGCTGGGCCGCACCGAAGGCCGACTGCCGCGTTCGAGCGTGGAGGAAGTGTTCAGGCAGAGCATGTTCCGCGACAGCATCGGCATAGGCATCCCCGCGCAACTGCTTCGCAACCGCCCCGACATAACGGCGGCCGAAGAACAGCTGTTCGAGGATTACCACCTCGCACGTGCCGCGCGAGCCGCACTCTATCCCCGTCTCACGCTCAAAGGCGACGTCGGCTTCGAAACGGCGAGCATGACGCACTGGTTCGACCTGCCGACCTCCATGCTGTACAACGTATTCGCAGGAGTGACGCAACCGCTGTTCCGCCGCGGGGAGCTGCGAATGCAGCGCCGCATAAGCGAGATCCGCCAAAGCGTCTCGTTCATACGCCTGCGCGACGCGGTGCTGGCCGCCCAGTGCGAGATCTCGAATACCATGATGCGCTACGCCTCGGCGCGACGTCGGACGATGATGTATTACGAGCAGACGCAATCGCTTTGGGCGGCACTGAAGCATGCCCGCCGACTCATGGCCGACGGAGGCTCCTACCTCGACGTATGGGCCGCGCAGACCCGACTGTTGCAGGCCGAGAAGAATCTCTACGACGCAATGCTGGCGATGTTCGACCGACGGATAGACCTCTATCGCGAACTCGGAGGCGGACGGATGTAACCACCGCCCGCGACTGCCCCGCCGCAGACAAAAAAACCGTGCGTCGCCCCGAGGGACAACGCACGGAATCATATTATGACGACGTAGGGCTACTACATCATGCCGCCCATGCCTCCTTGAGGCATTGCGGGCATGGCGGGAGCGTCCGACTTCTTCTCTACCAGCACACACTCGGTGGTAAGGAACATCGAAGCGATCGAAGCGGCATTCTCCAGCGCTACGCGCGACACCTTGGTCGGGTCGATGATACCTGCGGCCAGCATATCCTCGAACTTGTCGTCGCGGGCGTTGTAGCCGACGTTGCCTGCGCTCTCCTTAACCTTGTTCACCACTACCGAACCCTCGCCGCCTGCGTTGGCCACGATCTGGCGCAAAGGCTCCTCGATGGCACGCTTTACGATCTGGATACCGGTAGTCTGGTCGTCGTTGTCGCCCTTCATGTTGTCCAGAGCGGCAACGGCACGGATGTAGGCCACGCCTCCGCCCGGAACGATACCTTCCTCGACGGCTGCACGGGTTGCGGCCAGAGCGTCGTCCACGCGGTCCTTCTTCTCCTTCATCTCGACCTCGGTAGCGGCACCCACGTAGAGCACTGCCACGCCGCCCGACAACTTGGCCAGACGCTCCTGCAACTTCTCGCGGTCGTAGTCCGACTTGGCGGCCTCGATGCCCGAGCGGATCTGTGCTATGCGGTTGGCGATAGCCTCCTTGCAGCCCGAACCGTCGACGATGGTGGTGTTCTCCTTGTTCATGCTGACCTTCTCGGCCGTACCCAGCATTTCGAGGGTGGTATCCTCCAGCTTCATGCCCTTGTCGGTCGATACAACGGTACCGCCCGTGAGGATGGCGATATCCTCCAGCATGTCCTTGCGACGGTCGCCGAAGCCCGGAGCCTTGCAGGCAGCGATCTTCAAGGTACCGCGCAGCTTGTTGACCACCAGAGCCGACAGAGCCTCGCCGTCGACATCCTCGGCGATGATGAGAAGCGAACGGCCGTTCTGGGCAACGGGCTCCAGCACGCCCATGATCTCCTTCATGGTCGAGATCTTCTTGTCGGTGATGAGGATGAGGGGCTTCTCAAGATCGGCCGACATCTTCTCGGTGTCGGTCATGAAGTAAGCCGAGATATAGCCGCGGTCGAACTGCATACCCTCTACCACGTCGACGTGAGTCTCGGTACCCTTGGCTTCCTCGACAGTGATGACGCCCTCGTTGTTGACCTTGCTCATGGCCTCGGCGATGAGCTTGCCGATGGCGTTGTCGTTATTGGCCGAAATGGTGGCAACCTGCTCGATCTTGGCAATGTCGTTGCCCACCTGCTGGCTCTGCTTGCGAAGCTCGCCCACTACGGTCGACACAGCCTTGTCGATACCGCGCTTCAGATCCATCGGGTTGGCACCCGCGGTCACGTTCTTCAGACCCACGCCGATGATGGCCTGTGCCAGAACGGTGGCGGTGGTAGTACCGTCGCCCGCGTCGTCGTTGGTCTTAGAGGCTACCTCCTTGACCATCTGGGCACCCATGTTTGCGAACGGATCCTCCAGCTCGATCTCCTTGGCCACGGTCACGCCGTCCTTGGTGATCTGGGGAGCACCGAATTTCTTGTCGATGATCACGTTGCGACCCTTGGGGCCGAGCGTTACCTTCACTGCGTTGCTCAATGCGTCGACACCCTCCTTGAGGAGCTCGCGAGCCTCTACGTTATATTTGATCTCTTTTGCCATAGCTTTTTTCTCGTTTAATGTTCGTTATTCGATGTTTAGCAGATTGCCAGAATGTCGCTCTGCTTCATGATGAGGTAGTCGGTGCCGTCGACGTTGATCTCGGTGCCTGCATACTTGCCGTAGAGGACCTGATCGCCCTCCTTTACCTCCATCTTCACCTCCGAGGTGCCCGGGCCTACGGCCACTACCTTGCCCATAAGGGGTTTCTCCTTTGCTGTGTCGGGAATGAACAGACCTCCTGCGGTCTTTTCCTCTGCCGGATTGGGCAATACCAATACGCGGTCTGAAAGCGGTTTGATTGTCATGGTTTTCAGTGTTTATTAAGTTAATATCATTTGCACTTCAGCGGATTCGTCGGAATCCGTACGATGTTCGAACAACAGATGTGCCAAATCGGTTTTGTCACATATTTCTGTCACGAAGCGATGGCGGCCGTGACAATTTGTCACTCCCGACAGACTATATCTGCCGTTATGACGAACAGTCTGCCATTCGTGTGCTATTTTAAGAAAATATACCTATCTTTATGATCGGAAACAACCGCAAAACAATCATTGCCATGAACCGATTCATTCTCGTCATGCTGTTTTTCGCCGCCATCGCGGCGGCACCCGCCTCGGGACAGAGTCTCGATTACGACAACATAGCTCCGCACCCGCGTCTGCTGCTGCGCTCGGGCGATGCGGAGGCGATACGCGCACTGCCGTCGAAGTCGGCCAACGCGCGCGCCGTGCACGACAAGATAATGGGCGAGGCCGACAAGATGCTGGCCGCGGAACCCGTGCGGCGCGTGATGACGGGACGCCGCCTGCTGTCGGTCTCGCGCGAGGCCCTGCGGCGGATATTCTATCTGTCGTACGCATACCTCGCCACCGACGACGTGCGCTACGCCGCCCGCGCCGAGCGCGAGATGCTGGCCGTGTGCGAGTTCGAGGACTGGAATCCGTCGCACTTTCTGGACGTGGGCGAGATGACGATGGCCGTCGCCATAGGCTACGACTGGCTGCACGACCGTCTGTCGCGCCGCTCGCGCAGCATAATCGGCACGGCCATATACGAAAAGGGGCTGCGCGCCTCGGAGAACGACAAGCAGGCGTGGTTCTTCCGCGCCGAGAACAACTGGAACCAGGTGTGCAACGCGGGCATGGTATACGGCGCGCTGGCCACGCTGGAGCGCTCACCCGAATATTGCGAGGCGCTCATAGCCAAGTGTCTCGCGTCGAACCCCACGGCACAGAAGTGCTACGATCCCGACGGAGGCTATCCCGAGGGCTACGGGTACTGGGATTACGGCACGGGCTTCGAGGTGATGCTCGCGGCGGCGCTGCAATCGGCTCTCGGCACCGACGCGGGGATCTCGGCACAGAAGAGCTTCATGCGCTCGGCCGAATTCATGACCTACATGACAGCGCCGTCGGGCCGCTGCTACAACTTCTATGACTCGGGGTCGCACGCGGGGTGCATACCCGCCAAATACTGGTTCGCACGGCAGGCGGGCGACGCCTCGACGGTGGCTGTCGACGAGCGTTTCATCGAGGCGGGAAAGATCCCTGGCGACCGTCTGCTGCCCGTATACATGATCTTCGCCTCGGGCCTCGACCTCTCGAAATCGCACCTGCCCAAGCAGCGCACATGGGTCTGCGGCGGCACGGCTCCGCTCTTCATCTACCGCAGCGGCTGGACCTCGCCCGATGACACCTATTTCGCCATAAAGGGCGGCCACGCATCGAGCAATCATGCCCACATGGATGCGGGTTCGTTCGTATACGAGTACGACGGGGTGCGCTGGGCCGTCGATCTGGGGCAGCACGACTACAACCGCCTCGAACAGGCGGGAGTCGATCTGTGGAACATGAAGCAGGAGAGTCCGCGATGGGAGATATTCCGCATAGGTCCCGACTCGCACAACACGCTTATGTTCAACAACAACCGCCACAACGTGAAAGGCCATGCCCAGATCATCCGCCACTTCGACGCACCGCGCCGCAAAGGGGCTGTGGTCGACCTCACGCCCGTCTTCGAGGGCGATGCGAAGAGGGTCGTGCGCACGGCCGAGCTCGACAAGAACGATTGGCTGACCCTGACCGACCACATCGAGAACGGCGGACGGGAGTCGACAGTGGAGTGGAAGATGGCGACGGAGGCCGAAGCGGTGATCGTCGACCCCGCCACCATACGTCTGACGCAAAACGGCAAGTCGATCGACGTGAAATTGCAAAGCCGCGCCGCAGGCGAAGCCGCAATATGGCCCGAGCACGACTACAAACCGTTCGAGATCAAGGACAAGAACATTCGCCGAGTGGGATTCGTCATACGTCTCAAGGCGGACGAGGCGGTCGATGTGGCCGTCACGCTCGCCCCCGCGAAATAGCGACTGCGAGCGGCGACGACATTTTTTTCGACATTTTTTTCGCATTTTATTTGGATCGAATCGCAAAACCCTTTATATTTGCACTCCGATTTGTGACAGCAAATCGACATGGTGGATGTAGCTCAGTCGGTTAGAGTGACGGATTGTGGTTCCGAAGGTCGTGGGTTCGAATCCCATCTTCCACCCCTGAAAGGTCCTTTTCGAAGGACCTTTTTTGTTTGGGCATTATTCGCTTTCGGCCCGCAACGCAAGGCGCAGCCTGCGGAGCAAACGAGCCGCGAGGCTGAAACGAGGGCGATGCTGCGGCCCGTACGACTACGACGAGCTGCAAGACATCGCCCCGAAAATGGTCCCGATTATTTCGTGGTGATAAAAACGGTAGTGGGCCGATCCTGGGCCATGCTCGCCGAAACAATCCTGACACTCACGACATCTGCCGCAGATATTGACGAGAAATAATTTTTCATAACGGCAACGTCGACATTCAGCGTCTGTTTATTCAGGCATATTTCGAATTTAGGATTCTGCAACACTTTGGGAACATCGTTCCAGATATCGAAGAACGGCACCTCGGAAGCCAAAATATCGGCCAGCGTACGATCTTCGCAATATGAATCGGGCTTGAAATTGACCTGATAACTTTGACGCATATATTTTATGGTATTGCAGCCCGCGTCGGGCGTATCGCCGTCCGCCGCAGACAGCACGATCGGTTCATCGAGAGTCACATCGTGCATCATATCCATCTCGATGCGCTTCTTCTCGTATCCGACAGCCGAGAACTCGGCGATATATTCGCCGCGGTTCAGTCTCACCGAAAACTCGCCCTTGCGATTGCTCGCACCGCCGTAGATCTGCGGGAAAATCATGTTATGGCACATGGACACCTGCACCCCCTCGATCGGATTACCGCTATCGTCGACTACCATGCCTTTGAACATACGCGCAAATTCCGACGGAATGGAGGTCGAATAACCCATCGGGACAGCCGTAACGACAGTCCCGTCGTCGAGCGTAATGGTCTCCTGCGCCGAAACCGACAATACCGTCGCCGATGCCAACAACAATATCAGCCACTTTATCATAACTACTTTTTTTTGTAAAATACGGAATCAGATACGAATATAAGCAAAATTATCGCATAGCGCAAGCCCGAATTACATTTTCCCGCGCGCAATATCGCTAATTTATCGACAAATACATTCCGCAAGCCCGCAATATACTTACACATCGAAATGCGACTCGGGATTTTAGGCATTCGGGGAGCGGCCCGAACGCACGCCGACGTTACAAAAATAAAGGAAACGTCATTATCCGATCTCGGCTCGCGCGGCTCTGAAGAGCCGCAAAATATCAAAATAAAATACGGCAAGCCCGAATCAGGCTGTTCCGAAAGAAAATCACGTAAATAATCCGCCGCGAATCGCGAAACCCGATCAAATCGTACGCCGTTAAATTTGCTTCGCTTCGGGGGTTATATTATCTTTGCAGTCGCAAAATAAAACGGAGAAAATCATGGCGTTGATCGACGAAATCACAAAGCGCAGAACGTTCGCTATCATATCGCACCCCGATGCGGGAAAGACCACACTTACCGAAAAACTGCTTCTGTTCGGCGGCGCCATACACGTGGCGGGAGCCGTCAAGAGCAACAAGATAAAGAAGGGCGCCACGTCCGACTTCATGGAGATCGAGCGCCAGCGAGGCATATCGGTGGCCACGTCGGTCATGGGATTCAACTACAAGGACGTGAAGATCAACATCCTCGATACCCCGGGTCACGAGGATTTCGCCGAGGACACCTACCGTACCCTCACCGCCGTGGATTCGGTAATCATAGTCATCGACGGCGCGAAGGGCGTCGAGACACAGACGCGCAAGCTGATGAACGTATGCCGCATGCGCAACACCCCCGTGATGGTGTTCATCAACAAGCTCGACCGCCCGTGCAAGGATCCGTTCGACCTGCTGGACGAGGTGGAGCGCGAGCTGAAAATACGCGTGCGTCCGCTGGCATTCCCCATATCGAGCGGCGACACGTTCAAGGGCGTATACAACATCTTCGAGCATAATCTCTCGCTCTTCACCACCGACGAGCGGCAGACGGCCGACGCCGCGACGGTGGATTTCAGCGACATCACGTCGCCCGAGCTCGACAAATACATAACCCCGAAATTCGCCGCGCAACTGCGCGAGAACCTCGAACTGGTCGAGGGCGTGTACGATCCTTTCGAGCGCGAGGCCTACCTGAGCGGTACGCTGGCGCCCGTATTCTTCGGTTCGGCGGTGAACAATTTCGGCGTGCGCGAGCTTCTGGAGTGCTTCATACGCATAGCACCCTCGCCCCGCCCGTCGACGACCGAGACGCGCGCCGTGGAGCCCGCCGAGGCCAAAATGACGGGATTCGTGTTCAAGATACACGCCAACATGGACCCCAACCACCGCGACCGAATAGCCTTTCTGAAGATATGCTCGGGCACGTTCGAGCGCAACAAGAACTATCTGCACGTGCGCAGCGGCAAGCAGCTCAAATTCTCGTCGCCCACGGCGTTCATGGCCGAGAAGAAGTCGGTCATCGACTTCGCGTACCCGGGCGACATTGTGGGTCTGCACGACACGGGAACATTCAAGATAGGCGACACTTTCACCGAGGGCGAAAAGCTGAAGTTCACGGGCATACCGTCGTTCTCGCCCGAGCTGTTCCGCTACATAGAGAACGCCGACCCGCTGAAATTCAAGCAGCTCGCCAAGGGTATCGACCAGCTGATGGACGAGGGCGTGGCGCAGCTCTTCACGTCGAACCTCAACGGCCGCAAGATCATCGGAACGGTGGGCGCGCTGCAATTCGAGGTGATACAGTATCGTCTGGAGCACGAATACGGCGCCTCGTGCCGCTGGGAGCCCATTTCGATCCACAAGGCATGCTGGATCGAGAGCGACAACGCCGAGCAGCTGGCCGACTTCAAGCGCCGCAAGCACTCCAACATGGCAGTCGACAAGCACGGCCGCGACGTGTTCCTCGCCGACACGAGCTATGCCCTGGCCCTGGCGCAGGAGAATTTCAAGGATATCCGATTCCACTTCACGAGCGAGTTTTAGGACGTGGGGCGTCGGCGACTCTTCAGAGTCGTGCAGTCCGCCGCAGCATGTACCGAGAACTACGCCGCGCAGCGGCGTTATCTTCGGCGGCTCGCGCAAAGCGCCCTCCCCAGCCGCCGAAGATAAATACAACACTCCCCCGTCGGCGAACGGCAACGATGGCATGACGTATCGGACATTTCGCATGACCGTGCGGGCACAATCTGTCGGCAGCGCATATTTTGTCGTTTATATTTTGCATTTTGTAAAATATACATTACATTTGCGATGTATTCGAATACATGTATCGGAATGTCAAACCTCAAAAAACGACACAAAATGAAATCGATGCTTCTGCCCCACGGCTTTCGGAAAGTCGGTTGGGCCATGTTGATTCCCGCCGCCGTACTCGGAGTCATGATGGCTTCGGACGGATTCGACGGAATGCCGTCCTACCTGCTCCCCGCAGACGAAAATTCGCCGCTGCGCGCCTTCCTCGCCTCGCCGACGATGACCTGTCTGCTCAACAACACGGCCATCATCGGGATATGCCTCGGCGCGATATTCGTATCGTGCTCGCGCGAAAAGATCGAAGACGAGATGATAGGGGCCATACGCCTCGAATGCCTGCTGGCCGCACTCTACACGAGCAGCGCGCTGCTCATAGTAGCGACGCTGACGGTGTACGGCATGCGGTTCCTCGACGTGATGGTATACAACATGTTCACGACCGTAATCGTATTCCTGCTTCTGTTCAGGCTGCGAATGCGGAAACTGAAAAAATCGACTGCCGATGAATAACAGGATACGAGTCGAACGCGCCGAACTGCGCATGACGCAGCAGCGGCTGGCCGACGCGGTCGGGGTGAGCCGACAGACGATCAATGCCATCGAGAGCGGCAAGTTCATCCCCTCGACCGTTCTGGCCCTGAAGATAGCACGCATATTCTCCAAACCCGTCGAAGAGATCTTCATTCTCGAAGACGACGACTGAACGGCATTCGGGCGACCCCTTTCGCGGGACCGCCCGAATTGTTTTCTTCCGCCGACGGCAACGGTGGAGACAAAAATTATCCCCTCGCGCCGCGCTCGTCGCACACCAGCAGCGACGAATCGCCATAGGAGAGGAATCGGAAACCGTTGTCGAGGGCATAACGGTAGATTCTGCGCCAGTCGTCGCCCACGTAGGCCGACACCAGCAGCAGCAGCGTGGATTTGGGCTGGTGGAAATTGGTGATGATGCGCCGCACCACGCGAAAACGGAATCCGAGCGGCGTTATCATTATCCGCGTGGCAGCCTTCAGGCGGTCGATGCCCTCGCGGCGCATATAGCCCGCCAGATCCTCCAGCGCCTCGCGCCCCGAATAATCCTCGGGCAGATCGTAGCACTCCCACTGCCCTATCACTCTGTCGCAGTCGGGATCGCCGTCGCGGCGTATGCGCCACCCGAGCGCGGGCAGCGACTCCAACGTACGCACCGACGTGGTACCCACGGCCGTCACGTCGCCGTAATGGGCGAGCAGGGTCTCCAGAGTCGACAGGCGCACCTCGAAATGCTCGGTGTGCATGGGGTGCTGCGCGGCATCGTCGCTCTTGACGGGCAGGAAAGTACCCGCCCCCACGTGCAGCGTCACCTCGTCGAACGCGAAGCCCTCGCCGCGCATGCGGGCTATCATGTCGTCGGTGAAATGCAGGCCCGCCGTGGGCGCCGCCACCGAGCCCTCGAATTTGGAGTATACCGTCTGGTAACGCGTGAGGTCGATCGCCTCGCTCTCGCGGTTGAGATAGGGCGGGATGGGAATACGGCCCAGATATTCGAGCAGCTGACCGAAAGTCATGTCGGCATCCCACATGAAACGCACGATGTGCTCGCGCTCGCCGCGCTCCGCGATCTCGGCACGCAGCTCGCACGCACGACCGTCGTGATCGAAATCTATCTTCACGAATCCCGATTTCCACTTCTTCAGATTGCCCACTATGCAGCTCCACTCGCACTCGCCGCGCACGGCGAAAGCACGCTCGTAGTCGGCAGGCGCATGCGGTTCGAGGCAAAACACCTCGATGCGCGCCCCCGAAGGCTTGTGGAGAATTATGCGCGCGCGGATGACCTTGGTGTTGTTGAACACCAGCAGCGACCGCGGCGGCAACTCGCGCGCCAGATCGCAGAAACGGCTCTCGGCGATCGTGCCGTTGCGGTATACGAGCAGTTTCGAGCCGCTCCGCTCGGCGAGCGGGAATTTCGCGATGCGCTCGTCGGGCAGCGGATAATCGAAATCGTTGATATCAATATGACGTTCCATGACAATCGGAAGTTATGCCCACAAAGATACGATTAAGCCGAGCGCAAAAGCAAATTTATTTGCTATTTTGCCGAGGCGGAGTATCTAAGGCAAAGCCAAAGATACGATCAACCCGAGTGCAAAAGCAAATTTTATTTGCGTTTTTGCCGAGGCGGAGTATCTAAGGCAAAGCCAAAGATACGATCAACCCGAGTGCAAAAGCAAATTTTATTTGCGTTTTTGCCGAGGCGGAGCCAAAGCAGACAATAAATTCATCCTCCCCGCCCCGCTATTCGGGGACATATATGATCTCTCCGTTCTCCAGCTCGTAGGCGACGCCGACCTTCTTGCCCTTTTGCCCGCTCGCAGAATTCGGGTCCTCGGACGGGGTATAGCGGTTGATCTTCTCGCCCTCCTTGGTGATGATCTCCATATTCTCCTTGCCAGGGTTCTTCACCATCGTGAAATCCTCGCGGCTGAACATCTCGGTCATGTTGTAGCGGCTCACGAGCGCCACCATGAGCGCGACGGCAAAGACCATCGCCACGTCGAAAAGGTTGCTCACCACGCTCATCGGATCGTCGCCGTCCTCTCGGTTCAACAGTCTGCGCTTCATGATTCCGTCTGCGTTTCATTCAACAATGCGGCGACAAATTCGAGGTCGGTCATATCCTGCAAATACCAGCGCTGCTTCACCTGCTGCGTTATAAAGCCTATGGCGGCGGCGAATAGTCCCACCACGGTGGTGGCGAACGCCACCTGCATGTTGTAAGCCATCGACGCTATGTCGCCCGTCGAAAGGCCCACCAAAGCGGGGCCCATGGGGATAAGCGTACCCATAAGTCCGAGCATGGGTCCCATCTTGCCGAGAATCTTGGATGTCGACAGATCCCTGTCGGCCTCGATCTCGAAATCGGCGAGCAGGCGCTGCCTCATCGCCGCGCCGTCGGCTTCTATCAGGCGGTTCATGCAGACCACCACGAGCGAGGGGTTCTTCTTGGGCAGACGCTCCGAAAGCGTCGCCACGTTGTCTTTGGTCAGTCCGTCCAGCTCCTTGCGGATAAGGGCCGCGGTGCGGCGGATGGCCAGATACTGCCCGAAGAAGCTGCCTGTGAGCAGCAGCGCCCTGCCGAAAAAGAAGATGAGCAGTACGATGACGGGCACGAGCAGACCCGTCGAGATCCAATAGAGAATATCGGAAATGTAATTCATAACGTTATTTGTTTTTGATTATTCGTTTCAATCTTATTGCATACGACGCGGCGCCCGCCGCAAGTCCGAGCGCGACGAGCAGAAACACGCCTGCCGACGCCCGCAGGTCCGCTTCCCCGACGCCCGCCACGGCCGTACGGCCGTTCACCGTGGCCACGACGCCCAGCACGGCGACGATGGCGTTCGACAGAAAAAGCAGTTCAAGGCGTATGTCCTTTTCGGGCAGAAGCCGCCCGAGGCCGTACGTCCCGATCGGTACGGCGACGAGGACCGCCGCGGCCGTCGCCCACACCGTGAGGCCGAACGACACGCCCGGCATGGCGAATATGACCGCCACCGTGAGGCTGAACAGCACGGGAAAGACGAGCACGCCCGGGAACCATCTCAGAATGCGGTATGTCCATACCGTAACGGGCTTTACCCGCCCCGAGGTCATGATGTGCGCCGACAGGCAGCAGAAAGCCGTCTGCACGGCGACCTCCAGCGTAAGTATTACGGCCGCGTCGAGCATCAGCGCGGGGTCCGAGAGCCAGACCGCGATCTGCGATTTCGACTGCTCGATGGCATAAGGCCGCATAAACCCCACGAACAGCGCGCACACCACGGCCGAAAACGCCACCGAATAGGGTTTTCTAAAGGTCTGCTTCAACAGGTAATTGAAGCAGACCAGGATCATCATCACGAGTACTACGGTCTCCATTACGCCTCCATCTTTTTGCGACGGCGGCGCACCACCCATACCGATGCGGCGATCGCGGCGGCGACCAGCACGGCCACAGCCGTGTTGCCGACCACGGTGGTCACCCTATCGGACGCATTCATCTCCTCGCGCTTGAGCACCATACTCCTATCCTCCGAAAGCGAGGACTCGCGAATGTCGCGAATGCTGCGTTCGTATCGGCGGGCCGCTTCGGGCGCGGCCTTCGACGCGATGAACTCGCGCAGCTTAGCATTGTCGCACACGAATCCCGAACATGACGGCTCGTATTTCTCCACAAGCTCGGTGTGGAGCTCGGCTATAGCCTCCAGCTGCTCCGCCGAGGCCTTCCACATCCCCTTGCGGGCCGTCTCCATCATTACGGCCGTCATCTCCTGCAATGCGGCGGGATTCTGCTCTTCGAAGTAGTTCCGCACGCCGAGGCCGAACTTGTCGCGCACGTAGACATCGCAGATCTCGTCCCACATCTCATCATCGACGGCATCGGGCTTCATCACGTTCCAGCCGTAGGTGTTCTGCACGATCTCGGCGAAACCGCCCGCGGCGCCCGCCCCGCCCTTCATCTTCTCGCGGATGTAGGACGGATTGAAGATCGTGGTGCGGCTCTCCACGCCGATCGCCTCCTTCAGCTCCTGCATGCGCATGTTGTTGCGGTTGCGGTAGTCGCTCAGGTAGGCGTCGGGCTCCTTGCCCGTCACGTTGCGCACGGCGAGGTTCATGCCGCCCATAAATTCGTAGACGTGATCGAGGCTCAGCGCGCCCCACGTATTGCTCTGTCGGGGCTGCACGACGGCATCGGTATTGGTCAGCGCGGCCTCCAACGCGAACTGCCGCACCTGCTCCCAGGCCTTCTCGCTGCCGTAGAACGCACCCATGTTACGCAGATACACATCGGCTATCTCGGCGCTGTTCTCCCAGCGGTCGCCGCTCTGCACCATATCGGTGATACCCGTGCCGTAGTTGCCGTTCACCCCGCCGAACACGCGGTAGGCCGCAACCTCGCGGGCCTCCCTGGGCGAGAGTCCTTTCTCGACGAGAGTGCGCTCGGCATCGACGACGCTTTGCGCCACATAGTTCTCGTACTTGTCGTCCTTCGCGGCGGCGGCCATCTCCACCGCACGCGAGATAAGGAACAGGCGCGACGCGGCTATGTCGCGCAGCTGTCCGCTGGTCTGCACCACCACGTCGATGCGCGGGCGGCCGAGCTGCTCCGACGGAATCAGACGTATGTCGGTCACACGGCCGAACGCGTCGCGGATAGGCTCGACGCCCAGCATGTAGAGTACCTGCGCGACGGTGGCGCCTTCGGTCTCGACGAACTCGCCGCTCCAGAGCGTATAGCTCACCTTGCGCGGTATGGAGTCGTTGTGCCGCTCGCGATACATCCGAACGGTGTTCTCGGCCAGTTCCTTGCCGCGCTCCCACGCCACCTCGCTCGGGGTGGCCTCGGCATTGACGGCGTAGAGGTTGCGCCCCGTCGGCAGGACATTGGGATTAGCTATGGGATCGCCGCCCGACGAGGGAGAGGTGTAACCGCCGTCCATAGCGTTGAGAAGCGACGCCAATTCGGCCTCGGGACTTCTCTCCAGCGCCGTTTTGTAACGTCCCGCATTGCGTATGGCGCGGTCGATCTCCATGACCGCGCGGGCGAACTCCTTTTCCTCTTTGGTATACTCTTTTTTGTCGCCCGCCGCAGGCCGTGCGGCCGATGAAGGCATGCCCGAATGCGGCTTCGCCTTTTCGGCTCCCGCAGGATGGCCCTTCGCTCCGCGCGAAGCGCGCATGGCCGCCATGCGTGCCATCATGTCCTGCGGCGCCGACAGCGAGCGTTCGATCTCGCGCGCCTTGGCGAGTTCCTCCGCCGTGATGCCCGCCGCCGCGCATATCCGCTCGTCGGTGACCTGCACCGAGCCGTCCAGAAGACGTGCCGTCAGTTCGCGGGCGGGAACCAGATAGCGGCGCGTGAAGAGCGACTTGTGCTTCTCCGCGTCGTCGGCCGCACGGCCGCGCTGCTTGTCCAGAGCCAGCAGCGAATAGGCGATCGGCTCCACCGACATGGCGAAAACGCTGCTGCGGATGCGCTCGGCGGAGTAGGGCTCGCCCATGGTGTACAGCTCTCCCGTCACCTTCTCGTTGGCAAGTTCCTCGGCGAATGTCTCTATGCGGGCAATCTCGCGTTCGGTGTAGGGCGTCGCGAGCACCGAATCGAGGCGCAGTTCGCGATGGATGCCCAGCCCGACGGCGAGGCGCTTCACCTTCAAAGCCGCGGCGCGCGTATCGGGCTTGCCGTCGGCGTAGAGCAGATCGTTATATTCCCTGACGGCCGCGCTCAGATCCTTGTAGATGCCGCGCACGTCGCTCTCCATGAACGGCGGGGTCAGATGCGACTGCAACGCGGCATACGAACGGCGCTTGGCGATCACGCCCTCGCCCACGTCGCCGATAGAGTAGACATAAAGATGCGGCATGGCACCCACCAGCGCATCGGCCCAGTCGTCGCGGCTCAACGCCACCTGCTTGCGGGGCGTGAACTCCAGAGAACCGTGGGTGCCGAAGTGGATCATCACATCGGCGCCGAACCCGTAGCGCGCCCACAGATAGGAGGCTATATAGGCGTGCGGCGGCGCGGCATCGGTGCCGTGCACTATGGCGAAGTCATCGTCACCCGCGCCCGCCGCGAGCTGCGGCAGCAGCACGACATTTCCCAGCTCCACGCGGGGCAGCACCAGCCGCCCGTCGTCGGTCGAGATATAAGAACCCGGGAACTCGCCGTCGAGCGCCGTGACCTCGGCCATACGCTCGGGGCGGATAGCGGCGGACGTCCACTCGGCGTACTGCTCGGCCGTGACGAGTTCGGGATTGCCGTTTTTCAGAAAGTCGGCCTTGGCACCGACGGCATAGGCGTTGAATACCGCGCCCTGACGCCGGATCAGCTTCTCCAGCTCGGCCGCCGAGGCGGGCAGGTTCTCCACGCGATAACCCTCGCGCTTCATTCTCACGAGCAGGTTGTAGAGCGACGGGGCGACCTCCATGCCCGCCGCCGTCAAGGCATTCTGCCCTGGGCCCTTGTAGTAGTAAATGGCCACGCGCTTCTCGCCGCAGGGCTTGCTCCGCAGGGCGATGTGATTGTTCACGGTCTGCACGAACGTCTCCAGGCGCTCGGGAATGGCATACACCTGCTGCAACCCTTCCTCGTCGAGACGGTGGCCGAAGAGCACGTAAGGGCGTATGGCGCCGTCGATCTCGGGCATGACGATGCTCTGCGACATGAAGCCACCGTTCATGCCCATCTTGTCGGCCTCCCACTCGTCGACCAATCGGTTGACGTTCAGCGGAGCGAACAGCGGGATGTTACGCTCGGCAAAGTAATCCGCAATGTAGTCGCCCAAACGTCCGTGGGCCATGTTGATTATGGCCGAGGGGCGGATCGAATCCGCCTGACGGCCCCGCACCAGCGCCTGCATGTCGCGGACGGGATAGACCGTATTGCCCGTGCCCTCCAGCGCGGCGACGAGCTCGTCGGCCTCGCCCATCTCTCCCGTGACGATGATGCGCGGGGCGTTCTTCTTCAAGAGTCCGTGGCGGCCCATGAAGGCCTCGTACTCGGCGACGCTGCCGAAATCCGATTCCTCGTCGTCGGGATTGTCGGGGTCGGCATGGTAGAACTGCTTGCGCTCACGCTCGACGGGCGCATCGGGTTCGTCGCTGTCGAGTCTCTTGCCGTCGATGTTGCGGCGAATGTAGGTGAGCATGTTGCGGTAGTTGCGACGACCGCCGCCGTTCATGTAGCCCTTGATCGCGGCGACGGCGGCCGAATCGACCGAAACTATGTTGTTGGCGGGATTGGTAGCCATGGTGGTGAGCACGGGCAGTCCCCCGTCGGCGGCCTGCTGTATGGCCGCCCGCTGCTCGGCGGTGATGCGCAGTCCCATGCCGTTCACCAGCACCATATCGTACCTGCCGATTCGGTCCAGATCCTCCACGTCGAGAATCGAGAGTCTGATGCGGGCGTTGTCGTTGGCTTTGGCGACCCTGCCGAGGGTGACGGCCTGCCAGTTCACGAACGCTATGCGCGTGGCGGAGAACCACACGTTCCACACCGCCGCGCCCGCCGCCAGGGCAAGCAGGACGGCCGCTGCCGCGATTTTTCCTTTACGTTTCATATCGTTTTTCTCTATTTCTTCTTAAACATCCGTTCAATGTCGAACGACAAGCCTATCGAGCATGTCGTTCCCGTAGTGCTCGGGGAATTGCTGTAATAGTAGTCGGGACGGTAGTTGAAAAGGTTGTCCACAGCCAGTATGACATCCGTCCCCCGCCATACACGCTGCGTCAGGCTCAGCTTCCATATCGTGTAGCCCGGGTAGGTCCTCTCCTCGGTCTGTTCGTAGGATGAGACCTTGGTATAGACGTCGGTGGTCACTTTCGACAGGTAGCGCCCCGACAGCGACACGCTCAGACCGTAATTCCGCCAATCCTTGTCGTAGGCGATTCGGGCCGTCGCGGTGTGCGGGCGGGTCGAGGACAGCATGGGCTCCCCTTTCCTGATGTGCTCGCGGGTGTAGGCATACGACAGCCGCCACGAAATGCCGCACGGGTAGCGGCCCGAGGCGTTGGCATCCACGCCCGCCACTTGCAGGCGCGACATGTTGGTGTATACCTGACCGCCCAGAGCCTCGTTCCATGCCGTGGTGATACGTCCGTCGACCATGTTGTAGAATCCCGTTACCGTGACGTTATGGCGCCCCTTCATGTACTCGGCCGAGAGCGAGAAGTTGTGGCTCGACTCGGGGGACAGATCGGGGTTGCCGTAGATCATGAAGATGTTGCCCATGTAGAAATTCATGTACATCTCCTTGAGCGTGGGCGCGCGGAAACCTCCCGCATACGAACCGCGCAGCGAGCAGCTTCCGAATTTGTACATCAGGCCCAGCTTAGGCGAAAGATGCGAGAGCTTCGCCGCCGAGAAACGGTCGAAGCGCAGTCCTGCTATGACATTGAACTTCTCGTGAGGATTCCAGTCGAACTGGGCGAAGGCATCGGCCGTGTGCTGTATGTGGCTGCCGTTATTCTCGAACTGGTACGACATCAGATAGTCGCGCATATAGTCGCCGCCCACCGTCAGGATGTGTTTGTCGGCGAAGGTGTGGTTGTAGAGCGTGCGGAGCGTGTGCTGCACGTTGCTGTAATCGCGCACATCGCGGTCATTGGGCACCAGATAGTCGCTCTTGTCGTACTGGTCGAACGAATACGAGAGCTCCAGATCGTCCCTGTCGGTCAGGTCGTAATTGCCCTTCAGGCCGCCCGTGAAACTGCGGTAGCGATCCTTGAGGCTCTCCGAGGAATCGCGCTCGCGGAAGAAATAGCCCGCACGGGCGGTGAATTTCAGCCCGTCTGCCGCGGCGACCGTCAGGCGTTCCTTGACATTGAGCGTCGAATTGCCGTAGATCGTGCCGTAATCGCCCACCGCGGCGTTGTCGGTACCTTTCGACAGATCGATGGCGTCGACCGAAGTATACTGCACGTTGGTCATGGAGTTGAAACGCCCGCTGCTGAATCCTGCCGAGCCGCCGTAGCGCTGCTCGTTGTGCGCGCCGTAGCGGCCGTTCACATTCACCGACCACGGCTCCTGCGACTCGCGGCTGATGATGTTCACCACGCCGCCCACGGCATTCGAGCCGTAGAGCGACGACGCGGCGCCCTTCACGATCTCGATGCGCTGCACGTTGTCCATGTTCAGGCGGCTGTAATCCACGTTGTCGAGCGTCTCGCCCGCCAGACGTTCGCCGTCGACCAGAAACAGCACCGAATTGCCGCCGAAGCCCGCCATGTTCAGCGAGGTCTGCTGGTTCATCGAGTAGGAGAACTCGATGCCGGGCAGTTCGGTCTGCAACAGATCGCCTATATTGGTGGCGTCCGTGCGCCTGATATCCGCTTCGGAGATGACGCGCGTCACGATCGGCACGTCCTTCAGCAGCTTGGGCGTGCGGGTTCCCGTCACCACCACCCCGTCGAGCATCATGGGGTTCTCGCGGAGCACGAAGTCCAACGCCCCGTCGCGGCTGCCGCCCGCGCTTTTCGACACGTCGAGGCAGCCGACATAGGTAGCCGTCAGGGTGTAGTCGGCCTCGTCGGGCAGCCACAGTTCGTAATGTCCTTCGGCGTCGGTCACCGCGCCGAGCGTCGGGCGCTCCTTCACGATGACCGTCGCGCCGACCAGAGGTTGGCGCCTGCCGTCGGTCACGGTGCCGAATATCCTGCGCCGCGCCGCGGCGTCGACCGTAAGGAGCAGGCCGAGCAATAAAACGATAGCGGTTCTTCTCATCATGGCTGTAACGGGTATAGGTAGTCGATTGTCATGAAGCCCTTGACGGCGGCATCGTTCATGAAGTTGGCAAGGCGAAGCGCCGCGCAGGTGCCGTCGGCCAGACGCAGCAGATAGATCTTGCCCGAGAGCGTGTAGACGGGCGGCATGGTCGAGGTATCGACGTCGAGCCACCCCGAAAGGCAGGGATTATAGTAGTCCTCGGCGTAGAGTATCACGCCGTCCATCATCTGCGACATGTCCACCGTGATCCTGTCGTCGGTCCAGATGTCCGCCACGTACGCATCCTCGGGAACCGAGCCGACGGCGGGCAGCGTGCCGAAATCCGTCGCTGCGCTTTCAGCCACGGCACCGCCGTTGGTCTTGGCATCGTAGCGGTGTATGGCGAAATCCCAGGCAGCGGGCGGCGCGGCATCCACGGCCGTCGTGGTCACCAGCTTGTCGTGCAGATCGATGTAGTGCCATTCGGTGTAATCGGCGGCATCGATATATATGCGCCCCGTGTGCGTCCTCTCGTCGACGGCCACGAAGCCGTATTCGCGGGTCTCTTCGGGCATGGGCTGGTCGTAGATATTTTCGAATATGCCGTTGCAAGCCGAGAGCGACAGCATGGCCGCCGCTCCCGACACGCAACGTATGATCGTGCGGTTTCTATCCATCTATTTCGTGCCTTTGAAATCCATCGTAATGGCCATAGGCATGGCCCCGGGCTGTCCTACCAGCTTCAGCGACGCGGCATCGCCCGTCACCGATCCCTCCACGAGGGTGAATTTCCAGTTGACCGAAGTGCCGCTGTCCTGCGCGGTATAGCCGTCGCCGCCGATGGCCTTGGCAAGCGTGTAGACAGAGCCGTCGTCGGTCGACACGCCCACGCCTTCGAGACCTATGCTCTTGATGCTCATGCCGCCCGTCGCATCGGGGTCACCCGTCAGCGTTATGCCGACCGTGGTGTCGGATTCGGGAGTGATGGTCACCTCCATATCCATGGGATCCATGCTGTTGCCCATGACCGAAAGCGCCATGCTGCCTTTGTAGGTGCCGCTCACGGTCTCGGCGAAGCTCGCCGTCTTGTCGTCGTTGCATGCTACCGCGCAGAGTGCCACGATAGACATAGCCAAAATCTTTCTCAGTTTCATGTCGTATGATTTTACATTTATTTTCGGATGCAAAATTACCCGTGCGCTCCGAGGCGGTCAATACTCCGATTTCGGTATTTTGAGGGGTCTCGAAGGGCTCTTTCACTATTTTTAGGTATTGCCCGCTTTTATACGGGTACGTAATTTTGCCCTCGTAAACAAAAGATTATCGGAGAGAAAGGATGAACGACAGAAAAGGTTGGCGGCCGACCGACAAGATGCGCGACCTGGTAAGGGACGACAGCGCGCTGATCCTCGTCACGGGCCGCTTCGGCATATCGCTGGGATTCGGCGAAAAAACGGTAAGAGAGGTCTGCCGAATGCACAATGTTGACGAAAGGACGTTTCTGGAGGTGGTGAATTACGTATCGGGACGGGATTACGACTTCGAGTCGGTATCGCTGCCCTCGCTGATCCGATACCTGAAACAGTCGCACGAATATTTTCTGGATTTCAACCTGCCCGGGATCCGCCGCAAGCTCATCGAGGCCATCGACTGCTCGGGGACCGACGGCATAGCGATGCTAATCATACGCTTCTACGACGAATACGTCAGGGCGGTGAGGAAGCACATGGAGTACGAGAACGAGGTTGTCTTCGCCTACGTGGAACAGCTGTCGCAGGGACATCTGAAACGCAACTACACCATTTCGGAGTTCGCGAGTCGGCACGCGCCCATAGGTGACAAGCTCAAGGAGCTGAAGGACGTCATAATACGCTGCTATCCCGAGAAGAACAACTACCCGCTCAATGCGGCCCTGCTGGAAATCATATCGTGCGAACAGGATCTGACGCAGCACTGCATGATAGAGGACAGGCTGTTCGTCCCTGCGGTAAAGCTCATCGAACAGCAGCTCAGGCAGAAGGGCGAGACAGTCTATGCTGACAAGACGGGCACGAACGTCACGGAAAAAGCCAAGCCCGAGACACTGAGCGACCGCGAGAAAGACATCATAGCATGCGTGACGAAGGGCATGAGCAACAAGGAAATAGCCGATTCGCTCTACCTTTCGGTGCACACCGTGACCACCCATCGCCGCAACATATCGAACAAACTGCAAATCCACACGACCGCGGGGCTCACGATCTACGCCATAGCCAACAAGCTGGTGAATATCGAGGACATACACGCGGAGTAGGCCGCTCGGCCGCCCCGAAAAATAAGACCGCGCCGTATTATCGGCACGATATTGCGACGGGATTGTGCCGAAAGTGTTAACTTTGTATCCCGAAAATCACGGTCTCGGCTTCCCGCCGACATCGTAAAAAACGGTAAACCCGATCGAAGATGTTAAGAATAATACTCATAATGTTCGCGGGCGTGGCAGTCGGATACCTGCTGCGGCACGCCAAAGGCTTGGAGAAAATATCGACCTCCACCACCGTGACCATAATATTGCTGCTGTTACTGATGGGCTGCGAGATAGGCGCCGACGACAACGTGATGCGCAACCTCACGTCGCTGGGCGGCGAGGCTCTCGCGATAGCGTGCGCGGCAGTGGCGGGCAGCATAGTCGCGGCACGCGCGGCATATGCCGTTCTGTACGAAAAGAGGGGAGGCAGCGGCGATGAAAGGTAGTCTTGTCATAGTGGGGGCATTCCTCGTCGGCTGCATAGCGGGACGCTCGGGCATGCTGCCCGACGGCATCGACGCGGGCGACATATCGCTGTGGGTGCTCTATGCGCTCATGTTCCAGGTGGGCATAGGCATCGGGGCCGACAAACGGCTGAAAGAGATCCTGCGCACCCTATCGCCGCGCATGCTGCTCATACCCGCCGCGACGATAGTCGGCACGCTGGCGGCATCGGCCGCGATATCGTTCGCTCTGTCGCGATGGAGCACGGCCGAGGTGCTGGCCGCGGGCAGCGGATTCGGCTACTATTCGCTCTCGTCGATACTCATAACCTCGCTCAAGGAGGCGTCGCTCGGCGCGCAGGCCGCCGCCGAGCTGGGCACCATAGCGCTGTTGGCCAACATAGTCCGCGAGATCATGACGCTGCTGGCGGCCCCGCTCATGGTGCGCGGCTTCGGCCCTCTGGCCCCGATATGCGCGGGCGGCGCCACCTCGATGGATACCACCCTGCCCGTCATCACCCGCTTCTCGGGACGCGAATGGGTGTTCGTATCGATAGCCCACGGCATGATCGTCGACTTCTCGGTACCGTTTCTCGTGCCATTCTTCTGCTCGCTGTAACGGTCAGAATTTGACGTACAGCCCGAGCAGCACGTTGCGGGGGCGTATGCGCCAGCTCGCCTGCGAGGCGCTCAGGCCGTCGAAAAGCGAGTAGGAGTATTCGCGCACGTCGAGCAGGTTGCGCGCCGAGACCGACAGCTCCCAGCCGTCGGAGAACGAGTAGGCCGCCTTGGCATCCAGCAAGGCCATGTTCTTACGGCTGTCGGCAGCGACCGAATTTCGGTAATGCTCGGCCGAGAGTTCGAACCGCAACCCCTTAACGGGTTGCAGCACCGTGGTGAGCGACTGGTTCATGTCGTCGACCGAATTTTTCGCTCCCGTCGCACCCACGTTCAGTTTCGACACGCCGTACGAGAGTCTGTACTCCGCCGACCACCATTTGGCTATGCGCAGGTCGAACATGGGACCTGCGGCCACGCGCTGCGAATCGTACGAGTCGTACACTCCGTCCTGCACCGTTCCGCTCGCAGTGAACTGCCATTCGAAATCGATCCCGACCTTGCCCCTCAACGCATCGATCCCCTTGCTCACGCCGCCCCGCAGATAACGCGTCGAGGTCCTGAGATCGGCGCGGACGGCCGAGGTCACGATGTAGTCGCCTACGAAGTCCTGCGACGGCGCCGCATGCAGGCGCGACGAAGCATAGCCCGCATTCAGGTTGACGAAAAGCGACGAAAGCGGGTTCTTGTACTCGGCACGCACGCCCAGCGACGCCGAGCGGTTGTTGTCGGCGATGAAAAAGCCGCGCGAGACGTAACGGTAATTCTTCATCACGACGCCCGAGTGTATCGCGGCCTCGTCGACGGGGGCGACGGTGTACGACGCCGAGCCCGACAGCGACAGCATGGGCGACAGCGCGTAGCGCAACGAGAGCGACGGCGACACCACGGCATCGCCGACATGCCGCGAGGCGGCGACGTCGATACGGTCGCGGACCGAATATATGCCGTAGGCGAGCGGCATGCGCAGCGAGGAGTTCAACCTGCCGCGGTTGTAGTTCAGCGAAGGGGCCAGCTCGATTTTCGACACGCTCACGCGCATGTCGTTGCACAACTGCCCTATCGGCTCGCCCACGCCCTCCAGCGAAGAGTCGAGACGGCGCACGAGCTGCGAGAATCCGCCCGAGAGCGAGAGGTTGAAGCGCCCGAGCCGCCACCCGAACGACGCGGAGGTGTTCGACCGAAACGCACGGGAATCGATCTGCTGGCACGCTTCGCCGCCGTCGCGCTCCACGGCGAGCGTCTGCGGCGAGCACAGAAAGATGTTGTCGGAACGGACGGTCAGGGTGCGGCGTCCAAGACGGCGGATGAATTCGAAGGCGTTTTTCACCTGCCGCGAAGGGGTGTCGGCCCGCTCGGAGTTGGGATAGGTACCTTCGGTGGTACGCCATACGTCGCGCCGCACCACGTCGGCCGAAAGGACGTTGTTCAGGAAAAACTTATCGGTATTGGCCGTAAGGCGCGCCTCGACCGTCAGGGTATGCGATCCGTCGGCAGCCTCCGACACGCTGCCCGCCGAGAATTCCTCGCCGCCGACGTACCAGGTGG
>CAUHCL010000019.1 GCA_959604655.1 uncultured Alistipes sp. | reverse complement strand
TGGCGTGCGTGATGTCGCCGCCCGAAAGGGTCGTCACCGCGATGATGGTGATCGAACCGCCGTTGGGCAGCTGTACGGCCTTCTCGTAGATCTTCGCCAGATCGGAGTAGAGCGAACCGGGCATAGAGTCCTTGGACGGAATCTGGTCCATACGGTTAGACACGATGGCCAGCGCATCGGCATAGAGCGTCATGTCGGTCAGCAGCACCAGCACCTTCTCGCCCTTGTCGACGGCGAAATACTCGGCCGCCGTAAGCGCCATGTCGGGCACCAGCAGTCGCTCGACGGGGGGATTCTCGGTGGTGTTGACGAACGACACGATGCGGTCGAGCGCACCAGCGTTCTCGAACACCTGCTTGAAATAGAGGAAGTCGTCGTTGGTAAGACCCATACCGCCCAGAATGATCTTGTCGGCCTTGGCGCGCAGCGCCACGTTGGCCATCACGGCATTGTAGGGCTGGTCGGGATCGGCGAAGAAGGGGATCTTCTGGCCCGACACGATGGTGTTGTTAAGGTCGATGCCCGCGATACCCGTGGCGATGAGCTCCGAAGGCTGCTTGCGACGGAACGGGTTCACCGTGGGTCCTCCGATCTCGCGTTCCTCGCCCTCGATGGGCTCGCCGCCCTCCAGAGGCTCGCCGTAGGCGTTGAAGAAACGGCCCGCCAGGTTGTCCGAAACGCGCAGCTTGGGGGGCTCGCCGTGGAATACCACCTCCGAATCGGTGGCGAGGCCCTCGGTTCCCGCAAACACCTGCAAGGTGACGTTCTCGCCCATGATCTTCACCACCTGGGCCAGCTTGCCGCCAACGGTAGCCAGCTCGTCGTTACCCACGCCCGAAGCGCGGAGGGTGATGGTGGCCTTGGTTATGTTGTCTATCTTGGTATATACTTTCTGAAATGCTCGTGTTGTCATAGCTGCCCTTATTTTGAAAGTTGTTCATTCACCAGTTCCTCCACCTGACGCTTGTAGTCGAGGAACTTCTCGCTCTGCCACTCCGAATAGTTCATCTGGCGGAAAAGGTTTATAAGACTCTTGAAGAATCGCGAGCACGCCTCGAAATCCTGAAAGTCGAAAGAGCGGCGGCAGATGCCGAGCACCGTTTCGTACATCATCTTCTGGCGCTCGATCGGGCAGTTGGCGTCGATGTCGTCGAAAGCGTCCTGCTGCAGGATCACGTAGTCGATCAGCTCGCTTTTCCAGAAACGCTCGTGATAGTCGACGGGCACGCCGTCGTCGCCCAGAATGTTGATCTGGTCGTTGGCCTCCTTGCCGCGCTGCACGATGGTCTTGCCCTCGTAGACCATATCGACCCAGCTCTTGCCGATGTGGCCGTCGAGATACTCCACCACCTCGGGATACTCCAGATACTTCGAATACGAATCCAGAGGATCGATGGCGGGATAGCGCTTCGAATCGGCACGGCCCTGCGAGAGGGCGTAGAAACAGCGCGCCGCCTTCTTGGTAGACTCCGTAACGGGCTCCTTCAGGTTACCGCCCGCAGGCGACACCGTACCCAGGAAGGTCACCGAACCCGTCTTGCCGTTGCCAAGCTTAACCAGACCTGCACGCGAGTAGAAATTCGATATGATGGCCGAAAGGTCCATCGGGAAAGCGTCCTGACCCGGAAGTTCCTCCAGACGGTTCGACATCTCGCGCAGAGCCTGCGCCCAGCGCGACGTGGAGTCGGCCATGACCAGCACCTTGAGGCCCATGGCGCGGTAATACTCGCCGATGGTCATACCCGTGTAAACCGAAGCCTCGCGGGCCGCGACGGGCATGTTCGACGTGTTGCAGATGATGATGGTTCGCTCCATGAGCTTATGACCCGTGCGCGAGTCGACCAGCTCGGGGAACTCGGCGAAGATCTCCACCACCTCGTTGGCACGCTCGCCGCACGCCACCATGATTATGACGTCGGCATCGGCCTGCTTCGATATGGCGTGCTGGAGCACCGTCTTGCCCGCGCCGAACGGCCCGGGGATGAAACCCGTACCGCCCTCGGCCATGGGGTTGAAGGTGTCGATGGCGCGCACGCCCGTCTCCATCACGCGCGAGGGGCGCGGCTTCTCGGCATAGCAGCGCACGGCCTGCTTCACGGGCCACTTCTGCACCATCGTTATATCGTAGTCGTTGCCGTCGGCATCGGTCACCACGGCCACCGTGTCGGTCTCCTTGTACTCGCCCGCCGCGGCCACGCTCTTGACCGTATAGGTGCCCTGCATGATGAAAGGCACCATGATCTTGTGGTCGACCCACTGCTCCTTGACGCTGCCGAGCCACGATGCGGCCGTCACCTTGTCGCCCGCCGCAGCCAGAGGGGTGAACTCCCACTTCTTCTCGAAATCGACGGGGTCGGTGATCGATCCGCGCGAGATGAACAGCCCGTCCATCTTCTCCAGATCGTTCTGAAGGCCGTCGTAGTTGCGCGACAGCAGGCCGGGGGCCAGCGTGGCCTCCAGCATGTGGCCCATGAACTCCACCTTGTCGCCTATCTTCAGACCGCGGGTGCTGTCGTACACCTGCACATAGGCGTCGTCGCCTATGACCTTGATGACCTCGGCCATCATTCGGGTATCACCGCAATAGACATAGCAGATCTCGTTCTGCCCCACCGCGCCGTCGGCTTTCACGATCACGATGTTCGAGATGATACCGTTTACACGTCCTAATGTTTTCATTTATATCGTTTTTATTGTTTATTTACCAGATCCTTGCCGTCCAGCTCGGCCATGATGCGCTCGAACATCTCGCGGCCCCGCTTCGGATCGAGCGACGCCCAGCGCGCCACGATGTTTATCCTCACCAGATACGACAGCACGGCGTCGATGTCGAAATAGTCGAACGCGGCCAGTTCCACGGCCTGCTCCCAGCGTATCATATCTATCTTGCGCTCCTTGTCGAGCATGTTGGGCTCGTCGTTCACCGCAGCGATGACGGCATCGACATAGGGCAGCTCGCCGCGCAGACCGAAATCCGACGCCGACGAACGGCGCAGCTGGTCGACGGCATCGCCGCCGCCCACGACGACCGAATCGACCGAACGCGAGGCCGCACGCGCCGCCGAAGCGGCGATGACGTTGCGCAGCGTACGGTCGAACTCCGACCATTCGCGCAGAAAACGGCTTTTCGAACGGGCGCACTCGTCGTAATAGGCGGCCATCAGGGCGTTTTCGAACCCGCGCGACATGTCGAGATCCTCGGCATATTCGCTCTCGGGATCGTTATAGGCGCGTATCACCCGCCCCACGCCCGCAGGCAGCAGACGCGGCGAGGCGAGTTCCTCGGCCAGCTCCTCGCGCGTAAGCGTACCCAGGGGGTTGAACGCCGAGCGGCCCGAGCGCATGGCCATGATATTCTCGCAGTCGTAGTAGCAGTAAAGCAGCCGCACCGCGGCAGCGTCGCGCGCCGAAAGTTCCTCGGCGATCTCGGCGACGATGGCGGCGGCATCGAAACCTTTGGTGTCGGAGTCGAGAGCATACTCCCTCAGCCCCGCGACCAAACAGTAATAATTCCTCCCGAACATGGTTATCGGCTCTTAAAAAGAAGTTCCGCAGCCTTCTCGCGCAGATATCCGCCGAGCAGGGCCTCGAAGCTCTCGTCCGAGAACGAGATGTAGTATCCGCCGTTCTTCTCGCCCACCTTGAAGCCGCTCTTCACGTCGGCAGAGAAACCCACCTCGATGCCTTCGGCCAGCAGCGCCCCTGCGGCAGCATCGAAAGCGGCACCCAGCTCGGCCTTCTTGGCCTCGGGAAGCAAAGCCTTCAGATCGGCCTTGGCGCCGTTGTTCCAGTTGGCGGCCACGGCCAGCAGCATCTCCTTTATGAAAGCGGGATCGAGGTTGGCGCTCTTCACGCCCTCGGCCGATACCTTCGCCACGATCAGGGTCTCGATCTCCGACTTGATCTTGGCCACGGCCTGCTTGCCCGCCAGAGCGATCTCGGTCATGGCATTCTTCTCCACATCTTCCGCCTTGCGCTCGGCCTCGGTCACGATCTTGGCGGCACGCGCCTCGGCCTCGGCCACGATCTTCGCGGCACGCGCCTCGGCCTCGGCAACCAGTGAATCGGCCTCGGCACGGCCCTTCTCCAGACCCTCCTGATATAGCTTGTCGGTCAACTGCTGAAGTTTTGTATTTTCCATGATATTATATGTTTAATTTACGTTTATTTTCCTTCGAACAAAGTATTCGCAAAGTTAGTACAATTATCCTCTCTTCCAAAATTTGGCCGTTATTTTTAAGCTGCGCGAGATCGTCCGAAACCAATTAAATGACCAAATAAACCAGATTTCGACGATCCGAACCAAAAGTTTGGCAAAAAAAGAGTACATTTGTGAAAATACGCATCAAACACCGCATTCACGACATGAAACACCACAAACTTTTTCCGACAGTCACGGCATTATGCCTCTGTACGCTCCTTACCGCGCCGTCGCACGCGCAGTCGGCGAAGACCGAAACGGGAAGACACATCCGCGTAAACGACGGCCGCCGAACGCGGTCGGAAGACTGGCGGCTCGTATGGGCCGACGAATTCGACGGCACCTGGGTTGACACAGCGTCATGGAGCCGATGCCCCGCGGGAAACGCCGACTGGATGCGTCACATGTCGCCGCTCGACAGCCTGTGCCGCGTCGAAAACGGGACATTGCAGCTTTACGGCATATGCCGCCCCGACGGCGCGGACGACAGGCGCCCCTACCTGACGGGAGGCGTACAGAGCAAGGGCAAGCGGTCGATACGCCTCGGACGAGTCGACGTGCGGGCCCGCTTCGACTGCGCGCAGGGATTCTGGCCCGCGATATGGCTTATGCCCGACATCGACGCGCCGTGGCCTTCGGGAGGTGAGATCGACATCATGGAGCACCTGAACCACGACACCATAGCCTACCAAACGGTTCATTCGTCGCACACCCTCGAACAGCGCGAGCCGAAGACGGGCCACGGCTCGACCGCACCGATCGACCGCGACGGATTCAACGTATACTCGGCCGTGGTGACCCGCAACGGAGTGGAGTTCTACATAAACGGCCGACACACATACACCTACCCCAAACTGCCCTTCGTCGAGGAAGACCAATACCCGTTCGCCGACCATCCGTTTTACGTCATCCTGTCGGCACAGTTGGGCGGCAGCTGGGTCGGCGAAATAGACCCGTCGCAACTGCCCGTGAAGATGGAGATCGACTACGTGAGATTCTACGAAAAACGAGGTAGGTAGAAGTTGCGCGCCGAGCCGATTTCACGTTTTTTCGGTAAAAAACGATGAAAATATTTGCGGATTCGGATTTTTGTACTACCTTTGCATTCGCAATCAGCAAGAGGTGCGTTAGTTCAGCTGGTTAGAATACGTGCCTGTCACGCACGGGGTCAGGGGTTCGAGTCCCCTACGCACCGCAGACGAGGAATTGACAATCAATTTGTTACAAAACAACACCCGACATAAAGTCGGGTGTTGTTTTTTCCGTTGTTAGGGCAACGGCAGCCGAAGATAAATTTCAACGGCAATCGGCTGTCGGCAAGAAGTATCTCATAATCCCGAAAACCATCCCGTCATTCCAATCATCGTCCGACAGCTATTCGTCGCGGCCCGCGGAACCGAGGTCGGAATCCGAATCGGAATAGGCAGGAGCGTCGATGCGACGCACGTCGGAATAGTCGCGGACGTTGCATTCGCCGTCATGCTCGTCGACGCATGCCGCAAAGGCGGACGAAGCGAGACAAATCAGGAGTACCAAAGGCTTGCGTTTCATAATCAAAGCATTGCATATTATTACAAAAAAAAACGCTCCCTCCGCACGGAAGAGTGACGAAGGGAGCCTGAAAAGCGGATATTACTTGCCGAGCTGCATCAGTTCGCGCAGCAGCGAAATGTTGTACGCAGCCTCGCTCACGCCTGCCTGTTGGGCCTGACGGAACAGACTCATGGCCTCGTCGTAATTGCCCTGCGACATGGCCAGAATACCCCGCGAGTTCATCGCCTCGGGCATGGTGGACGGCACGCCTTGCAGATAGGCCGCGGCCTTGGCGTAGTTGCCGTTGGCCATCGATACGTTGGCGGCGTTCACGCGCGCCTCGGGAGACTGGGGATAGGTGTCGACAGCGATGATTATTATGTCGTTCCACTCCTTGCTGCCCTTGTCGTAGGTCAATGCGACCATGTAGATGTCGGCCAGACTCAGCTGCGAGGGATCGTCGCGCATGATACGCTTGGCCTCGTCGACTCCCGGTCGGCGCGAGGGCGCGTCGACGACGATATCGGTCACGCGCAGACGCGGATACCACGTGCTCAACATGAAGTTGTACTCCACGGGGTGACGGCGGCGGATCTCGGCATTCTTGTCGGCGGGCTTGATCGAGGGATCGTCGATGATGGCTATGATCTTGCGATAGTCGTTTATGCAGGTTTCCGAAAGCAGCTTCTTGACCGCATCCCAGTTGGCGGGAGACGAATCGGTCGTGACGCTCACGCCCGAGCCGAGGTTGTTGCTGCTAAGATACTGCTTCACGGCCTCGGCACGCTTGGCGGCCAGAGCCTCGTTGAACGCATAGGGACCCTCGGGCGAGGCGTAACCCGTCAGACGCACCGAATTGATACCCTTGCCGTCGGCGAAGATCTTGCGGAGATCGTCAAGCCCCTGCGTGTTGTCCATGAACGACGGATTGATCTCGCTCCGATTGACGGGGAAATAGACGGCCGCCGTCTCCTGTCGGCGCACGGCCGAAGCCTCGGCGGGCGGAGTGGCATAGGCCATGCGCGGCGCGGTGTCGACACGCTGCGGAGCGGGTCGGGTGAGTGCGGCTACGGTGACGAACTCCTCGCTCAAGGCCTCGTCATGGCAGCTGCACCACTCCTCGCGCAACACGAGCTGCGAGTTGTTCATCCAAGGCTCGAAATTGACGTTGTAGTCGTACTGCATGGTCTGCGGCTTGCGGTTGTAGCGACGCACGTAGAGCGTCGAGGTCGACAGATCGCCGTCGAGCATACGCTCGTGCTGGATCTCGCGGCGGGCACCGTCGATCATCACCGAAGGCAGCTGCATCATCTCGTTGCCGTCGGTCACCACGGGCGTAATGCGTAACGATCTGTTGGAGCGCACTTTCAGATTGCTCATGTCGAGCGTCATACCCACATTGAGACGTCCGCCCGACCGCTCCATCTCGATATCGCTCACACCCACGCCGTTGGTGGTGACAGCGGTCTGCGCCATCGACGCCCCGGCGGCGAACAGCGACGCGCAAACGGCGAACATATATTTTACGATGTATTTCATAATCAAAAGTTTTTAGAATAGATACACGAGTGATACGGCCAGTTTGGTAACTCCCCAATAGTTCTTGCCGCCCGAATCGATACGGTCACCGCACTTGGCGCAGTCGTACTTGTCGTACCAGGCATGGGCGTATCCCACTCCGGCTTCGAATTCGAAGTTCCAGTGCTTGCCCAGCACCCAGTCGTAACCGTAGGCGATGCCGCCGCCGAGCGCATGACCCTTGTAGCGGTAATCCTTCAACGAATCCCAGATGCTGAACGGGAAGAACGACACGTTGCCGACGTTGAACTGTCCGCCGATCATGTGCACACCCAGAAAATGGCCGTTGAAACGCTCGCATGTCCACCAGCGGAACTCGGGCTGCACGAGCCAGTGCTTCCACTTGCGGTTGTCAGAGAATGTGAAGGGGTTGAACCCCGCCGAGATATCGAGGGTCGTCTGACGACCCAGACCGAACTCAATGCCCAGATTGGGCGATGCCGATGCCCAGTAGAGCAAGTTGGTTTTGACGCCGACCACCTGCGCATCGATTTTTCCGATAAATGCTGTGAATCCCAGCAACAGAAGTAGTAATTTTCTCATAGTTCGAAGATTGCCTGTTATTCGGTCAGACAATATTCAAACTTTGCACCAAAACGGCCTTGCGATCGATAAAAATGCCGCGAAAGGGGTAAAAACGGGCAGGACACCTTAAATATAAACAAACGCCGCGGCGGGACTCACAGCAGCGACGTCACGCCCCGCATGGCAAGCAGCAGCAGGAGATAACGCACGAACTTGCCGACGAACATCGAGGCCGTGGTGATCCACACATTGCTGCGCATGAGTCCCAGCAGCACGATTATCACCTCGCCGACCCACGGCAGCACGCCGAAGACGCCCATCCACGCGCCGCGCCTGCGTACGAAACCCTCGACCTTGGCGATCTTCGAGCCGTCGATCTTGAGCCAGCGCTCGATGGCCGACATATCGCCCAAATAGCCGAGCCAATAGCAGAGCAGGCCGCCCAGAGTGTTGCCGACCGAGGCGGACACGAGGCATATGACGGGATCGGCCCCCATGCCGACCAGCACGGCGAGCACCGCTTCGGAGCTGAACGGCAGGATGCTGCCCGCCACCAAAGCCGACAGGAAAAGGCCCACGTAGCCCCAATCGACGAAAAACTGCGCTATCGCCTCCATCATAATGCGTAAATTTGCAGAGGCAAAAATAGTAAAAATCGCCGATATTTCGACATCGCGGCGCGATGTCGGCAGTTCGCCGCCGCCCCCATGCGGCGGACTGCTGCTCGCCCGAGGCTCGCGCGCGTCCTCCGCCGTCGGCGAACCGCCGACAGACAGACGATCATCAAAATTATCGCACGACGAGGTACAGCGTATGATATTTTTGTCTATATTTGCGGCGGTCGTCGCAAGGCATTTGCGCGATCGTATGTGCAACTTGCGTCTTAAATAGACGCCCTAACAAAATATTCGATGAAAAAACTCGCTTGTCTGTTATTGACAATGCTGGGCTGTGAGGTCATGGCCCAGGTCACCACCGCTTCTCTGCGCGGTGAGGTAACCAACTCTTCAAATGAAATTCTGGTAGGCGCGACAGTGGTTCTGTCCCATCCCGTGACGGGAACGTCGTACGGAGTCACCGCCGACAGCCGAGGGCGCTTCGCCATACACGGCATAAAGCCCGACGACGGCTACGTGCTCGAAGCGAGCTACGTGGGCTGCGACGACTACGTAAAGAGCGACATGCGTCTGCGCGTGGGCGAAAGCAGAACAGAGAACATCGTGCTGAACGAAAACAACCGCCTGGCCGAAGTGGTGGTCGAGGCCCGCGACACGGGTGACGGCGGCATCGGCAACGTCTACGACGAGAAGGCGATGGCGCAGATGCCCACCGTCTCGCGCTCGCTCTACGACATAGTACGGCTCATGCCGCAGGCGGTGGCCACCAAGAACGGAGGCATATCCTACGGCGGCGTGAACAACCGTTACAACACCTTCATGATCAACGGCATGGCCAACAACGACATGTACGGGCTCTCGTCGTCGGGCACCAACGGCGGACTGTCGAACGCCAACCCCGTTTCGCTCGACGCGCTGTCGCAGATCGAGGTGGCTGCGGCATCGTACGACGTACGCATGAGCGGATTCGCGGGCGGCGTGATAAATGCCGTCACCAAGTCGGGCACCAACGAATTCCGCGGTAGCGCCTACACATACTACAACAATCAGAATTTCTACGGCACCACCGCGGGCCGCAACGTAGAACGGCGCGAGAAGCTCGGCGACCAGTCGACCCGCATACACGGCGTAACGCTGGGCGGCCCCATCATCAGGAACAAACTGTTCCTGTTCCTGAGCGGCGAATACAACACCGAGACCTCGCCGTCGTCGTACTACCTCGGCTACGAGGGTGTGGCGCTGTCGCAGCCCGAGCTGGACCGCATATCGGCACGCTACAAGGAACTCACGGGATTCGACGGCGGCGGTTACGGCCGACGCGATGTGAAGCAGCGCTCGGGTTCGCTCCTGGCCCGTCTCGACTGGAACATCGACAGCCGCAACCGATTGTCGATAAGTTACAGCTATCTCGACGCGCGGGCCGAGGAATACGGCAACTCGCTCACCTCGTTCACGTTCGACGGCTCGGGATACGCCAATTACAGCACGGCCCACTATCTGGCCGCAATGCTCGAATCGCGCATCTCCGACCGCCTGCACAACTCGCTGCGCATAGGCTACTCGCGCGTGGGCGACGGCCGCAAGCCCGACGTGGGGAACATGCCGAGCGTGATAATCCGCAACACGGGCACCACGGGCGGCGTGACGACTTACATAGGCACCGACCGCTACGCAGGCACCAACGCACTGACGCAGAACGTCATCACGCTCACCGACGACCTTATCATCGACCGCGGCGCGCATTCGATAACGGCGGGCATGCACCATGAGCTGTACGACATCCACAACATCTATCTGGCCAACCACTACGGCACCTACACCTACAACTCGGTGGCCGATTTCGAGAACGATCTGGCGGCCGTATACGAATACAACTACACCGATCCCTCGGTCACGGGCACCACGACCTGGGGTCCGCGATTCCGTGCGGCCGAGCTTAACATCTACGCCCAGGACCGCTGGGCACCAGGCCGCAACCTGCAACTCACCTACGGACTGCGCGCCACCCTGCCGCTCATATTCAACACCCCCACCCCCAACGAGAGCTTCAATTCGGGCGATATCGCCGCCAAATACGGCGTACGCATAGGCGACGTGCCCGAGAGCCAACTACTGCTCTCGCCGCGTGTGGGGCTGTCGTGGCGGCGCGATTTCAAGCATGGACGCCTCACCATAGAGGGCGGCGCGGGAATATTCGCGGGCCACGTGCCGTTCGTGTGGGTGGTGAACAACTACTCCAACACGGGCGTGGAGCAGAAAGGCGTGCGCCTGACGGCCCCCGTGCAGAACGGGCAGATCACGGAGACCGCCGCGCCGTTCACCCCCACACCCTCGCCCACCACGGCATCCAACACCACGTTCACCCTCAACGCCATGAACCGCAAGTTCCGCTACCCGCAGAACTTCAAGGCCAACGCCATGGCGGGATACGAGACCGACGACGGCTGGTCGGCGCGCGTGGAGGCGCTCTACACCAAGACCATCCGCAACGCCGTATTCGGCAACCTCGCGGTGGAGCGGACGGGCGGCGAGGTATATGCCGTGCCGCAAGCGGACGGAAACGCGGCGGCGGGAGCCATGCCCGTATTCCGCAAGGTAGCATCGGGTTATTCGGCCGTATATTATCTCGACAACACATCGCGCGGATATTCGTATTCGTTCTCGGGCAGCCTCGCGAAGACATTCCCCTTCGGACTCGCCGTGTCGGCCTCGTACATCTTCGGACACTCCTACTCGGTGTGCGACGTGCCCTCCACCTCGTCGTCGACCAACTGGACGCGCACGTACGCCCTCGACCTGAACGATCAGCCGCTCGCGCTGTCGATCTACGACGTGCCGCACAAGCTCACCGTCACGGCCGCCTACACGAAGCGTTACGCCAAACTGTTCGACGTGAGCGCGAGCATGGTCTACCAAATGACCTCGGGACAGCGTTACTCGGTATGCTTCGGCGAGTCGGTCGACTTCAACGGCGACGGCGCCTACGGATCGACGCCGATGTACATACCTACCGAGGAGGAGATGGAGCGCATGCACTTCGCCGACGACGCCTCGCGAGGCAAGTGGAACGACTACATCGAGTCGAGCCGCTACCTGCGCAACCGCCGCGGCTCGTTCGCCGAGCGCAACGCCTTGCAGGCCCCGACCGAACACACAGTCGACCTGCATCTGGCGCACGGATTCTACTTCGGGGCGAACAGCCGCCGCAAGATCGAGATATCGCTCGACATAATGAACTTCGGCAACATGCTCTGCCGCCACTGGGGAGCCTGCTACAATGTGTCGGGATGGCGCATGCAGCCCGTGAACATAGTGGCCGTGGAGGACGGGGCGCCCGTATACCGTTTCACCGATGCGCAGCTCACGCCCGACGACCTTCTGTCGCGCTGGCACATGCAGCTCGGAGCGAGAATCGTATTCTGACGCGCGAGGGGCGAAAGAAATATCGCGGGCGGGTATGGTATTCGAAAAATATTTCGTACCTTTGCCCCGATAAGTACACCGATGATGAGAAAGCGAAACCAAATATCTCCGAAGCCGTCGAAGCGTTATGCGGTCGATCACGGGGGCGCTTGTTTTTCGATTTTCAACATCGGGTTTCAGCAAGACGTTATAACTGTTTATTATTGTTAATATAGGGCGACTGTTTAAGTCGCTCTTTTTGTGTGACCACATGGAGCGGATAATACTCAAAGGCGGAACGGCAGTGCGCGGCGGCAGATCGGCGAAGGCCGACATAGCGGTGCGCGGAGGAATCATCGAAAGCATCGCGGACGAGATAAAGGCCGAGGCGGGAGACAGAACGATAGACTGCACGGGGCGGATGGTCACGGGCGGTCTGGTCGACCTGCACGTACACCTGCGCGAGCCCGGGTTCTCGGCCAAGGAGACCATCGCTTCGGGTACGGCCGCGGCGGCCCGCGGAGGATTCACCACCGTGTGCGCCATGCCCAACCTCTCGCCCGCTCCCGACTCGACGGAGAACCTGCGGCGCGAGACCGACATCATTGCGCGCGACGCCGTGATAAAGGTGCTCCCCTACGCGACCATCACCCTCGGCCGCAGAGGCGAACGCCTCGTCGATTTCGCCGCGCTGAAACCCTACGTGGCGGGATTCTCCGACGACGGCAGCGGCGTGCAGAGCGACGCCATGATGCGCGAGGCCATGACCGAGGCCGCCGCGCACGGATGCATCATAGCGGCCCACTGCGAGGTGAACGAGCTGCTGCGCGGAGGCTACATCCACGACGGCGAATACGCCGCCCTGCACGGTCACAAGGGCATCTGCTCGGAGAGCGAGTGGCGTCAGATAGAACGCGACATAGAGCTGGCGGCAGCCACGGGGTGCCGCTACCACGTATGCCACATATCGACCAAGGAGAGCGTGGCGCTCATCCGCGAGGCGAAACGCAGCGGAGTGCGCATCACCTGCGAGACGGGACCGCACTACCTCACCATGTGCGACATGGATCTGAAGGAGGAGGGGCGTTTCAAGATGAATCCGCCCATCCGCTCGGCAGCCGACCGCGACGCCCTGCTGGAGGGCATACAGGACGGCACCATAGACGTCATAGCCACCGACCACGCCCCGCACACCGCCGAGGAAAAGTCGCGCGGGTTGGCGGGCAGCGCGATGGGCGTCGTCGGACTGGAGACCTCGTTCGCCGTGATATACACCAAGCTGGTGAGAACGGGCATCATAACGCCCGAGAAGATGACAGACATCATGTCGGAGGCGCCGCGCCGCATATTCTCTCTCGGCGGAGGGCTCGCCGAGGGCCAGGCGGCCGACATAGCGGTGTTCGACACCGAGCGGGAGTTCACCGTAGATCCCGCGGCATTCCGCTCGAAGGGCCGCAGCACGCCGTTCGAGGGCTGGAGGCTGCGCGGCGACTGCGTGCTGACCATCTCGGACGGCCGCATAGTGTATGAAAGAGAGTAATGCGTGACATTTCGACATTGCTCTGCAATGTCGGCAGTTCGCCGCCGCCCCCACGCGGCGGACTGCTGCTCGCCCGAGGCTCGAGCACTCCTGCCGCCGTCGGCGAACCGCGATTGAACGGGCTGCGGCACGGATACATTTCGCGAAACATTGAAATTAAAAGAAAAATAAATTATAACACAGACGAATGAAACCATTTACCAAAAAATTAGTCCTTGAGAACGGCCGCGAATTTTTCGGCTACGGCTACGGAGCCGACGTCGAGCGTGTCTGCGAGCTGGTTTTCAATACGTCGATGGTGGGATACCAGGAGATCCTCTCCGATCCGTCGTACACAGGGCAGATCGTGGTCATGACCTACCCCCTGATCGGCAACTACGGAATCACGGACGAGGATTTCGAGACCAAGTTCCCCTCGATAGGCGGCATGGTGGTGCGCGAATGCAACGAGAACCCCAGCAACTTCCGCTACACCAAGACATTCTCGGAGGTACTCGACGAGCAGGGCATACCCTGCATCGGCGGCGTGGACACACGCATGATCACCCGCATAATCCGCGATGAAGGCTGCCAGCGCGCGGCGATAGTGAACATCGGCACCTCGCACGAGAAGGCTATGGAGATGATACTCTCGACCCCGCTGCAAACGGATCAGGTGAAGCAGGTGAGCAGCCGCAAACGCTGGTTCTCGCGTACGCCCAACCACAAGTACGACATCGTGGCGGTGGACTGCGGAATAAAATACAACATCATACGCCAGCTCAACGCCAAGGGCTGTAACGTGACGGTGGTGCCCTACAACACCTCGCTCGACGAGATAATGGCGTTCAACCCCGACGGCATATTCCTCTCGAACGGTCCGGGCGATCCCGAGAACGTACCCGAGGTGGTGGAGCTCATCAAGCAGGTGCGCGGCCGCATTCCCCTCTTCGGCATCTGTCTGGGCCACCAGCTCATATCGCTGGCCTACGGAGCGCGCACGTTCAAGATGAAGTTCGGCCACCGCGGCGGCAACCACCCCGTGAAGAACCTCGACACGGGCCGCATAGAGATAACCAGCCAGAACCACAACTTCGCCGTGGACAGCGCATCGGTGGAGGGCACGCGCCTGCGTCCCACGCACGTGAATCTGCTCGACGGCACCATCGAGGGCGTGGAGTGCGCGGAGGACAAGGTATTCTCGGTGCAGTACCATCCCGAAAGCGCCCCGGGTCCGCAGGACAGCACCTACCTTTTCGATAAATTCATTAAAATGATGGAGGAATATCAAAATGCCTAAGAGAACCGATATAAAGAAAGTGATGGTGATCGGATCGGGTCCGATCGTCATAGGTCAGGCCGCCGAGTTCGACTATGCGGGCACGCAGGCGTGTCTGGCGCTGAAGGAGGAAGGTTACGAGGTGATCCTCGTGAACTCGAACCCCGCCACGATCATGACCGACACCGACATAGCCGACAAGGTATACATGGAGCCGCTCACACTGGAGTACGTGGCCAAGATAGTGCGTTACGAGCGTCCCGACGCCATAGTGCCGAGCCTCGGAGGCCAGACGGGTCTGAACCTGGCCGTGCAGCTGGCCAAGAAGGGCGTGCTGGACGAGTGTCAGGTGGAGATCCTCGGCACCTCGTTCAAGAGCATCGAGAAGGCCGAGGACCGCGAGCTGTTCAAGGAGCTGTGTCTTAGCATAGGCGAGCCCGTGCTGCCGTCGATCGTGGTGAACACCATGGAGGCGGGCGTGAAGGCTGCCGAGGAGATAGGCTATCCCGTGGTGCTCCGTCCCGCGTTCACGCTGGGCGGAACGGGCGGCGGCTTCGCCGACAACGAGGAAGAGCTGTGCGAGATAATGCGCAACGCGCTCGTGCTCTCGCCCGTGCATCAGGTGCTGGTGGAAAAGAGCATCAAGGGCTACAAGGAGATCGAGTACGAGGTGATGCGCGACAAGAACGACACCGCCATCACCATATGCAACATGGAGAACATCGACCCCGTGGGAATACACACGGGCGACTCGATAGTGGTGGCGCCGAGCCAGACGCTCACCAACAAGGAGTACCAGCTCCTGCGCGACAGCGCGTTGAAGATCATCCGCGCGCTGGAGATCGAGGGCGGCTGCAACGTGCAGTTCGCGCTGGATCCCCTCTCGTTCAAATACTACATCATCGAGGTCAACCCCCGCGTATCGCGCTCGTCGGCCCTGGCGTCGAAGGCCAGCGGCTACCCCATAGCGCGTGTCAGCGCCAAGATAGCCGTGGGACTCACGCTCGACGAGATACAGATAGCCAACACCCCCGCCAGCTTCGAGCCCGCGCTCGACTACGTGGTGACAAAGATCGCGCGCTTCCCGTTCGACAAGTTCAGCGACGCGTCGAACGAGCTGGGCACGCAGATGAAGGCCACGGGCGAGGTGATGAGCATAGGCCGCACCATCGAAGAGAGTCTTCTGAAGGCCGTGCGTTCGCTGGAGACGGGCGTGTGCCACATCTACCACAAGAAGTTCGACGACTGGTCGTCGGAGAAGCTGTTAGAGTACATCCGCAAGGGTACCGACGACCGTCTCTACGCCATAGCGCAGCTTATACGCAAGGGCGTCGACCTGCTCATAATCTATAACCACACCAAGATCGACATGCTCTTCCTCGAGAAGTTCAAGAACATTGTCGAGCTGGAAAACACGGTCGCGGCGGCCAAGGGAGATGCCGAGGTGCTGCGCGACGCCAAGCGGATGGGCTTCAGCGACAAATACATCGGTCAGCTGTGGGGCATGAGCGAGTCGGAGGTGTTCTGCCTGCGCCGCAGCGAGAATATATTCCCCGTCTACAAGATGATCGACACCTGCGCCAGCGAGTTCGACTCGTACGTGCCCTACTTCTACTCGACCTACGAGCAGGAGAACGAATCGGTGGTGAGCGACCGCAAGAAGATACTGGTGCTCGGTTCGGGCCCCATCCGCATAGGTCAGGGCGTGGAGTTCGACTACTCGACCGTACACGCCATCTGGACCATAAAGGAGGCGGGCTACGAGGCCATCATAATCAACAACAACCCCGAAACCGTGTCGACCGACTACACCATCAGCGACAAGCTCTACTTCGAGCCGCTGACGGTGGAGGATGTAATGAACGTGGTGGAGCTGGAGCGTCCCGACGGCATAGTGGTGTCGCTCGGAGGCCAGACGGCCATCAACCTGGCCGAGCCGCTGGCCGAACTGGGCGTTAAGATCATCGGCACCGACATCGAGGCCATCAACAACGCCGAGGACCGCAAGTGCTTCGAACGCATCATGAACGAGGTGGGCATACCCCAGCCGCAGGCCGAGGCGGTGACCGACATCGAGGCGGGCGTGGCGGCGGCCGCACGCATAGGCTACCCCGTGCTGGTGCGCCCGAGCTTCGTGCTCGGCGGCCGCGCCATGCAGATCGTGGGCAACGAGGAGACGCTGCGCCACTACCTGCGCTCGGCGGTGGAGATCAACGAGAAGTCGCCCGTGCTGGTCGACAAGTACATTCAGGGCAAGGAGCTGGAGGTGGATGCCATCTGCGACGGCAAGGACGTGTTCATCCCGGGCATCATGGAGCACGTCGAGCGCACGGGAATTCACTCGGGCGACAGCATAAGCGTCTACCCCACCTTCAGCGTGAGCCGCGAGGTGAAGGAGACGATCATACGCTACACCGAGCGTCTGGGTCTGGCAATAGGCATAGTGGGTCTGTTCAACATACAGTTCATCGTCGACGAGAACGACAAGGTGTACGTCATCGAGGTCAACCCCCGCTCGTCGCGCACGGTGCCGTTCCTCTCGAAATCGACGGGCGTGCCGATGGCCAAGATAGCGACCCTCGTCATCCTCGGCCACTCGCTCAGGGAGCAGGGAATAACCGAGATCTACGGAAAGGAGAGCAGCCGATGGTTCGTCAAGTCGCCCGCGTTCTCGTTCGCCAAGATCCGCGGCGTGGATTCGTACCTCTCGCCCGAAATGAAATCGACGGGCGAGGCCATAGGCTACGACAAGAGCCTCACCCGCGCGCTCTACAAATCGTTGCAGTCGTCGGGCATGACGGTGGCCAACTACGGCACCATCTTCGTGACCATAGCCGACCGCGACAAGATGCGCGCCCTGCCGCTCATAAAGCGGTTCTACGATCTGGGCTTCAACATCGAGGCGACGAAGGGCACCACCGAGTTCCTGCGCAGCCACGGCATACGCACCCGCTACCTGCGCAAGCTGAGCGAGGGCAGCACCGAGATATACGACTCGCTGCGCAAGGGCCACGTGACCTACGTCATCAACACCATCGACGTCAACCAGCACAGCACGCGCCGCGACGGTTACGACATACGCCGCGCCGCCGTGGAGAACAACGTGACGATCTTCACCGCGCTGGAGACCGTGAGCGTGCTGCTCGACGTACTGGAGGAAATCACGCTGGGAGTTTCAACCATCGATGCCGAGTAAACCATGTACAAGAAGGGAATATACGAGATCGCGGCCAACGAGCCCCTGACGGCGGACGTCCGCCGCATGATCCTGAAGGGCGACACGCAGTGGATCGAGCGCCCGGGCCAGTTCGTCAACATCGAGCTGGACGGATTCTACCTGCGCCGCCCCATCTCGATATGCGACTACGACGACAGCAGCATAACGCTTATATATAAAGTGGTGGGCCGAGGCACCGAGGCCATGAGCCGCATGACGGCGGGCACGAAACTCGACCTGCTGACGGGACTGGGCAACGGATTCGACCCCGAGGTCGGGTGCCGCCGCCCGCTGCTGGTAGGCGGCGGAGTCGGCGTGCCTCCGTTGTACAGGCTGGCCAAGGAGCTGCTCGCACGCGGCCGCGAGGTGACCGTGGTGCTGGGATTCAACACCGCCGCCGAGATATTTTACGAGGAAGAGTTTCGGGCTTTGGGAGCTGAAGTATACGTATCGACCGCCGACGGATCGAAGGAAACGAAGGGTTTCGTGACCGACGCCATACGCGGCAACGCCGTCGATTTCGACTACTTCTACGCCTGCGGTCCCCTGCCCATGCTGCGCGCACTGTGCGAATGCTGCACGCAGAGCGGCGAGCTGAGCTTCGAGGAACGCATGGGATGCGGATTCGGCGCCTGCATGGGATGCAGTTGCAAGACCCTCGCGGGCAACAAACGCATCTGCAAGGACGGTCCCGTCATGAAACGCGAGGATATAATTTGGTAAAACGGAGAGTCATGGCAAACAAACACGATCTGTCGGTCGAACTGTGCGGCGTGGGGCTGGACAACCCCGTCATCCCCGCCAGCGGTACGTTCGGCTTCGGCGCGGAACACAACAATTTTTACGACATCAACATACTGGGATCGATCTCGATCAAGGGTACCACGCGCGAGGCACGCTTCGGCAACCCCACGCCCCGCATCGCCGAGTGCCGCGCGGGAATGATAAACTCGGTCGGATTGCAGAACCCGGGCGTCGACGCGGTGATCTCGGAGGAGCTGCCGCACCTGCGCAGCATATTCCGCAAACCGATAATAGCCAACATAAGCGGCTTCTCGGTCGGGGAGTACGCCGAGTGCTGCGCGAAGATCGACCGCGAGGCGCAGGTGGCCATAATCGAAGTGAACGTATCGTGCCCCAACGTGCATAACGGCGGCATGAGCTTCGGCACCGATCCCGCGATGGCCGCCGAGGTGACACGCGCCGTGAAGGAGGTGACCACCAAGCCCGTATTCATAAAGCTCAGCCCCAACGTCACCGACATAGTGGCCATAGCAAAGGCGTGCGAGGAAGCGGGAGCCGACGGCATATGCCTCATAAACACCATGCTCGGCATGCGTATAGACACTCGCCGCCGCCGTCCCGTCATTGCCAACAAGATGGGAGGGTTCTCGGGCCCCGCCATATTCCCCGTGGCCCTGCGGATGGTCTATCAGGTGGCGGGCGCATGCGGCATACCCGTAATGGGCTGCGGCGGCGTGGAGAGCGCGGCCGACGTCATAGAGATGATGATGGCGGGTGCGACGGCCGTGCAGGTCGGCGCGGCCCACCTGAAGGATCCCTATGCCTGCAAGCGCATAATAGAGGATCTGCCGCACGAGATGGAACGCCTCGGAATCGACCGTCTGCGCGACATAATAGGCGCGGCACGATAATTTAAGCGCGTTTTTGTGCGTCCGATAAGGATTATTTGATTATTTTTGTTACACGATCACATACTTTAATGTACCTTGTTCGGAGCGTAGCGACCTAAGTCCCCTCCAAGGAGGGGATTGCGGAACAAAATTCCGCTTCTGCTGTGGCGGCTCGGCAATCTGCGCAAGTGCGATTGCCCTCGCCTGCCGAACGCAGTTTAGGGGAGGGTCAAATCTGCAAACGCGGCCACAGGCCGCGGGCAGATGGCCGTCGGATCCGATTTTGCGCCGATATAACCTCGGTACATTGAAATATATAATTGACTTTTGTTGTCTCATAACCCAAACAACGAAAAAGATGAAGAAATTTGAAAATCCCGCCATCCTCGTAGTCGACATGCTCAACGACTTCGTTACGGGCGCTCTGGCATGCGACCGCGGCAAGGCGATAGTTCCCGCCACGGCGGAACTGCTGGACGCCGCACGCGCGGCAGGCGTTCCCGTCATCTTCTGCAACGACGCCCACATAGCGGGCATCGACCGCGAGCTGAAGCTGTGGGGCGACCACGCCATCGCAGGCACCGAAGGAGCCAAAGTCATTCCCGAGCTGAAGGTTTCGGAGAAGGATTACATCGTTCCCAAGCGCCGTTACAGCGGCTTCTTCCAGACCGATCTGGACATCCTGCTGAAGGAGCTGGGCGTAAAGACCGTCATCATGACGGGACTGCATGCCCACATGTGCGTGCGCCACACCTCGGCCGACGCATATTGCCTGGGTTACGACGTGGTGGTGGCCAAGGAGGCGACCGACTCGTTCACCGAGGAAGACTACCTGAACGGCCTGGCGTACCTCAAGACGTGCTACGGCGCCGACGCCTACACCAACAAGGAGATCATCGAGAACTTTTAACGCATTTCGACCTACCGCACGGCCGAATGCCCGTCCGACGAACGAAAAGGAATCCTTTCACGGGGATTCCTTTTTCGGAATCGGGGCGGCAGGTACGCCGTTCGGCGCAAATCCAATCGCGACAAACATGAAAAGATTATTGCTATGCGCCGTATGCTCGGCCATACTCTTGCCTTTCGGGCTCGGCGCGCAGGAGAAAAACGCCACCGACCGCAGCGCATTCTGGGGAAACGAAGATGTGTATCTGCACAAGCAGGCCGCCGTGATGTTCGACATCATAGACCGCACCCTTGACGACAACCCGCCCGTCGAGGGCGCGCCCGCGGTCCGCAAACTCGCGCTCTACAATCTCGACGCCCTGCTGCACGAAACGCGATACGACAACACCGAAGCGTTATACGGGTTCATCGGCTCGCGGATAAGCAAAGTCATCGCCGACATGGCGGCACCCGTAAAACGGGGAGTGGAGATATACAAGATATACAACGACGGCTTCGTGGCCCGAACCCGCTCGGCCACGGTCGCTTTCGACGTCGTGCGGGGGACATGCAAGGGCCGCGTATTGATCCCCGACTCGCTGATGAGGGCCGTCGCGGACCGATGCGACGTGCTGTTCATCACGCACAACCACGGCGACCACGGCGACGCGGCCGTAGTGAAGATGTTTCTCGATGCGGGGAAACCCGTCATAGCCCCCACCGAGTTCATGCCCGACGAGGCGCGCATAAAGCACATCCGTTCGGAGCGGATCATCGACGAGGAACTGGCGTTGCCGCACGGCAGGCTGCGCATAAAGATACTGCCCGGGCACCAGAGCGAGATGATGAACAACATATACGTGGTGACCACCGGCGAGGGCAAGACCATAGCGCACTCGGGCGACCAGTACAACGCCGAGGACATGGAGTGGATCGCAGAGATCGGCAAGCACATTCCGCGCGTGGACATTCTCACCGTCAACTGCTGGACGCACCGCATGAACGATTTCGTGAACGGGTTCGCACCGCGGATGGTCGTAACGGGTCACGAAAACGAGATGGGACACACCATCGACCATCGCGAGGCCTTCTGGCTGACGTTCCAAAAGATGGAAAAGATCGATCGGAAATACACGGTCATGGGCTGGGGCGAACGGCTGGCCATGTAAATGCCGAGCCGTCGAGGGAAAGGGGACGAGCCATTAGTCGGCCCGATCCTGAAGGTTCAGTGATAGGCTTTGTCATTCGGGCTGCGGCCTCTTACTTCCCGACAGTCCCGACAAATTTTACCCTTCGCTTTTTAGTTTGGGATTGTTCTTGTGGCGTTCGCTGTCGCGGGCGTTCTTTTTCGCGAAGTTGGCCTCTATGGCTGCGGTGAGATCGACCCCCGTCTGGTTGGCCAGACACACCAGCACCCACAGCACGTCGGCCATCTCGTCGGCGAGATTGTCTTTCTCGCCCGCCTTGAACGACTGGTCGCCGTAACGGCGTGCCATCACCCGCGCCAGTTCTCCCACCTCCTCGGTGAGTACGGCCATGTTGGTCAGTTCGCTGAAGTAGCGTACCCCCACGTTGCGGATCCACTCGTCGACCCGCCGCTGCAATTCGTCTATTTCCATGTCAGGTTAAATTCGGTCCCCGAAAGGTAGTCAAAAATTTCGGGATCGCGAGTGACGGCGGCATTTTTGTCCGTAAGCGATTATTTCGTACTTTTGTAAAATTGAAAATAATTCGGACATGAAGAAAATAGGCTTTTTACGGGTTGCGGCCTGCGTGTCGGCTGCAGCGGTTCTGGGCGGCTGCTTCGGCAAGGCGGCCGACGGCGGCGACGGCGCATTGACCCGGGTGACGTTCGATCGGGTGACGCTGGAGGATGATTTCTGGCTCCCTCGCCTGCGCACGCAGAAACGCACGCTGGTGCCCTTTGCGTTGGACAAGACGGAGCCTGCTGTGGAGAATCTGCGCCGCACGGGCGCTTTCCTGCGGGGCGAGAAGTGCGAGCTGCCGTTCGTGCACCGCTACATATCGTCCGATCTGTATAAGGTGATGGAGGGCGCGGCCTATCTGCTGACCGTGGAACCCGATGCGGAGCTGGAGCGCCGCATGGACGACATAATAGACATCATAGCCGAGGCGCAGCAGGCGGACGGCTATCTGTACGAGTCGCACATCACGGGCGTGGCGAAGAACCAGGGCTGCGATCCGTTCGGCGGCGGAGGCATGGGCGACAAACCCTATTCGTGGGTGCTGCACAGCCACGAGCTTTACGACATGGGGCACATGTACGAGGGCGCCGTGGCCTACTATCGGGCCACGGGCAAGCGCAAGTGGCTCGACGTGGCGGAGAAGAACGCGCGGCACATAGCGCGCGTATTCTTCGAGGGCGATCCCGTCTATAACGGCGGCAAGCCCGTGAACCGGGCGCCCGGGCATCAGGAGCTGGAGCTCGCGCTGGTGAAGATGTTCCGCGTGACGGGCGATTCGCTCTATCTCGACATGGCCAAACGCTTCCTCGACATCCGCGGCGTGACGTTCCGTCCCGAGGGGCGCGGCGTCATGGCGCCCGAGTATGCGCAGCAGCACCTGCCCGTGCGCGAGCAGCGCGAGGCGGTGGGGCATGCCGTGCGTGCCGCCTACATGTACTCGGCCATGGCCGACGTGGCGGCCGCCACGGGCGACTCTACGCTGATGCCCGCGCTGGAGTCGATATGGCACGACATCGTGGACAAGAAGATGCACATCACGGGCGGCCTCGGCGCCGTGCCTGGCATAGAGGGTTTCGGCCCCGCATACGTGCTGCCCAACAAGAATACCTACGACGAGACGTGCGCCGCCGTGGGCAGCGTGATGTTCAACTATCGCATGTTCCTGCTCACGCGCGACGCCAAATACGTCGACGTGGCCGAAGCGGCGCTGTACAACAACGTGCTGGCGGGAGTGAATATGGACGGAAACAGGTTCTTTTACGTCAATCCTTTGGAGACCGACGGCCGCAAGGCGTTCAACCACGGCCGCAAGGGGCGTTCGCCGTGGTTCGACACGGCCTGCTGTCCCTCGAACATGGCGCGTCTGATCCCGCAGGTGCCCGGCATGATATGGTCCTACGACGCCGACGACGTATATTGTTCGCTCTATGCGGGCAGTTCGGCGGCACTGCCTCTGGCGGGCGGCGAGGTGCGGTTCACGGAGCGCACGGCCTACCCGTTCGACGGCGAGGTGTCGATCGAGGTGGCTCCCGAGGTCGACGGCGAGCAGTTCACCTTGTGGCTGCGTATCCCCACGTGGTGCTCGGATCGGGGCTTCGTCGCTGGCAAACTTTACAGTTATGCCGACGGTCTGCATCCCAAGGCCGAGGTGCGGGTGAACGGCAAACGCGTGCGCGCACGCGCCGACCGCGGGTTCGTTCCCGTGCGCCGCGAGTGGCATGCGGGCGACAAGGTAACGTTGTCGCTGCCCATGCCCGTGCGTTACAACGTGGCCGACAGCCGAGTGGAGGCCGATGCCGATCGGGTGTGCCTCACCCGCGGTCCTCTGGTCTACTGCGCCGAGGCGGTCGACAACGAACACAACATAGGACGTTACTATCTGACGCATATCGGGGCTGAATGCGAGGTGTGCGCCATCGACGGCGGCATTCTCGGCGGCATCCCCTCGGTGAGGGTCGATGCCGTAGCGGCGCTGGCCGACGGCGACGAGGAAGCGCAGCTCAGGCTCGTGCCCTATTATGCGTGGAACAACCGAGGCGACGGCGCGATGAACGTGTGGTTCGCCCGCAGCGCCGCCACGGCGCGCGAGTCGTCGGCCGCGACGGTGGGGAACGTAGCCGACGTGCGTGCTTCGTTCACATATTCGGATGACGACGAGTATGCGGTGGCCGACGGCAAGGTTCCCGCCGATTCCCACGACATCTCCGTCCCGCGCTGGACGAGCTGGCCCGAGCGGGGCAAGGAGCAGACGGTGGAACTCGTGTTGAAGAAAAGCATGCCCGTGGAGAGCGTGTCGGTATACGGGTATAACGACGACGGCGGAGTGAAGCTGCCCGCGTCGTGGCGGGCGGAGTATC
>CAUHCL010000018.1 GCA_959604655.1 uncultured Alistipes sp. | reverse complement strand
TAACATTTTCCGCTTCATTCGGATATTGTACAACCTGTGCGTGACCATCATAATCCCGATAACCGGTGACAGGGAAGGTAATGGATTGAAGTTTCTTCGTGTTTGTATAAAGTTCCAGAACCTGTCTGTTTATCGAACTGCCGCTGTAATAATCCGACGGCATGTTGCTCTCAAGTACATCGTACCAGTCATACGGGAACTTCGCACTTCCCCCGTGAGTTGTGAATCCTGTGAAAACGGAGTTGTCGCTTACCTGATATCCCGGGGGACAAGGGTCGTAGACCGTCTTATGACCGTTATTCGACCACAGATCGGAGTATGATTTATTCGTACTGTAAAACCCTTGTTTGAAATCGTTCGGATTATTGGGTTGTCGCGTAGCGTTAAGCCATTTGTCGGGATTCTTTACAAGTACTTCAAGACAGTCTTCAGCGTTTTTTCGGTTCACGTTGTACGAAAATTCCTTCGGCTCGTTATAAAGTCTGGGAGGATCGTAATCACCCCCTTCGAGATATTTGGTTCCGTCATGAATCCATCTCGCTTTGTTTTTCCAAAGCTCGTTTGAACCGACAAACGGGTCTTTACGCCCCCACTGGTAGTAGGGATGGTCGCCACGCGGAAGGACAAAATGGGGATATTGTTCAATCGTCCTTATTATCTCGTTGTCTCCGACCTTGAATTTGATCTCACACTTGCGGCGTTTATAATATCTTATCGCCTTGTCGCCCGAACACCAGCCAAGATTGACAGGCATCACATCGAATGCCTGCTCATTATGGTTGAGAACCCGTATATCCTTCTCGAAATCTTCGGTGCCGAAACGGGTGGCCCAGATGGCCTTTGTGTTCCCTAATTTATCGTAAGGCTTTTCTCGTTTGTGGACTACATAATCATCTTCTTTCGCCTTGTTATCAATCAAGGCTATCACGGCATTTCCCTCCTGTATGGTACCTATTTGGAATTTTATTCCGCCCTTACCGCCGAAAAGATCGGGATCATAACTTATCGTACTTGGTGTGATAAGATTTTCAGCATCCTGCCATATGAGTTTTACGCTTACATCGGAGAGGTCTATTGTTTTTGTCGGGTCGTCCTTTCTTGTGTTTTCCTTGATATAAGGTGCTGTAATGGGTTCATTGAGATGATTCACAATGTGCGTTGAAGAATATGCCTCCGCATCAGTCTTTTTGTCTGTGATTGCATTGCCATACACGAGGGGGAAACAATACCATCCAGGAGCGCCCACCATGTAGCAGTTGGCGGTGTTCTCGACCGTAGTTTCTCCGTTCGCGTTGGAAAGGTTATAGGGGGCACCTTTACTGCCTACGGTTGATTTAGGGAACAGACTATTGATTGTGGCAGAGGTCGGATCGGCCATGGAGGCGACGAAAGTATATTTCTTTTTAGTGCCGTTTTCGATGACATCGCCCGCTGTGGTTGTAAGCCATTCCGATGTGTCGTCTATATCCCATTCTCCTGTGCGGTCATTATGCGAATAATAGGTGTATGTGATCTCGGGTTCTATCCATGTATTGGTTGCCCCGTCTGTCTTATAGCTGGTTACGGTAATCTTATTCTGATCGTCGAAGGTATGACCCGCGTTTGCCATGGTGGCGGCATAATCAAGAGCAGGCGTGAAAAATTTGCCTTGATAGTTCACGTCTTCGGGGTAGGTGGCATCCAGATACTTCTCCGTATATTCGATGTGCCAGTCCACGTCGTTGCCATAGCCTTTGAATTGCATCGTGATTTTGTAATGGTGGTTGCGGACCAGATCGAAATTATTCACAGCATCTTTCCCAAGCATGAATCGGTAAATTATCTTGCCCTGTGATTTATATTCCGGCCGTTCGGCGACATAATATCCCTCCACCTCGAGGTAGGTGCCGTTTTCGACCCCGTCTTTTGTCTTGGAGTCAATGATGCCGTCTCCGTCGGAGTCCTGAAGTTTGGATTTGTCTTCATGTGTCCCCTGCATGTTCTCGTAGCAGGGAAGTGCCCGTGCATTGTCGTCATGGAAACTTGCAACACCCTGCTCTCCCCATACATCCGACGGAGAGAATGCTTTTGTTTTTGTCACCGTGGGCCACGCTTTGTGTGATTCGCCGTTTCCGTAGGTGAGGGAATAATTCGACATTATGCCGACGATCCTGTCATCATCGGCCACATCGGTATCGGCAACGCCGACGGCATGAGATGAGGCCCCGAGGAGCGCCCCCGATGCCACATGCTTCAGCACGGCGTTTTTTATATGGACCGTGACACCCTCTTTCAGGTTCGTTCCGTCGAAATCGACCGTGACTTTCGATACCGCCCTGCGTACCCAAGAACGTATGTGTATGCTACGGTCGATAGTGAGAAGTTCGTCCCCTTCAAAATCCTCATTGTCGGCAGTCGTCTCTTTTGTGTCGTACACTTTGAACACGCCGAACATCTCAAGGTCGTCATCTATGTTGTCATCCCAGGCGAGTCTGAAATTCCTGAGGGTTTCAATAGATGTTACTTCTTTCTTGAGGTCGCTCTTCTGGCCATCGGAGATGTTGGCGACGGCAAAGATATAATATTGTCCTGCCCGTATTCTTTTGGTGAACGTGACATGTTCGTGCGTGGAGCCTTCTGTGGGTGCGGGTGTGAAATCCACGTCTCCGCTATATTCATCGATGAGTCCTCCTTTAGAATCGAAGAAGAAAATATACAGCGACTTTACACTCTTGTATTTGCTCCCTTCAGGAGCTTCGGCGCGTGTCTGTACTTCCGTCGGCACAAGCGGCTTGTAAATCACCTCACCCAGTAGCTCAACCTCCGTGTCCGTGATTTCAGCGGTCTTGTCCGTAAGGTCGTCCGTGCATCCGGCGAATGTGACGGCCAATAATGCCGTAATTATCGGAAAAATGATGCTGTATTTTTTATTATGCTGTGACATAATTGTTTGTAAATGTTATCGTGTCAGGATGTTGCAACCTTACTCAAGGTATTGTGTCCATTCTTTGAGGATGTCTGCCCTCTTTTCCTTGGTATCTCCTTCCGACCAGGTATAACGGTTGCCGAGAATGTCAAACCAGTATTTAGGATAAATTCTCGGATCGGCTACCTCTTTGTCATAGACTGCTCTGTTCCAGTCCAATCTGTTCCATTCGTTAAAAGTGCGATACCATTTTCCGACGGTATATACCCATTCATATCTTCCCACCACTTCGCCTTTATCATTTTTAAAATCGGGATTCCATACTACATCCCACTTCATATAATCATCATCAAGCCATACACGTTGGTGTAGGTCATTGAGATAAAAGGCGAGCCAAGGATTTGCCCCATCCATTACCGGTTTATATCCTGTTATCCCTTCAGGAGTGAGAAGATATTTCTTTCGGGTCTCCTTCTCGAAAAAATGGTCAAGCCTTGCAGCGGTCCGTTCGTAATCCGCATACACAAGCAGATACTCTTTGCCATTGATGGTCACAAACTCTCCTTCCTTATCTTTTGGTCCGAGGTAATATGGGCCTGCCGTCCCGTCATACCAGTGCTTCCTGTCTTGATCGTCCTTACCCGCTATGTATCCTGTAAATTCCTCCCTTTGCAGACCATAATCGGGTTTGAGGTCAATTGGTGTAAAGGGGATGACATCGACCGAGAGTTCAAGGTTATGATACATGGTGATGTTCACCACCACATGGGTGTTGCGGAAAAGCGCCTTCAGGTTGGGCAGCTTGCAGACGAAAGGTTCACTCCTCCCGTTTATGTAAATTGTCAGGGTGTACTCCTGCTCGCCATCCGTTGCGCCTGCCTTGGGGTTCTTGCTCTCGGGCATGTATAAGACAGGGACATTTTCCGCTACACCCGGTTTTGAGTTCGCGGGGTTTTCCGTGTCGATTGTCTGTTTTCCTACGATGAACGTCCCGTGGGTATATGTTTCTGTCTTAGCCTGTGTCGGCAGTTCGTAGTCCTTCAGCCAGCCTGCGGCTTCCGTCGTGGCATAATCATCGTTCTCGGACGAGGCATCGGAGACCTCCTTGAGCCAGTTTATCCAGGTTTTCCCGTTGAATAGCAGTCTGTTCTGTTCGCTGTTGCCGACATGCGCCATCAGGAAGTTCTTGTCGGCATGGCTCGCTATGGTGAAATTGTCCACAATTACGTCCTCGCCACGCCAGTTTATGAAGTTCACCATGAACTTGGTGGCGACACGCACCACGTAGAACGTCCCGTCGAAATTACCTTTTGCGGGAAAATCTATCTCGTACATCGAGGACATCGGGATGGGCTTTCCTCCCGAGTAGTCAGGTGTGAAATAGAGACCGTTCACTGCATCTTCAAAACCCGAATCGCCATCTGTATAGCTTTCGAAGAAATCGGTCAGTGTTTGGTTCTCACCCGTCACGCCCTCTACTGCGGACACGCTCTCTTCATTGGCGAACAGGAATATCCTCTTCTTTTCGTCGGGCGTTACCTTGAGCAATATGGTTTTATGTGTCTGCGCATCCTCCAGCGAAAAGTCGCGGTTGTGTTCCACCGTTCCGTCGGCATGCAGGACTACGACGCGCACGCTTTTCATCTTCTCGTTGTCGGGCAGCTCGGCCACTCCCGCCCTTGATTGCACGATAGGCTCGATGTTCAAATACAGAGCAGCTTCCGTAGTGTCCGTCAAGGATTCTTCCTGACTGTTGCACGCCACCATAAAAGGCAGTGCGAATGCCGTCAGGCAGACTGCAATGCTATGTATAATGCTCGGTTTCATCAGTCCAATCCTTATTCCCGATTATTCGATTTCAACGTTGCTTACCACCACACGCCAAGAGTGGATCAGTATGTAGCTGCTTATCCACAGGTGATCCTCGTCGAGGAAGAATGTCATCACATAGTCGTCCTCGCGGTCCAGGAACTCCTGGTCGGTCATCGTGCGTCCGTACTCTTCCTCGTAATAGTCCTTCGCCAGCAGCGCGTAGTCGATTACGGGAATGCGGGCCACAGTCTCGCCGTTCCGATTGGTAATGGTGAGGAACATCTTTTCACGATGCTTTTCCGTCATGCGTCCCACGGTCAGGTCGGCTATGGCACCCTTTACATGGATGATGGCGCGGGTGTCATCTTTCCCTAATCCTACCTCGCCGTTCTGCGTTTTCCAGGGGCGGTAGGTGATATTCTCGTCCTCCATCAACTCGTTGTCGTGGGCCATCAAACCGTTCTCGTCCTCGATGCGGAAGTTGAATTGATTGACGTCCACATCCTCTCCCGACAGGTGTTGCAGTATGACGCGGATGTGGTTGGTATTTTTGGTCAGGTACATGGTGTAATCGTAGCTGCCTCCGTCTTCGTTCGTGGGCAGCGACACATCCAACGTGCCGTGGAAGAGACGGTAAAGCCTCTCTTCGCTGTACGCGCCCGACTCGTCGCGCTTGCGGTTCAGCGCACACTGTAACTGCTCGATGCGGGTCTCGCCTATGCGGGCCTCGGGTACGGAGAAGGATTCCTCGCGCTCGCCGTCGTTCCGCAGACCGCACCATGCCAGCAGCCGATAGTCGCCCGAGGGCAGGTCGAGCAACATCGAGTAGTTCTCCGCCGTCGACGGGTCTATCTGTTCCTCACGCTGCCATACCAGTGTGCCCGAGGGGTTGAAGGCATACAGGTGAACCGATGAAACCTCGTTGGCGAAAGCATCCGTCCACTTCAGGTTTCTGTCGTAGCGGAATCTGAGACGGTAATATACCGAACAGTCGCCTTCTTCTTCATAGAGCCAGCTGTTGCAGGACGGAAGAGCCGACATGCAGACCAAAGTCACGCAGATCCTGACTGCCACATTCCTTATCAATGCCCGTATATTCATATCGTTTACTCTTTCTTAGGTCAGTTTATACCGAATGTTACTTATATGTGGTGTGCGGAATTTCCGCATCCTGATTTTCTCGTTAAGTGGGATGTCTGTCATGTGTTCCGACCTCCGATGCCGCACCTCCCTTGTGTACCGATGGGCGGGTACTGTATTTTAATATGTGCGGGAGACGGGAGCCGCCTCCCGCACACGTAGTATGTCATGAACGCCTTCGGGCGTTCGGGGTCAGATTACCATTCCAATTCATAGTCATTGCTGACAATGCGCCAAGAGAGAATCTTGACTTCAGCCGCGATGTAGTGGTCGTTGGGATCGGGCTTCTCGGGATAGATCTTCTGTTCAGGATCGTAGACAGGGGTGCCGAAACCGGCTATCTTTGTTACCTTTGTCTTATATACATGGTTACGGACAACGCCGTGTGTTATGGTCCCATCATCTGTCTTATTATGAATAATGTCATAATAATAGGTCATACCGGATTTCCAGACCAAAGCCCAGTCAACTATATTCTTGTCCTTAAGTACTTTGTCAATATCATCTGTTTCAATAGGAGTTGCACTTAGCGCCGAAGAATCGTACCATGTTTTCCCTTTTGCTGCTTCTGTCAGTTGGGCATATACATAACAGTTGTTCACGCTCTCCTCTATGTCCATCTGTTTAGCAATCACAATCTGAAGGTCATCGGTACCGATCTGTGTACGCGATGTACTGTTTCCATAAAAGTAATTCTTACCATTGGCTTTCAGCTGGGCAAGGATGCTATTCTTCAGGATGGGAAGGTTTGCCGACGGAGTCTCGGAATATGAATCGGCATAGTAGGCACCCAAATGTCTTACCAAAGTCAATGCGGTGCCATCTTCCTTGCAAAGGGTACCTTTAAGGATAACCTTGGTTTTTCTCAGTTCGGGAGCATCATTACCGTCAGCTTTAGCGGCGTTCTCATTTGTGTACAATGCAGTGCCGATATCAGTATTGATACCTGTTGTGTAATTATAATATTGGTTATTCGCATTAGAAGAATTTATGGCCCAGAAACTGCGGTGTGTGCCGTTCCACCAGTCGCTTGTCCATTTGGTGGGATCGATTTTCTTGACCAGTCTGCTTTGATCGGTTTCTGCGGTCAGGTCCCACTTATTAAGTTTCAGATAAACCTGCTTCCCGTCGACCGTAAGGTTGTTCCCTTTTGCATCTTGCAATGCCAGTTTGCTAGTGGCAGCGTCTTTTACTGCATCACCTAAAGCTACATCAACCTTGGCCACGCTTCGCTCAACATAGATTGTGACGGGATTTGATTTTGCCTCCTCCTCTGTCTTACACAGGTTTGCAGCCTTTACGGGAACAGCACAGACCTCTGTTTTATTCGCTCCACCGTATACGGAATTGAACATCACGAATTTGCCTTCTCCGATATATGTTTCGGAAGCGTAATTTTTGGAAATCTTCTTCAGGTCGTCAAGGTTCCTTGAAACGTCGCCAAAATTGTCGATTGGGTTCAGCACTGCTACCATCATTTGGGGAAGTTTGTCTCCTGTCTTGGTACTGATGACGATCGTGGCTTTGAGTTTGCTCTCGATGTCATCGGTATCGATTTCGCCGTTTACTTGCTCCACGCTCGGCCAGTCGTAGTAATTTACATATGAGGAGCCTTGAAGTTTGACGTTAGTGGCGATGCCGTTCTCAGTGAAGAAATAGAAACGGACTTTGGTCACTTTATTTTCAAAATCAGTTCCATCCTCGTAACCAGATTGAGCACGGGTACCTGTAATGTCAGAGGACATCAGATTTACGGCCATGTAGCTGGTTGTGGCCCCGCCGTTACCGTTGTCCCCGCCGTTCGGAGCGCTATCCTCCTTCGAGCATCCTGCCATAAGCAGGGCTGCCAATACGGACATAAATAAAAAATTCTTTTTCATTGCATATAAATTAAAATGTTTGAAAATATGTTTCTTCTCTATCGTTTTGCATGATTGATCGGCCGTTATTTCAGCCTGTCGTTCAGTTCGTCGAGCGTGAGGGCCGCCTTTTCGAGTCCCATCTCTTTCGCCTTGCCGAGGTGGCGGCGTGCCGTTTCGTAATCTCCCTCCCGCACGGCAAGCGCACCGCGTGCGTAGACGGCCTCGGCGGAATCGCCTGCCTTGTCGAGATACCTGCGCGCCGTGGCGAAATCATCACGGCGTATGGCGGCGTTGGCGGCATTGAGATTTGCCACCTTGTCGTCGGGGTACATCCGCACGGCGGTCTCAAACACGTCGGTGAACTCCGCCGTACCGGGTTCATACTCCTGTGCCACCAGATAGAACTCGTTCTGACTCAGTTTCTGCGGTTGCTCCGCCATGATGCGTTTTATCTCCTCCGCCTCGTTGAACGTGCGGATGTTGTAGTCTATGCGGTAGTCCGTATGGCGCAACGCGGGGTAGAAATGTTGCAGCATGAAGCGGTATTCCTCGGGGTAGGTGCGCTTGATTTCCGCCTCCTTGGCATCGGGTTCCATGTCGCTGTCTATCAAAGCCAGAATCTCCCCGCGGTGGTCGATGTTCGACTGTTCCACGTGACGCCGCAGTCCCGCCCAGTCCTCGGGCTCGTAATCGGTTCGGATGATGCTGTCCGCAAAGTGGTACAGCTGTTCTATGTGTCTCTTCAGCGCGGCAGTACGCCCGATGGCAAGCTCCGTGTTGTGTTTGTAGGGACTTTCGGGCGAAGCGAAACCCTTCAGCCACACCTGCGTGATTGTTACGTCTTTGTCGTTTCTTACGGAATCTATGGTCGCCTGTATCTTGCCCAATTCGGCGGTATTGCGACGGTAGTCGGGATAAATCACCGTCTGGTCGACGGGGAAATCGATGTATGCCGATCCCGACAGCGAGCGGCTTTTCATGATTTCCGCTTTGGGCTGCACGAATATCAACTCAGGGAAGAAAGCCTCGCGATGACGGCCCAATATGCCTTCGTATTCGGCCAATATCCCGTGACAACAACCCCAATCGCTGCGGTGGAACTTGAGCGTTGCACCATCCATCCACTCTTTGTACTCGGTGATGTTGTCGTATGCCACGCTGTTCGGTTTGTCCGCCGCGCGATAGACCGTTTCATTTTCCCCCGAAATGCTGCCTATGCCGTTGCGTACATAATAGTAATATCGCCTGCGTCCGTAAATACCCACCGAGGGCAGATCGAGCGAATCCGTTCCGTTGACCAGACGCGGCGTGAGCAGCACGGCACGGTTAGCATCCACATCGAGGCTGTTCAGATCCAGATCCATCTCCACGGTAAGGTATTTCCCTTCGCGATTCATTTTGAAATTCCCGATGGATACACCCGGCGTGATGTATTCGGTGGTTTGCGCCGCTGTTTCCGACATATTGCCCATGCCCAGCAGGGTTGCCAATATAAATACTAAGTATCGTCCTTTTCATGACTGTTGCAATTTAGAATAGATAAACCAGGTTGATGGCCGCCTTGGTGGGACCCACGTAATGATGCGGTTGGTCTGTCTCCACCTTTTTCCCGCATCCCGAGCATCGGAACTTGTCGTAGCGGGTGTAGGAGTAGCCGAAACCTATTTCCGCCTCTATGTTCCAATGGTGACCGAGTATCCACGCGTAGCCGTATGCCACGCCTGCGCCGACAAACCAGCCCTGATAGCGGGCGTCTTTCAGTTTCCGCGCGTCGGTGCCCAGGAATTTGACTTTCCCGTCTATTCCGCCGATATTGTACTGTCCGCCATGCACGTGCGCGCCAAAAAAATGCCCGCTGAAACGGTCGCACAGCCAATAACGGATCTCGGGCTGTATGGCATAGTGCTTCCACCTTCTGTCGTGCGACAACTTCCAGGCATTGAGTTGTCCCGTGAGATCCAGCGTCCACTTGGGAGCAAGCCCCGCTTCAATACCTAAGTTCGGGCTTAGGATCGCGTCGGAGAGCAGATTGGTTTTTACCGCTATTTTTTGCCCTCGGACAGGTTGAGACACACCGACAGTGATGATTGCCAGAAATAAAATGAGCCGTTTCATTATTTTTCCTTTATTTTTCATTCCCTCCGTTTTATCTTTCTCTTTCTGTTAAAGAGATAACATAAAACAAATGCAAATATAATCACATTATCAAAAATTGTCAAGAAAAATAATGATTTTTCTAATCGGGAAAATCCCCCCCCCTCATGCAAAGCGCTTTTTATAAACGCGTTGACCCCAAAATCGCTACATATTTTAAAATACAATACGAATCGTCATCGGAGATAGATTCGAGGTCATTTTTGGTCTGCATGGGAACTGATTTCGACGTTTCGATTGCCCAAATATCCGAAGCCTAATTATAAGATGTTGACAAACAACATATTGAAAGTTGCATTTTCTCTTTAACAGAGAGCGAATTGAGTTTCCGCTTGACATTTGTTCCGCTTTCGGTATATCTCGGCGATAAATCTTCAATTTTGTCATTAGTTCTAATATGGTGATTTGCGTCGGAAAAAAATGAAAATCGCCGTAAATCATCTCTTTGCAGAGTGTTTACGGCGTCAGGGGGGGCAGGATATGGCGTTCGTCTTGTCCGCTACCGAGCGGAAGTAGAGAATGCTCGTCCGACTGCGTTCGTGAATGCCATTCCGTATAAAATTATTGACGGCGGTCGTATGTGTATCTGCCGTATAGACATAAAAAAAGTACCGCCCTTGCGGGGCGGTACTTGTCGTTGTATGTCGGGTGACGATTACTTCGTCATGGCCTGCTGAACGGCAACAGCAACGGCTACGGTAGCACCCACCATCGGGTTGTTACCCATGCCCAGGAAGCCCATCATCTCCACGTGTGCGGGAACCGACGACGAACCTGCGAACTGTGCGTCCGAGTGCATGCGGCCCAGCGTGTCGGTCATACCGTACGAAGCGGGACCCGCAGCCATGTTGTCGGGGTGGAGGGTACGGCCCGTACCGCCGCCCGATGCCACCGAGAAGTACTTCTTACCTGCCAATACGCGCTCCTTCTTGTAGGTGCCTGCTACGGGGTGCTGGAAGCGGGTGGGGTTGGTCGAGTTACCCGTGATCGACACGTCCACGTCCTCTTTCCACATGATGGCTACGCCCTCGCGAACGTCGTCGGCGCCGTAGCAGCGGACCTTCGAACGCAGACCGTCAGAGTAAGAGATGGTGTCCACCACCTTCACTTCGCCCGTGTAGTAATCGAACTGGGTCTGTACGTAGGTGAAGCCGTTGATACGCGAGATGATCTTGGCGGCGTCCTTGCCCAGACCGTTGAGGATCACGCGCAGGGGGTTCTTGCGCACGCGGTTGGCCATCTCGGCGATCTTGATGGCGCCCTCGGCTGCGGCGAACGACTCGTGACCTGCCAGGAATGCGAAGCACTGGGTCTCCTCGCGGAGCAGACGGGCAGCCAGGTTACCGTGACCGATACCCACCTTGCGGTCGTCGGCTACCGAACCTGCGATGCAGAATGCCTGCAAACCCTCGCCGATGGCCTCGGCGGCGTCGGCAGCGTTGGTGCAGCCCTTCTTGATGGCGATGGCCGCGCCTACCACGTAGGCCCACTTGGCGTTCTCGAAGCAGATGGGCTGCGTCTCCTCACACATCTTGTAGGGATCGATGCCCTTTGCGTCGCAGATGGCTTTGGCATCCTCCACGCCGTTGATTCCGTACTGTGCGAGCACCTCGTTGATGTGGTCGATTCGGCGCTCGTAGCTCTCAAATAAATTTGCCATATTTTATCTCTCTTTTTTCGATTATACAAAATGCGGTTACTCCTGACGCGGATCGATGTACTTCGCAGCCTCCTTGAAACGGCCGTACGAACCCTTGGCCTTCTCCAGAGCCTCGGCGGGAGCGATGCCCTTCTTGATGAAGTCCATCATCTTGCCCAGATGCACGAACTCGTAACCGATCACCTCGTCGTTTTCGTCCAGAGCCATGCGGGTGCAGTAGCCCTCTGCCATTTCGAGGTAGCGCGTACCCTTGGCCAGAGTGCCGAACATGGTACCCACCTGCGAACGCAGACCCTTGCCCAGATCCTCGAGCGAGGCACCGATGGTCAGACCGCCCTCCGAGAAGGCCGACTGGGTACGTCCGTAAACGATCTGCTTGAACAGCTCGCGCATGGCGGTGTTGATGGCGTCGCACACCAGATCGGTGTTCAGAGCCTCCAGAATGGTCTTGCCCGGGAGGATCTCCGAAGCCATTGCGGCCGAGTGGGTCATGCCAGAGCAGCCGATGGTCTCCACCAGCGCCTCCTGAATGATACCGTCCTTAACGTTGAGGGTCAGCTTGCAGGCACCCTGCTGGGGCGCGCACCATCCCACACCGTGGGTAAGACCCGATATGTCCTTGATCTCCTTAGCCACAACCCACTTGCCTTCCTGCGGGATGGGTGCCGACGCGTGGTTGGCGCCCTTCTTTACGCAGCACATCTGCTGCACTTCGTGTGAATAAATCATAGTAGAATAGAGTTTATTTGTTACTATAACAGTCTGTTTTTCACTTGTTACGACTCGTTTGCAAAAGTCACGGGCAAAGATAAGGATATTTTCGCGCAATAGCAATCCGAGGTTGCAATTTGTTCACTATTTTATACCTTTGTGGAAAATAAAATCTCGCGATTGTACATTTCGGTCTGCCTTTTTCGGAGCGCAGCGACCGAAGTCCCCTCCCAAGGAGGGGATTTAGGGGAGGGTCAAATCTGCAAACGCGGCCGCAGGCCGCGGGCGGACGAGAGTCGGATTCGATTCTGCGGTAGTGAAACGCGGGTGCATCGGATGTATAATTGCCTAAAATTTCTTTTATGGGCGATATGTTACCGTCGCGGCGGGTGCTTGTGGTCGCGGCGCTGGAGGATGAGTTCGGTGTGGAGGGCGCGAGGCGTCTTTCGGAACTTTGCGACATTAGGTTTACGGGCGTGGGCAAGCTGCGCGCCTTCGAGGCTACGGCGGCGGCCCTGGCGGGCGGCGATTACCATGCGGTGCTGAATGCGGGCACGTGCGGGTCGCTGCGTCATGCCGCGGGCGAGGTGCTGCGGCCCTCGGTGATAGTGCAGGGCGACATATACATCGACTCGATCTTCGCCACGCCTCCCGAGCATGCCGACACGGGCGATGCGGGGGTGTCGATCGTCTCGTCCGACGATTTCATAGGTCCCGACACTTCGGCCGAGAAGCGTGCGACGGTGGCGCGCTACGACTGTTTCGATATGGAGAGCTACGCCGTGGCACGTGCCGTGGAGTTTCACGCGAATACGCATGGCGGCAGGCGGCCGCTCACGGCTTTCGTGAAGGTGGTGAGCGACAACGCCGACGGCAGCGCCGAGGAATGGAGCGTGCGTATAGCAAGGCTGCGTCCCGCGCTGGTGGCTGCTGCGGAAAAGGCGGTAGGGGAGCTGGTCTATAATTGTAAACAAAAAATAATCGGATAATGAAACGAATATTGTTATTCCTGCTGCTTTTGAGCTGCGGCATGGCTGCGGCGCAGCGGATCCCGTCGCGCGGCCACGATCTCTACGGTGCGGTACGCGACGACGAAGGACGCCCCGTGGCGGGCGTGGTGGTCAGCGACGGCTTTACCTGCTGCAAGACCGACCGCAGGGGAGTGTACCGCCTCGACCGCAATCCCGACGCGGCGTTCGTCTTCTATTCCGTCCCCTCCGAATACGCGGTGAGCGCCGAAACGGGTAACCCCGTGTTCTACGAGCGTCTCGATGCCGACGGGCAGCGTTACGACTTTACGCTGAAACGCCTGCCCGAGGGTGCGGAGCACGCATTCCGCCTTTTCTGCCTGGCCGATCCGCAGTGTCAGACCGAGCGCCACATAGAGCGTTTCCGCAGCGAGACGGTGCCCGACGTGAGGCGGGTCTCGCAGGAGCGCGACGTGCCGAGCTACGGCGTCACGCTGGGCGACGTGGCCTATTCGTCCGATAAGGTGAATGCCGAGTGGATCATGGAGCGCATGCGGCGTGCGATGGACCGCCGTCTGATCGGCATGCCCGTGTTCCAGACGATGGGCAACCACGACAACACCTTCGTGCCCGTGGCGGCGGACGGGGGCAGCAGTACGATAAACATGAAGTACCGCCGCGCGTTCGAGCGTGAGTTCGGCCCCGCCGACTATTCGTGGAATCGCGGCGACGTGCACTTCGTGTCGATGAAGAACATCGACTACAAGAGCGGCGAGCGGTCGAGCGAATACGCTCTGGGCTTTTCGGACGAGCAGATCGAGTGGCTGCGCAGCGACCTGAGTTTCGTGCCGCGCGACAGGATGGTGGTGCTGTGCGTGCATATTCCCATATGCACGAGCAAGGACGAGAATGCCTTGAAGGTGGTCGAAATGCTCGGCGAGTTCGCCGAGGCGCACATCATGGCGGGACATACCCACTACAACCGCAACCATATACACCCCAACGGCGTCTACGAGCATGTCCACGCGGCGGTCTGCGGCGCGTGGTGGATCTCGCGCCTGAACGGCGACGGCACGCCCTACGGCTACGGCGTATACGATATCGAGGGTGCGACGATGCGCGACTGGCGCTATCGCGGAACGGGGCTCGATCCCGATTTCCAGCTGCGCGTCTACCGCGGCGATGCTCTCTTCGGCGGCGAATACGAGACGTTCGCCATGCCTTTCGGGCGCGGCGTCATTCTGGCCAACGTGTGGAATGCCGATCCCGACTGGCGGATCGAGGTGTTCGAGGACGGCCGTCTGTCGGGCGTCATGAAGTCTGTCAAGACGACTACGGGTGTGGAGAAACCCTCGGTGAAGTCGAGCAAGGACTGGTGGGCCGTGGGCTACCATATAGGCGTCGTGGGCCGCGGCCATCGCGGCGGCCACAGCGCTCTGGCGGGCGGCAGCCGCAAAAGTTACATGACCACCTGCCGACACATGTATGTTTACGAATTGAAGAATCCTGACGCCGAGGTCGAGGTCGTCGCGACCGACCGTTTCGGGAATCGTTTCCGTCAGACGCACGTGATCTCGGGCTCGGAGTACGAGGGCGCGGCGTCGCCGTTTTAATTGAATCGCTATGAAACTGAAGGCTAACTGCAAGATAAACCTCGGGCTCGACGTGCTGCGTCGGCGCGAGGACGGCTATCACGATCTGAGCACCGTGATGTATCCCGTGCGCGGGCTTTACGACGAGCTGGAGGTCACGCCCGCCGAATCGGACGGCGCGGAGTTCGTCGCCGCGGGCATGGCGGTGGACTGCCCGCCCGAGCAGAACATATGCGTGAAGGCTCACCGACTCATGCGCGCCCGGTACGGCGTCGGCGGGGTGCGGATCGTGCTCGACAAGCGTGTGCCGTTCGGCGCGGGACTCGGCGGCGGGTCGTCGGACGGCACGGCCGTCATTATGGCGTTGAACGAACTGTTTTCGTTGCGTCTGAGCGAGGCCGAGCTTATAGCGGTGGCCGCGGAGCTGGGCAGCGACACCGCCTTTTTCGTGAGGAACACCCCGCAGCTGTGCGAGGGGCGCGGCGAGATCATGACCCCCGCGGCGGTCGATCTGGGCGGAATGACGATCGCGATAGTGAAGCCCGCGGCGAGCGTCTCCACGCGCGAGGCATATTCGGGCGTGCGGCCGTCGTTGCCCGCGCGGCCGTTGTCGGAGCGCATAGCCGAGCCTGTCGCGAGGTGGCAGGGCAGCGTGAAGAACGATTTCGAGGAGTCGGTGTTCGCGCTGTATCCCGAGATAGGGGAGGTGAAACGCGCGTTGCTCGATGCGGGGGCCGTCTATGCCTCGATGTCGGGCAGCGGCTCGGCCGTATTCGGTTTGTTCGACGATCCCGCCGCAGCCGAGAAGCTGCGGCCCGTGACGCCGTATATATTCGGGATGTGACGTAGTTTTTGCAGTCCGCAGGACTGTGCGGGCCGCAGCCTCGGCGCGCGGAGGCCCGCTTTTGTTCGCGCGGCTCACATTGCGGTCTCCGCAGGCCGCGTCCCGAGAACGATTCTCGTCATGGCGCAAAAACAATCCGCCGCGCGGGGGCGGCGAACTGCCGATTCCGCGCGGCGATGTCGATAATAGGTATTTTCCGTACTCTTATTTGCAGGCGATCTTCTCCACGCGGCGCACATGGCGGCCGCCCTCGAACGAGGTCGACAGGAATTTGTCGACTATCGCCACGGCCTCGTCGTTGTCGATGAAGCGCGCTGGGAGCACCAATATGTTGGCATCGTTGTGCAGGCGCGTGAGCTCGGCTATCTCGGGAGCCCAGCAGAGGCCCGCGCGTATTCCCTGATGCTTGTTGAGGGTCATGGCCATGCCCTCGCCCGAGCCGCAGAGTCCGATTCCCGTCTCCGACTCGCCCGTCTCTACCGAGGTCGCCAGAGCGTGGGCGAAATCGGGGTAGTCGACGCTTTCCTCCGAGTACGTGCCGAAATCGGCCACTTCGTAACCTTTGGTCGAGAGGTAACCCACCAGGAACTCCTTCATGTCGTAACCCGCGTGGTCGCATGCTATGCCTATCTTTTTCATGATCGTATTGTTTTAAGGTCAATCTCTTTTTCGGACGCAAAATTAGGAATTTTTCGCCGTTTTAGCATGGGCGGCGCCTCATATTTGTCGGCAATGATTAATTTTGCGGCGATGAAAACACTCCTTTCGTTTCTCGGCATCGTGTCGCTCGTGCTGGGTATAGCGGGCATATTTCTGCCGCTGCTCCCCACCACGCCGTTTCTGCTGCTGTCGGCGTGGCTCTTCGTGCGCAGCTCGCCGAGGCTGTACGGGTGGCTGATGAATCACCCCAAATTGGGGCCTTATATCCGCAACTTCCGAGAAAACCGTGCCATTCCGCTGCGCGTGAAGATCATGTCGGTCACCCTGGTGTGGCTGACGATAGGGTATTGCGTGGTGGCGGTGGTCGACGAGTGGCTGTGGGTGCAGGCGGCCATGCTGCTGCTCGCCGCGGGAATAACGCGGCACATACTTTCCTATGCCACGCTGAAGGAGTAGGGGACCGAAGTGTCGGCTATGTCGAAGATTATTCGGTTTTGTCCGCAGGAGGTGTCTTGATGGTTTGACGGCCTGAGATAGTTTGTCAAGGAGTACATAGTTGCGGGCATATTGACATCGCCGAACAGGTTGTTGCTTCCAACGGAAGTATTTGAATGTTTCATCATCACCTCCGTATCTGACAACGGTCAGGTCGTGGAATTGTTTCCCGAAGAGAAAATCTGGTCCATCATCTGAAAGGAACAGACAAAAAAACGGGTACTTACGGCATACTAACTGTTTGAGGATTTTTATGAATGTCGTGTTTTACAGCAGCTTATCCCAAACGAGAACAATTGTTTACATATAGTTTTGTATATCAGCAAATTGCCCCCCCCCTCAAAAAAACATGAAAATAGCTGAAAATTTGGAGGAAAACAATTAATTTTGCAGGTGTAAAGATGGATGCGAGCGGCAGTCCTGAGACTCTGCCGTCGAGTTCGGTCTTCGAGAATGGAGAAATGGATCACAGACAATCGGATAGTATCAGGGAAATTCTATTGAAGAAAATTGCCGATCGGGAAATCGTAGCAGGAGTTATAGGTCTTGGCTATGTCGGATTGCCGTTGGCAGTAGAGATAGCGAAATCCGGATTCAGGACCATAGGCTTCGATGTTAAGAAAGAGAAGGTCGATTCGGTCAATCAAGGCCGCAACTATATCGGAGATGTAGCCGACTCCGACTTGAAAATGCTTGTCGGGAAAGGTATGCTTGCCGCTACGACGGATTTCGGCGAAATCGGCAAGGTTGATTTCGTGGCTATTTGTGTGCCCACACCGCTGGACGAGCATCGACAGCCTGACATCAGCCATGTGGAGTCATCGGTAAGATCGATCGCGGAACATCTCCGCAAAGGGATGATGGTGGTTCTTGAGTCGACCTCTTATCCGGGCACCACCGAAGAGCTCGTGAAACCGATCCTCGAATCATCGGGTCTGAAATGCGGCGAGGACTTCTGGCTCGGGTTCTCTCCCGAGCGTATCGATCCGGGCAACGCAACCTATAAAACCAAGAATATCCCCAAAGTGGTGGGAGGTCTCGGAGTTGATGCCTGCGAACTTATTTCTGCCATGTATGAGGCGGTGTTGGAGAATAAGGTTTTCCGAGCCTCTTCTCCCGCCGTGGCCGAAATGGCCAAAATGCTGGAGAACGCCTACCGCAACGTCAATATCGGATTGGTCAACGAGTTCGCCGTCTTCTGTAACAAGATGGGCATCGACGTATGGGAGGTTATAGAGGCCGCGAAAACCAAGCCTTTCGGGTTCGCCCCGTTCTATCCCGGTCCCGGAATAGGCGGCCACTGCATCCCGATCGATCCCTGTTTCCTGAATTATAAGGCGGATGCGTACGGCTTCCGTTTTTCGACGATAGAGGCATCGACGCAGGTCAACGACCGTATGCCAGCATACTGTGTGGAGCGTATCGAAGAGATACTCGGCCGCCGTTTCCGCAAGTCGCTCTACGGTTCAAGAATACTCGTACTCGGCATCGCCTACAAGTCGGATATCGACGACAGTCGCGAGTCTCCGGCAATCCGTATAATCGAGAGGCTGCGCAGGGAAGGGGCCGACGTCAAGTTTTTCGACCCGCATATTCCCGAATTCCTCCACCGCGGCGAAGTGCATGATGGAGAGAAGGAGCTGACGGCCGAACTTATCCGAAGCGTCGATATGGTGGTCATTGTCACCCCCCCCCACGGCCATGTGGATTACGAATTCATCGTGCGCCATGCGAAGGTCGTTTTCGACACGAGGAACGCTACCCGGGAGTTTGCTGACAGAAGCAACATAGAACTGCTTTAGACCTCCGATATGGAAGACAGGAATTATTTTGTACATCCGTCAAGCTATATTGACGAAAATGTTACCGTGGGCGACGGCACGAAAATATGGCATTTCTGCCACGTGCAGGCAGGCGCCTCAATAGGACGCAATTGCTCCTTGGGGCAGAACGTGAATGTAGGCAACAATGCCAGGATCGGTAACGGGGTGCGTATTCAGAACAATGTATCGGTATATGAGGGCATTGAGATCGAAGACAATGTATTCTGCGGTCCGTCGTGCGTGTTTACTAACGTAATAACTCCGCGTGCGCATTTCCCTGTGCATGGCGTATATGTCAAAACGCTCATCAAAGAGGGAGCTTCGTTAGGGGCGAACTGTACTGTAATCTGCGGCCATACCGTAGGTCGCAGTGCAATGGTAGCCGCAGGTGCCGTGGTGACAAAAGATGTCAAGGACTATGCACTTATGGCCGGTGTGCCTGCCCGACAGATAGGATGGGTGTGCGAATGCGGGCGACGGCTCGACGAAACCTTGAAATGCCCGTGCGGCAGAGAGTATTCGCTTGACGGAGAGTGCCTAAAGAAGCATTGACTATGCAATTCAAGGATTTGAAACGGCAATATCGGGTCTTGAGGACAGACATGGACAAGGCCATACTCGATACGGCGGCCTCGGGTGCCTATATAATGGGGCCTCAGGTGCAGGAACTTGAAAGGGAGCTTGCCGACTATGTAGGAACGAGACATTGCATATCGTGCGCCAGTGGTACCGATGCCTTGACGCTTGCACTCAAAGCATGGGGCATTAGACGGGGAGATGCCGTGTTCGTCCCCGATTTCACATTCTTTGCCTCGGCAGAAGCGGTATCATTGGAGGGAGCGACTCCTGTCTTTGTCGATGTGGACCGCGAAACATTCAATATAGACTCGGCGGATCTTGAGAATAAAATCGAAGCGACGTTGCGGAAAGGGGAATCGGTTCCGAAAGTCATAATTACGGTTGACCTGTTCGGGCTTCCCGCAAATTATCCTGCAATCCGAAAAATTGCCGACAATCACGGGCTGCTTATACTTGAAGACGGCGCCCAAGGGTTCGGAGGTGCTCTCGACGGGAAACGCAACTGTTCGTTCGGCGATATCTCGACCACTTCGTTTTTTCCGAGCAAACCTCTCGGATGCTACGGTGACGGAGGGGCTTGTTTCACCGACAACGATGAATGGGCCGCGCTGATGGACTCATACCGCATGCACGGAAAAGGCGCTTCCAAATACGAAAATGTCCGTATAGGAATGAACTCGCGCCTGGATGCCATTCAGGCCTCCATCCTTCGAGTCAAGCTGAGGACCTTTGCCGAAGAACTCGCGGCTGTCAACAGAGCTGCGGCGGAATATACTGCCCGTTTGACAGACATCGTGGAGACACCCGTTGTCCCTGACGGGTTACTGTCGAGTTGGGCACAGTACACCGTCAAACTGAACAACAAAACCGAACGTGACGGATTGCAGGCATATCTCGAAAGGCAAGGAATCCCGTCGATGGTTTACTATCCGACTCCGATGCGTCGGCAGACGGCATACGTGAACCGAGGGCTGCCCGAGTCGGACTGTACGGTTGCCGACAGATTGTGCGAGACTGTCCTCTCCCTGCCGATGCACCCTTATATTGCATTGGAGGAAATCGATGAAGTATGCAACTCGATCAAAGCCTTCCTTTGTCGCGGGAAAAGGATTAAATAGGGCGGTACTCGAATAAACGGTAAAACTGGTCTGTAAAACATGAAATCCGATGCGGAAAATACTCTTTTCAGGAATATCCTCAAACTCATATCGGGAGAGGGTATCGGCAGAGTCATCGGATTCATGGCTGCGCCGATCATCACACGACTATACACGCCGTCTGACTTCGGAATACTTGCGGTCTTTGCATCTTTGTGTGCCTTGTGCTATCCGTTCTGTACGCTCAGATATACGCTCGCCATTCCGTTGCATTCCAATGAAAAGATCGGCATCAATTCATTGGCCGCATGTCTTCTTATACTTGTCGTCAATACCGTGATTATCGGTATCGTCCTCGTCTTTTTCCATTCGCCGATTCTTTCGTTTTTCTCTTCCGAGAACATAGACGCTTTTTGGTGTTTTATTCCGCTGGCATTTTTCCTTTATGGAATATCTGAGACCTTGTCGTATTATTCCACCCGATATCGGGACTTTTCGACCATTGCTAAAGTCACGGTTGTTCAAAAGGCAATCGGGGTATTGACCAAAATAGTTCTCGGACTGTTCCGCTTCGATGTAAGGGGATTGCTGATAGGAAACATCCTGGCTGAAAGCGGAGGACTAACTTTATATATACGCACCTATTGGAATAGGCTGAAATGGGGCGTACGCTATGTGACGCGGCGAAGAATCGGTTTTGTACTTAAAAGATACATCGCTTTCCCGTTATACAGGGTTCCTTCCCAAATACTTCTTACGGCTGCGGGAAGTCTTCCCATCCTTTATTTCGCATGGCATTTCGGTACCGTCACAACAGGCCGTATAAGTTTGGCCATGGCTATGTTGTCTGCTCCCGTTTCATTCGCATGCACGTCGGTGGGAAAGGCGTTCTATGGTGAGATAGCATCGTTGGGGAGGAACAACGGCAAGGAGATATACTCTCTTACGGTACGTATAATGATAAGACTGTTTGTAATCAGCCTTATCCCCTTTGCGCTTATCATCTGCTTCGGGCCTTGGATATTCCGAACCTTCTTCGGTGCCGAATGGACTCAATCGGGAACTTTTGCCCGCTATCTCTGCTTCTATTTGGTATTTCGGTTTGTATACAGCCCGATAAGCGATGGCATATTCAATGTGTTCGAGCAACAAAAACTCGTATTACGGCTCGAAGTGTCGCGTATCGTGATTGTAGCATCGAGTCTCTTTATATCCTACTTCTACAATTTTTCCGTTGACACTGCCATTGTCATTTACAGCCTCGCCCTTACCGTTCAATATATTCTTTCTATTATCTTTGTAATGTATATTTTGAGAAAAGCGTTGCGATGAAGAAAATAGCTGTTCTGACATACCCTGTAAAGCATAGGAAAACTTATGATGTACTAAGTTTGTTGAAGGCGAATGGATATACGGATGTAGAGGTGTATGCGATTCCTTTCCATTATCAGAAGAAGCACTCTCCGATAATTCGGCATCGCCCCGAAATGAATTTTCAAATTCCGGAAATAGGCGAATTATGTTTTAACTTGGGGTATCGGTATGAACAGGGAGAGTTGGAATCCTTCAATATAGATAAAGAACGGATTGTACTGCTTGCAGGTGCAGGTATATTGCCTAAAGAGTTTGTTGACAAATATATTATCATCAATGCCCATCCCGGGTATATCCCTAATTGCAGAGGGCTTGATGCCTTTAAATGGGCAATAGCGGAAAAACAGCCTGTGGGTGTGACCACACATTTATTGGGAGGGGAAATAGATGCGGGAAAGATCATTGAAAGAAGGATTATCGATATTTATAAAACGGATACATTTCATTCCGTTGCGCAGAGAGTCTATGAAAATGAAGTCTCGATGTTGGTTGAGGCGATAGAAAAAAGCGATGACAGGCATTTGAAGACGGTCTTCGCTGAAAACTATGGGATACATAAAAGAATGCCCCAAAGTATTGAGGAGAATCTTATGGAGATGTTCGAGCAATATAAAAAGGATTACGCAAAGGAGGTTGTGTAATATATGGAAAAAATAGATTTTGTGATAACATGGGTGGACAGCAATGATCCGATATGGCAGAAAGAGTTTCGCTCTTATTTGCCTCAAAGTCAAAGTACGGATGATATTCGTCATGTTCGTTACCGTAATTGGGAGAACCTGCGTTATTGGTTTCGGGGTGTGGAGAAGTTTGCTCCATGGGTGAACAAGGTGCATTTCGTTTCCTGCGGACAGGTGCCCGACTGGCTGAATCTGAATGCACCCAAACTGCACTTCGTGAAGCATTCGGATTATATCCCGAGCGAATATCTGCCGACATTCAGTTCGCGTCCCATAATCCTGAATCTGCACCGTATAGAATCATTATCCGAGCATTTCGTTTTATTCGATGATGACTGCTTCTTGATCGACAAGGTTAAACAGGAAAGATTTTTCAGGAAGGGACTGCCATGTGACATGGCGGCATTCAATGCTTTAAGTCCCGACAGCTTTTTTTCGCATAACATAGTAAGTGATTTGTGTATCATCAATTCATCGTTTAATAAATATGAGATGGTATGCAATAATTTACGGAAATGGTTTTCCCCTCAGGCAGGAAATAAACTGTTGCGCACATTTCTTTTGTTGCCGTGGCCTCATATCACGGGGTTTTATGATCATCACCTTCCGCAAGGTTATCGCAAGTCCACTTTTGAAGAAGTATGGGAACGACATGAAGATATTCTGCTCCGTACGACGGCATCACGATTTAGAAGCATCGCTGACGTCAATCCGTGGCTACTACGTTATTGGCAGCTGGCAAAGGGGACTTTTATACCATTGAATGTACAAAAAGACAGTGCTTGTCTTACAATAAAGGATGATACTTTGGATAAAATCGTCAAGACCATAGAATGCCAGAAGAAAAGTATTGTTTGTTTGAATGACGGAGAAGTATCTTCCTTTGAAGCGGCCAAAGAACGGATAAATGCTGCTTTCCGGAAGATCTTGCCGGAGAAATCATCATTTGAAAAATAACTGAATACTCGAAAATAATGGCAGGAAAGAATTTCGCATTGATCGGTGTGGCGGGTTACATCGCACCGCGCCACATAAAGGCTATTGCCGATACGGGCAATAACCTTATGGCCGCTTATGATTGCTTTGACAGCGTCGGTCGCTTGGACAGTTCTTTCCCCGAATGTTATTTCTTTACCGAAAACGAACAGTTCGACCGTTTCTGCACCAAACAGATGAAGAGCGGCAACCCGCTGCACTATACGTCGATATGTACGCCAAACCATACACACGATGCCTTTATCCGTTACGGACTGCGTCTCGGCACGGACGTCATATGCGAGAAGCCTCTTGTGCTCGATCCCGATAACATCGATGATCTGCTGGAGCTGGAGCGGGAAACGGGACATAAAGCATATACCATCCTGCAACTGCGTCTCCATGACTCGATCGTGGCGTTGAAGAAAAAGGTTGACGAAGGCCCTGAAGACAAAATCCATGATGTGGATCTGACCTATATCACTTCGCGAGGAAAATGGTATTACGCCTCATGGAAGGGCGATGTTCGCAAAAGCGGCGGCATTGCCACCAATATCGGAGTGCATTTCTATGATATGCTCCGGTGGATATTCGGCCCTGTAAAACGGAATGTCGTTCATGTGATGAGCTTCGACCGCGTTGCAGGATATCTGGAACTTGAAAAAGCGCGCGTTCGTTACTTTCTCAGCATCAATGCCGAATGTCTGCCCGAAAATGCCGTGCAGGGAGAAAAGAGGACTTACCGAACCATCCGCATCGACGGCAACGAGTTCGAATTCAGCGCAGGCTTTACCGAACTTCACACCCTGAGTTACCAAAAAATTCTGGATGGCGAGGGCTTCCGCATCAGCGAAGCCCGTAACTGCATTCAGATTGTAAGCGACATACGCCATGCCACGCCCATAGGTCTGAAAGGCGACTATCACCCGCTTGCGAAATTGCCGCTCAGTGCCCATTCTTTCGGTAGGGATGACAGGTGATGATTATTCTTGATATATTGCGCTGGCTCATTTGCCTGTATAATACGGAACTTACATCGTGTATGCTACCCAAAGAACTTCGAAAAACACTTGGTGTGTGACCCGATGCAAGAATATGGAATCAAGTGAAAAGCAAAGAATCTCTTGAAATACTGATTTTGTTCCTATACTGTTTATTCGCGGGAAATTTGATGGGGATATATTGTTGATATGCAAATTATTAGATCTGCATACGAAAACATTTTCAGGTTTTATGGCTACAAAACCCGCGTCTGCCTGTCATGACAGATCGCTTCCTCCAACAGTAGTACAAATAATTGAATCCTACAACAATTTGCATGTTGTTTTTGTTATTTCCTTGCGTTCTCGGACGCAGCCTGCAGTTCGCCGCATGGGGCGGCGGCGAACTGCGCAGCTCTGAAGAGCCTCAGGCGGACAATCTCTGACAAAATTTATCTTCGGCGGCTGCGGGGGGGGCGCGCTTTGCGCGAGCCGCCGAAGATAACGCCGCTGCGCGGCGCAGTTGTTCGGACAGCAGCCTGCGGGGGACCGCGATGTGAGCACCTGCGAACAACAGCGGGCCTCCGCGGGGCGAGGCTGCGGCCCGCGCAGTCCTGACGGACTGCAATACACTGCGTCAAGCCACCGAGCA
>CAUHCL010000017.1 GCA_959604655.1 uncultured Alistipes sp. | reverse complement strand
ATATATCTCTTGTTTCCAAAATATATTTCCTATTTTTGTAAAACAAACGAGCACGGGACAAATTAGAAAAGACACATATATATGCAGACAACAAAACGCGCGGCGATAGTTCTCGAGGACGGCAGCCGTTACGAGGGGCGTTCGTTCGGCCACGAAGGCGGCACGGCGGGCGAGGTGGTCTTCTACACCGCCATGACGGGCTACGTGGAGAGCCTCACCGACCCGTCGTACAAGGGACAGATACTGGTGCCCACCTACCCCATGATCGGCAACTACGGAGTGCCGTCGGGCGAGAAGGACCGATGGGGCATAGAGAAATTCTACGAATCGGACCGCATACACTGCGCGGGACTCGCCGTATCGTACTACTCCGACGAGTACAGCCACTGGAACGGCTCGAAGAGCCTCGGCGAGTGGCTCAGGGAGCAGCGCGTGCCCGCTGTGTGCGGCATCGACACGCGCGCCCTGACGCAGAAGCTGCGCGAATGCGGATCGATGCTCGGCCGCATAGAGATCGAGGGGTGCAACGAGGTTCCGTTCTACGACCCCAACACCGACAACGTGGTGGCACAGGTGTCAACGCGCGAACGCATCGTCTACGGCGACGGCCCCTATCGTGTGGTGGTGGTCGACTGCGGCGTGAAGTACAACATCCTCCGCTGCCTGCTGCGCCGCGGGGCGACGGTCATCCGCGTGCCGTGGGACTACGACTTCTCGGCCGAGGATTACGACGGTCTGTTCCTCTCCAACGGCCCGGGCGACCCGTCGCAGTGCGGCGAGACCATAAAGCACATAGCCGCGGCGCTGAAGGAGGACCGCCCCGTGATGGGCATCTGCCTGGGCAACCAGCTGCTGGCCCGCGCGGCGGGGGCGGCCACATATAAATTGAAGTACGGCCACCGCGGGCACAACCAGCCCGTGATGGTGCCCCACACCGACCGCTGCTACATCACCTCGCAGAACCACGGCTTCGCCATCGACGACCGCACGCTGCCCGAGGAGTGGCAGACGCTGTTCGTGAACGTCAACGACGGCACCAACGAGGGCATCCGCCACCGCAGCAAACCCTTCTTCTCGACGCAGTACCACCCCGAAGCGTCGAGCGGACCCGTCGACACGGAGTACCTGTTCGACGAATTCATCGAAAACATAAAGGCATGGAAAGCCTCGAAAAAGTAACCCCGACTATGGAAAAAGAGATAAAGAAAGTGCTGCTCCTCGGATCGGGAGCCCTGAAGATAGGCGAGGCGGGCGAGTTCGACTACTCGGGTTCGCAGGCGCTCAAGGCCATGCACGAGGCGGGCAAATACACCGTCCTGATAAATCCCAACATCGCCACGGTGCAGACTTCGGAGGACGTGGCCGACAAGATATACTACCTGCCCGTGACGGAGGAGTTCGTGGAAAAGGTGATCGAGCAGGAGCGCCCCGACGGCATACTGCTGTCGTTCGGCGGCCAGACGGCCCTCAACTGCGGCGTGGAGCTCTACCGCAAGGGCGTGCTGGAGAAGTACGGCGTGCAGGTGCTGGGCACCCCCGTGCAGGCCATAATCGACACCGAGGACCGCAAGCTCTTCTCCGAGAAGCTGGCCGAAATAGGCGTCAAGACCCCGCGCAGCATAGCCTGCTCGACCATGGACGAGGCCGTGGCCGCGGCCCACGAGCTGGGGTTCCCGCTCATCATACGCGCCGCCTACACGCTGGGCGGTCTGGGCTCGGGCTTCTGCAAGAACGACGAGGAACTGAAGACCATCGTGGCGGGCGCATTCTCCTACTCGCCGCAGGTGCTGATCGAGAAGTCGCTCAAGGGCTGGAAAGAGGTGGAGTACGAGGTGGTGCGCGACCGCTACGACAACTGCATCACCGTCTGCAACATGGAGAACTTCGACCCGCTGGGCATACACACGGGCGAGAGTCTGGTGGTGGCCCCCTCGCAGACGCTCACCAACAGCGAGTACCACAAGCTGCGCGCCATAGCCATCAGGATCATCCGCCACATAGGCATCGTGGGCGAGTGCAACGTGCAGTACGCCCTCGACCCCGAATCGGAGGATTACTGCGTGATCGAGGTCAACGCGCGACTGTCGCGTTCGAGCGCGCTGGCATCGAAGGCCACGGGCTATCCGCTGGCGTTCGTGGCGGCCAAACTGGGCTTGGGCTACGGACTGCACGAGATAAAGAACTCGGTGACCAAGGTCACCTCGGCCTGCTTCGAGCCCGCGCTGGACTACGTGGTGTGCAAGATCCCGCGCTGGGACCTCAACAAGTTCGACGGCGTGTCGAAGCTGCTCGGCTCGTCGATGAAGAGCGTGGGCGAGGTGATGTCCATCGGCCGCACGTTCGAGGAAGCCATACAGAAGGGTCTGCGCATGGTAGGACAGGGCAAGCACGGCTTCGTGGGCAACAAGCCCGTGAAGGTGGATATCGACGAGGAACTGGAGCACCCCACCGACAAACGCGTCTACGCCATAGCCGAGGCCTTCGAGAAGGGCTACACCATAGAGCAGATATACGAGCGCACGCGCATCGATCGCTGGTTCCTGCAGCGCCTCCACCGCATACATCTGTTCAAGGAGGTGCTGCGCTCGCACGACGGCGACGGCTCGCAGCCGCTGCCCGAGGATGTGCTGCGCGAGGCCAAGCGGATGGGATTCTCCGATTTCCAGATCGCCGAGCTCACCATGACGCGCTCCGACAAATCCATGTTCGACCGCATGCTGCACATACGCCGCATGCGCAAAGGCATAGGTATACTGCCCTGCGTGAAGCAGATCGACACGCTGGCGGGCGAGTATCCTGCGAAGACGAATTACCTTTATCTTACATACAACGGCGAGAAGAACGACCTGAAGTACGAGCGCGACCACCGCTCGGTGATAGTGCTCGGCTCGGGCGCCTACCGCATAGGCAGCAGCGTGGAGTTCGACTGGTGCGGCGTCAACACCCTGAAGACCCTCTCGCAGGTGGGGCTGCGCTCGGTGATGATAAACTACAACCCCGAGACCGTCTCGACCGACTACGACATCTGCGACCGCCTCTATTTCGACGAGCTGACGTTCGAGCGCGTGATGGACATCATCGAGATGGAGGCGCCCTACGGCGTGGTGGTGTCGACGGGAGGACAGATCCCCAACAATCTGGCCATGCCGCTCCACCGTCAGGGAGTCAACATACTCGGCACCTCGGCCGAATCGATCGACCGCGCCGAGGACCGACAGAAATTCTCGTCGATGTGCGACGCGCTGGGCATCGACCAGCCCCGCTGGCGCGAGCTTACGAACCTCGACGACATATACGCCTTCGTCGACGAGGTGGGCCTGCCCGTGCTGATCCGCCCGTCGTACGTGCTTTCGGGCGCGGCGATGCACGTGGTGTACGAGCGTGAGGAACTGGACCGCTATCTGAGCGCGGCGGCCGAGATCAGCTCCGACCACCCCGTGGTGGTGAGCGAGTTCATCGAGCACGCCAAGGAGATCGAGATGGATGCCGTGGCGCAGAGGGGCGAGATCAAGGTGTCGGCCATAAGCGAGCACGTGGAGTTCGCGGGCGTGCACTCGGGCGACGCCACGATAGTCTTCCCCGCGCAGAGGCTCTATCTGGAGACCATACGGCAGATCCGCCACATAGCCGCCAAGATAGCCCGCGAGCTGAACATATCGGGTCCGTTCAACATACAGTTCCTCGGCAAGGACAACAACGTGAAGGTGATAGAGTGCAACCTGCGCGCCTCGCGAAGCTTCCCGTTCGTGTCGAAGATCATGAAGTTCAACTTCATCACTATGGCCACGCGCGTGATGCTCGGACGCACGGTCGAGTCGCATCCCAAATCGATGTTCGACATCGACTACGTGGGCGTCAAGTCGTCGCAGTTCTCGTTCGCGCGCCTGCAAAACGCCGATCCCGTGCTGAGCGTCGACATGACCTCGACGGGCGAGGTGGCCTGCATAGGCGACAGCTACTACGAGGCCCTGCTCAAAAGCCTGCTGTCGGTGGGTCAGGCCATTCCCGAAAAAACGGTGCTCATATCGTCGGGCCCCGCGCGCTCGAAGGTGGAGCTGCTGTCGGCCACACGCACCCTGCTGCGTCACGGATTCAAGGTATACGCCACGGCGGGCAGCGCCGATTTTCTGGCGCAGCACGGCATCACGGTCGACGTCCTCGGCTGGCCCGACGAGGAAGGGGCACCCAACGTGATAGACTACATCCGCGACAGGAAGATCGATCTTGTAATAAACATTCCGAAAAACCAGACGCGCCGCGAGCTGGATAACGGTTACAAGATACGCCGTGCGGCCATCGATTTCAACATCCCGCTGCTGACAAACGCACGCCTGGCCTCGGCGTTCATCATGGCCGTGTGCCGCGTCGGCAAGGACGGACTGGCCATCCGCAGCTGGGGATCGTATTGACGCGAACGGAATATTTCCGCATAAATATCCGCATATTATGCAAATATGCGGATATTTATTTACATCAACCAAATATAGAGGAATAAATATTTGCATTTTGCGTATTTATATGCAATCTTTGCACCCACTAAAGAATACGTATCATTTTAATTCATTTGAATAAGCAATGAAAATCGATGTGATGGTCGCTTCGAAGGAGCATCTGCGTTATGTGACGCAGATCAACGACTCGATCGACGAGGCTGCCAAAAGCCGTGGAACGGGCATCGCCCGCCGTACCGACGAATATATCGCCGACAAAATAAATTCGGGTAAGGCAATCATAGCCGTCAACCGCGAGGAATTCGTGGGATTCTGCTACATAGAGTCGTGGGGACACGACGAGTTCGTGGCCAACTCGGGCCTCATCGTACGCCCGCAGTACCGCGGCATGGGCGTCGCGAAGCGCATCAAGCAGGCGGCGTTCGAGCTCTCGCGCAAGCGCTTCCCAAATGCGAAGATCTTCGGACTCACCACGGGCGAGGCCGTGATGCGCATCAACACCTCGCTGGGATACGAGCCCGTCACCTTCGCCAAGCTCACCGACGACGAGGAGTTCTGGGCGGGATGCCGCTCGTGCGTCAACTACGACGTGCTGCAACGCACCAACATGACCAAGTGCCTCTGCACGGGCATGATCTACGACCCCGAGAAGGTCGCCAAGCGCAAGGCCGCCGAGCAGGAGGCCGAACGTGCCGCCGCGAAGAAGGGTTCGTGGTGGAGCCGGATTTTCGGGAAATAAAGATTTTGCGACTCGTCAGAGTCGCGCGGGCCGCAGCCTCGCCCCGCGAAGGCCCGCTGCTCGCTGACGCTCGGTCGCGTGCTTCGCAGGCTGTGCCCGAGGCGATACATGAAACGGAAACATAAAAACACGAAATATCATGAAAAAAGTTGTTTTGGCGTACAGCGGAGGTCTCGACACCTCGTTCTGCGTGAAGTACCTCAGCAAGGATCTGGGTTACGAGGTTCATACGGCTCTGGCCGATACGGGAGGCTTTTCGGCCGAGGAACTGGCAGCTGTCGAGAAACGCGCCTACGCGTTGGGCGCCAAGTCGCACGTGAATCTCGACGTGACGGGCGACTACTACTCGAAGTGCATAAAATACATGGTCTTCGGCAATGTGCTGCGCAACAAGACCTACCCTATTTCGGTCAGCTCGGAGCGTACTTTTCAGGCTCTGGCGATCGTCAACTACGCCAAGAGCATCGGTGCCGACGCCATAGCGCACGGCTCGACGGGCGCGGGCAACGACCAGGTGCGTTTCGACCTCACATTCGAGGTGTTCGCGCCGCAGATGGAGATCATCACCCCCACCCGCGACATGAAACTTTCGCGCGAGTACGAGATCAACTACCTCAAGGAGAACGGCTTCGAGGCCGACTTCACCAAGATGCAGTACTCTATAAACAAAGGCGTTTGGGGAACGTCGGTCGGCGGCAAGGAGACCCTTTGCTCGGCCACGAACCTGCCCGACGAGGCCTACCCGTCGCAGCTCGCCAAGGAGGGCACCGAGTCGCTGGAGATCGAGTTCGACAAGGGCGAAGTGGTGGCCGTCAACGGCGAGGCGGTGAAGGGCGTGAAGGCCATTAACAAGCTGGAGGCCATAGGCGCCGCATGGGCCATCGGCCGCGACACCCATGTAGGCGACACCATCGTGGGCATCAAGGGCCGCGTGGGCTTCGAGGCTGCCGCGCCCATGCTCATCATCAAGGCGCACGAGCTTCTGGAGAAACACACCCTCACCAAGTGGCAGCAGTACTGGAAGGATCAGCTGGGCACGTGGTACGGCATGTTCATGCACGAGGCCATGTACTCCGAGCCCGTCATGCGCGACATCGAGAATTTCCTCGACAGCAGCCAGCGCAACGTCACGGGCAAGGTGTTCATCACCCTGCGTCCCTACACCTTCTCGCTGGTGGGCATCGAGTCCGAACACGACCTTATGAACGCCAAGTTCGCCGAGTACGGCGAGGAAAACAAGGCCTGGACGGCCGACGACGTGAAGGGCTTCACCAAGATACTCTCGATGCCGCTGAAGATCTACCACGCGGTGAACGAGGAGGAATAACCCCCGAAAAAAGGAATCGCATGATACGAATCGGAATAGCGGGAGGCGCGGGATACACGGCAGGCGAGCTTATCCGCCTGCTGGTGAACCACCCTCACGCCGAGTTGAAATACATACAGAGCGAATCGCAAAAGGGCAAACCCGTGGGTGCGGTGCACACCGACCTGCTGTGGTCGCCGCTCGTATTCGGCGACATCGACTTCACGGATATCGACATACTCTTCATCTGCATGGGTCACGGCAATTCGGCCAAGTTCCTGGCCGAGAACCCCGTGCCCGCCGATGTGAAGATCATCGACCTGAGCAACGATTTCCGTCTGAAGGCCGATGCGGGCGAATTCGTATACGGCGCACCCGAGCTCAACCGCGAACGGATCCGCGGCTGCCGCTGCGTGGCCAACCCGGGATGCTTCGCCACGTCGATCAATCTGGCGCTGATACCTCTGGCCGCGGCGGGCATCCTGCCCGAGGAAGTGACTGTGACGGGTATCACAGGATCGACGGGTGCGGGACAGAAGCCCACGCCCGAAACCCATTTCAGCAACCGCAGCGCCAATCTGTCGAACTACAAGGTATTCACCCACCAGCATCTGGGCGAGATAGGCGAGACGGTCGCCGCGGCGGGAGGTTCGCCCGCGACCGACATAGCGTTCGTCCCCGTTAGAGGCTGCCACACGCGCGGCATCATGAGCGACGTGGTGATGCGTCTCGACGAGGACGCCGACCGCGTGACGGAGATCTTCAAGAGCTTCTACGCCGACCATCCTTTCGTGTGCGTGAGCGACACCCCAGTATACATGAAGCAGGTGGTGAACACCAACTACTGCTTCCTGTCGATACAGAAGTCGGGCCGCAAGCTGCTCGTCACCTCGGTGATCGACAACCTGCTGAAGGGCGCCTCGGGTCAGGCGGTGCAGAACATGAACCTCATGTTCGGGCTCGACGAGTGCGAGGGCCTGCGATTGAAGGCGGGATTTTTTTAGAATACATATAAGATCGACATCGCTCGGCGATGTCGGCAGTTCGCCGCCACCCCGCGCGGCGGACTGCAACTCGCACGAGGCTCGTGCATTCCTCCGCTGTCGGCGAACAGCGGATTTCGCAAAAACGCTAAAAATTTCGAAAAAAACCATGGATCTGTTTCAAGTATATTCCCTGCTCGACATGGAGCCCGTGAAGGCCTGCGGAGCCTATCTGTGGGACAAGAACGGCGAGGAATACCTCGACTTCTACGGCGGTCACGCCGTCATCTCCATCGGCCACACCCATCCGCACTACGTGGCCAAGATCACCGAGCAGCTGGGACGCATCGGATTCTATTCGAACGCCGTCGTCAACAATCTGCAACGCGAACTGGCCGAGAAGCTCGGCGATCTCGCGGGCTATCCCGACTACGAGCTGTTTCTGTGCAACAGCGGCGCCGAGGCCAACGAGAACGCCCTGAAGCTGGCGTCGTTCACCACGGGCCGCAGCCGCGTGCTGGCCATGCGCGGAGCTTTCCACGGCCGCACGAGCATGGCGGTGGCCGCGACGGACAACCCCGCCATACAGGCCCCCGTGAACCGCACCGACAAGGTGACCTTCACCCCCCTCAACGACATCGAGGCCATGCGCGCCGAGCTTCGCACGGGCGAATACGCCGCGGTAATCGTCGAGGGCATACAGGGCGTGAACGGCATCCGCGTGGCGTCGGACGAGTTCCTGCACGCCGTACGCGAGGCGTGCGACGCCACGGGCACGATCATGATTCTCGACGAGGTGCAGTCGGGCTACGGCCGCAGCGGACGCTTCTTCGCCCACCAGTGGTCGGGTGTCAGGGCCGACATCGTATCGCTCGCCAAGGGCATCGCCAACGGCTTCCCCGTGGGCGCCATAATGATCTCGCCCGCCATCCCCGCCAAAAAGGGCATGCTGGGCACGACCTTCGGCGGCAGCCACCTGGCCTGCGCGGCAGCCATAGCCGTGGCCGACGTGGTGAAAGATGAGAATCTGGTGGAGAACGCGCGCACGGCGGGCGAAAAGATCGTGGCGGCCATAGGGGGCACGAGCGGTGTGGAGGATATCCGCGGCCGCGGTCTCATGATAGGTGTCGATTTGGCCGTTCCGCAGGCCGATTTCCGCAACGTGTTGATGCACAAGCACCACATAATGACGGGATACAGCGGCAAGAACACCCTGCGCCTGCTGCCGCCCCTCATCATAGGTGACCGCGAGATCGAACGCTTCGCCGAGGCGTTCCGCGCCACCGCGGCCGAGATGGGAATGTAGAAAACCTTTTCTCCGATGAAGATAAAAGTGATAAAGATCGGCGGCAAGCTGATCGAAAACGAAGAAGTGCTCGCTTCGCTGTGCGACTCCCTGGCGTCGCTCGGCGAGGCGTTCGTTCTGGTGCACGGCGGCGGCGTGATGGGTTCGCGTCTGGCCGAAAAGTTAGGCGTGGAGGTGAGAATGCACGAGGGACGCCGCATAACCGACGCCGCGACACTCGAAATAGCCGTCATGGCCTACGCGGGCCTGGCCAACAAACGCGTGACGGCCGCATTGCAGGCGCGCGGAGTGAACGCCTGCGGCCTCTCGGGCTGCGACATGGGCATGGTGGTCTCGCACCGCCGCCCCGCGGGCGAGATCGACTGGGGCTTCGTGGGCGACGTCGATGCGGTGAACGTCGATGCGCTGTCGATGCTGCTCGATGCGGGCGCCACGCCCGTCATATCGCCCATCACCTGCTCGCGTTCGGGCGAGCTGCTCAACACCAACGCCGACAGCGTGGCTTCGGCCGTGGCGACGGGGCTGGCCTCGAAATACGACGTGGAACTGGTCTTCACGCTCGACAAGGCGGGCGTGCTGCTCGACGTGAACGACGATTCGTCGCTCATCCCCACCATAACACCCGCGTCGTACGCCGCACTCAAGGCCGAGAACAGGATACATTCGGGAATGATCCCCAAGATCGACAACGCCTACAAAACCATCGGAGCAGGCGTAGGTTCGGTGCGAATCACCTCGCCGAACGATCTTACGGGCGGCACGATAGTGGTAAAATAGAGCACGCCATGCAGACGATGAACCATGCCGATGCCGTCGATCTTCTGAAGCGGCTCATAGCCACCCCCTCGCCGAGCCGCGAGGAAGCTGCCGCAGCCGATATCGTCGAGGCGGAGTTTCGTCGGAGGGGCTTCGCGCCGCGCCGCAAGGGCAACAACGTGTGGGTCGAGGCCGCCGAGCACAACCCGCACAAGCCTACCCTGCTGCTCGACGCGCACATCGACACCGTGAAGCCCAACCCCTCGTGGACGCGCGACCCGTTCGCTCCCACGGAGGACGGCGGCCGCCTCTACGGCCTGGGGAGCAACGACACGGGCGGCAGCGTGGTATCGCTCATGACGGTCTTCACGCAACTCGCCGCGACCGAGCAGCCCTACAATCTGCTCTGCCTCGCCTCGGCCGAGGAGGAGGTGACGGGTGCGGGAGGCGTCCGCGCAGTGCTGGAGGATCTGGGCCGCATCGACTTCGCCGTGGTGGGCGAGCCTACGGGAATGCGCCCCGCGGTGGCGGAAAAAGGGCTGTTAGTGCTGGACTGTACGGCGCACGGCCGTGCGGGACACGCCGCGCGCGACGAGGGCGACAACGCGATTTACAAGGCTCTGACGGATATCGAATGGTTCCGCGACTACCGTTTCGACCGCGTATCGCCGCTCTTAGGCCCCGTGAAGATGACCGTCACGTGCGTTCAGGCAGGCACGCAGCACAACGTGATCCCCGCCGAGTGCCGTTTCACGGTCGACATAAGGGTCAACGAATGCTACACCAATGCCGAGATTCTCGACCGGGTACGGCGTCACGTATCGTGCGACGTCGTGCCGCGCTCGACGCACCTCAATTCATCGTCCATCGCCGTGTCGCACCCCGCCGTGCAGCGTCTCGCGGCTATGGGACGCAGCCCGTTCGGATCGCCCACGCTGTCGAACCAGGCCGTTATGCCGTTCGCCACGCTGAAGATCGGCCCGGGCGACAGCGCGCGTTCGCATACGGCCGACGAATACATCCTCACCGACGAGATAGCCGAGGCGATCGAGATCTACCGCGCCATGCTCGACGGGCTTGATTTGACGGAATAAAATCCGTATCTTCGCGGATGCTCGGGGTCGCGCGCAACGCCGACCGCGAAAACGACCGCCGAAAAAATAAACATTACACAAACAGACTGAAATGAAACTTTGGGATAAGGGATACGCCACCGACTCCTTCGTGGAGGAATTCACCGTGGGACGCGACCGCGAAATGGACCTCTATCTGGCCGAGGCCGACGTGCTGGGCAACATGGCCCACATGCGGATGCTCAACTCGATAGGACTGATCTCCGACGAGGACCGCGCGGCGCTGGAGAAGGGGCTGAAAAAGATATACGCAGCGGTACGCAGCGGCGATTTCCGCATCGACGAGGGCGTGGAGGACGTCCACTCGCAGGTGGAGTTCATGCTCACGGCCGAATGCGGCGACGCGGGCAAGCGCATCCACACGGGCCGCTCGCGCAACGACCAGGTGATGGTCGACATAAAACTCTTCTCGCGCAGCGCGCTCATAGCCTTGCAGCAGAGCGTGCGCTCGCTGTTCGACGTACTGATGGCCAAGGCCGAGGAGTACAAGGATGTGCTCATGCCGGGCTACACCCACATGCAGGTGGCCATGCCCTCGTCGTTCGGCCTGTGGCTGAGCGCCTACGCCGAGGCATTGGCCGACGACATGCTGCAACTCGACGCCGCCTACAAGCTGGTGAACACCAATCCGCTCGGTTCGGGCGCGGGCTACGGCTCGTCGGTGCCGCTCGACCGCCGCATGACCACCCGACTGCTGGGCTTCGACGATCTGGCCTACAACTCGATCTACGCGCAGATGCAGCGCGGCAAGACCGAGCGCACCGTGCTGACGGCCATAGCCGCCGTGGCGGCGACGCTGGGCCGTCTGGCGCAGGATGTGTGTCTCTATTCGTGCGCCAATTTCGGGTTCGTGAAGCTGCCCGACGCCTTCACCACGGGATCGAGCATCATGCCCCACAAGAAGAATCCCGACATATTCGAACTCATACGCGCCAAGTGCAACCGCTTGCAGGCCCTGCCCACGGAGGTGACGCTCATCATGACCAACCTGCCGTCGGGCTACTTCCGCGACATGCAGCTTACCAAAGAGATCTACATCCCCGCATTCAAGGAGATAGGCGACGCGCTGCGCATGGCGGGCGAGGGCATCGGGCAGATGAGCATCGACCGCGACATTCTGCGCGACGACAAATACAAATACCTCTTCACCGTGGAGGATGTCAACGACGCCGTGGCACGCGGCGTGCCGTTCCGCGACGCCTACCGCGAGGTGGGCATGCGCGTGCAGAACGGCACATACCAGCACGACGGACGCGAACTGCACCACACGCACGAAGGCAGCATAGGCAACCTCTGCCTGGACGGCATACGCGCCAAATTCGAACGTCACGCGTTCGACTACGCGCCCGCACTCAAGGCCGAGGAAGAATTGATGAGATAGCGGCGTGACCGAATTCGGATTCATAGAACACGTGGCGCGCCTCTTTGCCGACGCCGACCGTCACGGATGGGAGGCCATCGGCGACGACTGCACGATACTGCCTTTAGGCGACGAGGCGCTGGCGCTCACGGCCGACCTGCTCGCCGAGGGGGTCCACTTCCTGCGCGACGGCATTACGCCGCGCGAGCTGGGCCGCAAATCGCTGGCCGTCAATCTGAGCGACGTGGCGGCGATGGGTCTGAGGCCCGAAGCGACGCTGCTGTCGATAGCCCTGCCCGCCGACGTCGGCGAGAAGTGGGCATACGAGTTCGCGGCAGGCTACCGCGAGTTGTCGGCCGAATACGGCGTCGCGCTGGTAGGCGGCGACACCACGGCATCGAAAAACGGCATAACCGTAAATGTGACGGCCATAGGCCGCGGCCCCGCATCGCACGTGAAACGCCGTTCGGCGGCGCGTGCGGGCGACGTAATCTTCGTCGGCGGCGAGATAGGCGCCTCGGCCTTGGGGCTGCGGGACATTCTGGAGGGACGGCACGACACGCCCTATGCCGCGGTGCACCGCAACCCCGTGCCGCAGGTCGCGGAGGGCGAGTGGCTGGGCGGCCGCGCCGAGGTGCATGCCATGATGGATCTGTCGGACGGACTCGCATCCGATCTGCGGCACATTCTGCGGGCTTCGTCGTGCGGGGCCGAAATCATAGTCGAGAACATACCCGCCGCAGACGGCGACACGGCGACGGCCGTGTGCGGAGGCGAGGATTACAAACTGCTGTTCACCGTCGGCGCAGCCGAGGCCGACGATCTGCAACGCGCTTTCGCCGAGCGCTTCGGGCGGACGATACACCGCATAGGACGGATAACGGAATCGGCGGCGCCCGACATCCGCTGGATGGAGCACGGCCGCGAGATCACTCCCCCGTGGCGGGGATTCACACATTTTTGAGAATATTCGATATCGCTGTGCGATATCGGCAGTTCGCCGCCGCCCCACCGCGGCGGACTGCTATCGCATTCACGCCGCCGTCGGCGAACATGCTTATTACAGACCTTTATTCCCCCTCGGCCTTCATCTCGGCCTCGACCTGCCGCATCAGCTCCTCGCGCAGCCGCTTGGGCGTGACCGTATTGCGCAGCGTATAGAAATAGGAGCTGCGGATAAGACTACGGATAAGAGCATCGGACAGATCGCCGCCGACGGAGAGCGAGCTCCAGTAGCGTTTGTTGAAATGAAACGCGGGCGTGATCTCGGCATATCGGTCGCGCAGCGCCTCGCCCTCGTCGGGATCGTGCTTCACTGTCACGCGGTCGAATTCCTCCATGTCGGCGCATGCGAACATGCGGCCGCCGATCTTGTACACCAGCGTAGTCTCGTCGAACGGAGTGCACTCCTCGACCAGCGGCAGCGAGAGAACATACTCGCGAAAGTCCAGAATATCCATAACAAGCAGTTTTACGACAAAGATAGCGGTTTTGGCACACCTATTGCTCGACAGAAAGGCAGAATTACCAAAATCATCGACTTTTTATGAAAAAGATTCTACTTTATCTTCCTCTGCTGGCCGTAGCGGCTGTCATGCTGAGTTGTTCGCCTAAAGCCGGATGGAATCACGAGCAGAAAAGAGCCATGCGCGAGTCGCTGCGTCAGTATCGCGATATGGTCTACCTTCAGGACCTGACCGATCCCGAGTTCGTGGTATTCTCGGACGACGTGGCCGTCGATCTGGAGAACAGCTATCCCGTCTACACGACCTTCATGCAGATGGACGGCGTGGACGACACGGTACGCATGTTCGTCGTCACCACCATCGTCGAAGAACTTGACGCCGATGCGCGCAACATGCGCCACATCTACCCCTACCGCTATCTGGTAAGCCAGGGCATGCTGCCCGACGGACTCACCCACGAGCAGCAGAGCGAGTTCTACAAATGCCTGGCGCAGAAGGTCAACGGACATTACAGCACCATAAACCAGTTCTTCAACGCCATACTCGCCGACACCACCGACAACTCGCAACTCTCGCAGTTCCAGCGTCAGTGCGCCAACGACCTGTTCAACTGGGTCGTGGAGGTGGAAGAGGTGGAGATCACCGAGGATTAATCCTCCGATACGCCGAATCGACCATAATATTACCTTTTTTCCTGACCGAAAAGGATCGCCCCCGCACACCGCGGAAGCGATCCTTTTCAATTTATTTCTCCCATAAATATCTATCTTCGGCGGCTGCGGGGGGTCGCGCTTTGCGCGAGCCGCCGAAGATAGTCCCGCCTCGGGCGGGACAAACTTGCCCTACTCGTCCAAAAAATCCTTGTTCACCACCACCCTCACGCAGCGGTGACGCATCCTGAACTCCAGCGGCGTGCCGCCCAGCAGCTCGCCGTCCAGCTCCATCGGGATCTCGGGCGACGACTCGATGCGGATATGCCGTCCGCGGTAGTGGTCGACGTGACCTATGGTGTAGATGCTGCCGTTGAAGAACCTCCGCAGGCGGAACACCGCATGCCACCAGTGTATGGGACGTATGAGCGTTATGTCGAACAGCCCGTCGTCGGCCACCGCCTCGGGCAGCTGCTGCACGCCGCTGCCGTTGTACTTGCACACGCCGATAGCCGCGCTGAACATCATACCGTTGTGCACCAGCTTGTCGTCGACCCACAGCTTCACGCCCGTCGACCGATAGTGAAAATAGCTGCGCAGGATGCTCCACGGATAGAGATACCTGCCGCGACGCCCCTTGTTCTTGTAGTGCTGGTAGCGCCGCACCACGTCGGCATCGAATCCCACGCCCGCCACATTGGCCATGTAGCGCATCTGCGGGAAGTGCGATTCCTCGTAATAGACCTCGCCCACGTCCTGCAGGAAGGTGCGGCCCTCGCGGATGGCGCGGATGGCCTCGGAATAGCGGGTGGGGATGCCGAACATGCGGATCCAGTCGTTACCCGTACCCACAGCCACCACCGACACGGTAATCTCCTCGGTAGGCACGGCCTGCTGTATGAACAGACCGTTGACCACCTCGTGCAGGGTACCGTCGCCGCCTACCGCCACGATGCGCCTGTAACCGTCATTCACGGCCTGCACCGTGAGTTCGGTCACGTGATACTTGTGCTGCGAGAAGACCAGTTCGTACGGAATCCCGTTGTCGCGTATCAGTTTGGTTATCTGAGGCAGGTCGTCCAGCCCCCGTCCCGATCCGGCCACGGGGTTCACTATGACGTACCACTTCTGCGATATATCGATCCGCGCGTCCATCCTACTTGGCGGGAGCGTTTTTGAGCGTGTGCAGCAGGAAGTCGTAGAACTTGGCCACCGAAGCGATCTCCACCTTCTCGTCGGGCGAGTGGGGATAGCAGATGGTGGGTCCGAACGAAATCATGTCCAGCCCCTCGTACTTGCTGCCTATGATGCCGCACTCCAGTCCCGCGTGGATGGCCGTCACCGACGGGCGCACGCCGTAGAGAGCCTCGTACGAAGCCAGCATGGCCTTCAATATCGGCGAGTTCATGTCGGGATTCCAGCCGTCGTAGCTGCCCGTAAGCTCCACCTCGGCGCCTGCGAGCTCGAACACCGCCGATATGGCATCGGCCAGCGCCTCCTTCTCCGAACGCACCGACGAACGCATCAGGGTCTGCACCTTCACCGTCGAGCCGTCCGACACCACGCGCGCCAGATTGTTCGACGTCTGCACCAGCCCCTCCATGGCGGTCGACATGCGGGCCACCCCGTCGGGGCATGCCACCATGGCAGCAGCCAGTTTGTCGGCCACGGCGTCGGGGATCATCCGTGCGGGACGCTCCGCAGCCTCGGCCGTTATCGATATGGAGTCCTCTATGCCTGCAAACTCGGCCGCCACCGTCTTCCCGAACGCCTCAACGGTCTGCTTCACGGCCTGCACATCGGCCGCGCCGACCATCACCACGGCCTCGGCCTCGCGCGGAATGGCGTTGCGCAGTCCGCCGCCGTCGACCGAACACAGCTTCACGTCGGTCACATGCCCGAGCATGCGCACAAGACGGAACAGCAGTCGGTTGGCGTTGGCGCGCTGGCAGATGATCTGGATGCCCGAGTGACCTCCCTTGCAGCCCTTCACCGCGAGTCGCAGAGGCTCGTACCCCTCGGCGGGAACCGCCTCGGCCTCATAACGCAGCGTGACGTTGGCGTCGGTACCGCCCGCGCAGCCCACATAGAGCTCGCCCTCGGTCTCCGAGTCGAGGTTGAGCAGTATCTCGCCCTTGAGCAGGCCGCCCTTCAGGCCGAACGCGCCGTCCATGCCCGTTTCCTCGGTAGCGGTGAAAAGCGCCTCGATGGGACCGTGCTCGATGGTGTCGTCCTCCAGCACGGCCAGTATGGCCGCCACGCCTATTCCGTTATCGGCGCCCAGCGTGGTGCCGTTGGCGGTAACCCACTCGCCGTCGATGTAGGCCTCGATCGGATCGTTCTCGAAATCGAACACCTTGTCGTTGTTCTTCTGCGGCACCATGTCCACATGCGCCTGCATGACGATGCCCTTGCGGTTCTCCATGCCCGCCGTGGCGCCCTTGCGCATGTATACGTTGCCCGCCTCGTCCACCGTGTGCTCCAGCCCGCGGCTCTCGGCGAACGCCACCAGATATCGGCGGATCTTCTCCTCGCTGTGCGACGGACGCGGAATAGCCGCTATCTCCGCGAAATGCTTCCACACCGAAGCAGGTTTCAATGACGTTAGATTCTTGTCCATAATATTATTCTTTATTATTAAAAATCAATCTCTCTCTTTATTTCGTCGGCCCGCGCTACGGCAGACGCACGCCCTCGTCGCGTCGGTCGAAAGCCTCCACTATGTGCTTCACCAGCGGATGACGCACTATGTCGCGCTTGTCGAACTCCACCATGCCTATGCCCTCTATGCCGCGCAGCGTATCCATCGCCCGCGTCAGGCCGCTGTCGCTCTTACGCGGCAGGTCGATCTGCGTCACGTCGCCCGTAACGATGAACTTCGCGTTGCGCCCCATGCGCGTCAGGAACATCTTGATCTGCGACGCGGTGGTGTTCTGCGCCTCGTCCAGAATGACGAAAGCGTTGTCGAGCGTGCGCCCGCGCATGTAGGCCAGAGGCGCTATCTGCACCGTGCCGTCCTCCAGATACTTCTGCAACTTGACCGCGGGGATCATGTCGTTCAGCGCATCGTACAACGGCTGCAAGTAGGGGTCGAGCTTCTCCTTCCTGTCGCCAGGCAGGAACCCGAGCTTCTCGCCCGCCTCGACGGCGGGACGGGTGAGGATCACGCGCCGCACCGTGCGGTCTTTCAGCGCGCGCACGGCGAGGGCTATGGCTGTGTAGGTCTTGCCCGAACCCGCGGGGCCCACGGCAAAGAGCAGGTCGTTGGACTCGTACATCTCCACCAGACGCCGCTGGTTGACCGTGCGGGCGCGGATCACGTTGCCGTTGTTGCCGAACACTATCGCGTCCTTGTCCGACACGGGTTCCACGCGGTCGCTCAGCCCCTCGGCGAAGGCCTGCGCCACCACCTCTTTCGATATATGGCCGTACTTGACGTAATAATCCACCAGCGCGTTCATCTTGCGCTCGAACGTCTCCACGTCGCGCGCCGAACCCAGCACGCGCAGCGACGAGCCGCGCGCCACGATCCTCACCTTGGGCGACAGCGCGCGTATCTGTTCCAGATAGATGTCCTGCGCCCCGTAAAGTTCGCGGACGTCGGCACCCTCTATCGCTATCTCCTTGTTGACTGCCTCTGCATTCATAAAAATCGATATTTATTCTCGGCGGCCGCTCAGAAAACGTATCCCATTCCTACCGACAGCCACCCGCTGCGGCCCGAGAACTCCGCGCCCTCGAACCAGTTGTCGGTCCTGCCGAAACCGCCCGTCCACCGCACGTCGAACGTCACATGCCGCGAAACCGCCACCTCGGCGCCAGCCGCATAACCGAGCGTGGTGCGCAGACGGCCGAACTCCAGCCGCTCGCCGCCCGCGTCGTAACGCCCCGTACCTGCCAACGACAGCACGGGACCCGCGTTAAGCCGCACAATCCCCCAGCCGCGCCACGAGAACAGGATCGGTATCTCCATCACGTTCGACCGCACCTCGTACTCTGCGCCGCCGCGCGCGGCTCGTATCTTGTTGTAGACATACGCCAGCTCCATACGCATCGCATAACGCTCGCGCCAGCACAGCGACATGGCCAGCGCGCCGCGCACACCCAGCTTGGGCGTCAGCGACACCCCCTCGTCCGCCGACATGAACATGTAGGCCGCACCGACCGACACGCCCATATCCATGCGCGGGGGCCGACGCCCGCCGACGTAATAGTCGCGCGACCGCTGCGCACGGCACACCCCAACGCCCGTGAGGAACACCATCGCGGCCGACAGGAATATGAGTCGCAAAATCTTCATCGCAGGTACCGTTATATTTTTCAAAAATACTAATTTTTCGTCAAACCCACGCGTCCGAGCCCCAATTATTGGGCAAAACTTTTTTGTCCGCAAACTTTACACTATCTTTGCGCCCGCATTAAAACGTGAAAAGCAATGAGTTTAGTAGCTATCGTAGGCCGCCCCAACGTGGGCAAATCGACTCTCTTCAACCGCCTGGTGGGACAGCGCCAGGCCATAGTCGACGCCACGGCGGGCACCACCCGCGACCGTCACTACGGCAAGACCGACTGGAACGGCAAGGAGTTCTCGGTGATCGACACGGGAGGATATGCCGTCAACACCGACGACATATTCGAGGACGACATACGCCGCCAGGTGATGCTGGCCATCGACGAGGCCGACCTCATACTCTTCATGGTGGAGGTGAACACGGGCATCACCGACCTCGACATGATGATGGCCGACGTGCTGCGCCGCTCGGGAAAGAAGGTGATGGTGGTGTGCAACAAGGTCGACAACTACGACCTGATCTACCAGTCGCACGAGTTCTACTCTCTGGGACTGGGCGACCCCTACTGCATCAGCTCGATGTCGGGAAGCGGCACGGGCGACATGATGGACGCCATACTGGCCGCGCTGCCCGAGGACACACGGGCCGAAGAGGAAGACGATCTTCCGCGCATAACCATCGTAGGCCGCCCCAACGTGGGCAAGTCGTCGCTCACCAACGCCCTGCTGGGCGAGGAACGCAACATAGTGACCGACATAGCGGGCACCACGCGCGACTCGATCCACACGCGCTACAACAAATACGGCATGGATTTCTATCTGGTCGATACAGCGGGCATGCGCAAGAAGGGCAAGGAGATGGAGGATCTGGAGTTCTACTCGGTGATGCGCTCGATACGCGCCATCGAGAACTCCGACGTCTGCATACTGATGCTCGACGCGCAGCAGGGACTCGAATCGCAGGATCTGAACATCCACAACCTCATAGTCCGCAACCGCAAGGGGTGCGTGATCGTGGTGAACAAGTGGGACCTGGTGGAGAAGGAGAGCAACACCATGAAGGAGTGGCGCGAATTTCTGGAGAAGAAGCTCGCCCCGTTCAACGACATACCCATCATCTTCACCTCGGTGATAAACAAGCAGCGCATTCTCGAAGTGTTGCAGCAGGCCATACGCGTGTTCAACTCGCGCCGCCGCCGCATACCCACCTCGGAGCTCAACGACTACATACTGCCCATCATCGAGGACTACCCTCCCGCCTCGACCAAAGGCAAATACATCCGCATAAAATACGCCACGCAGCTCCCCACCCCCACGCCGCAGTTCGCCTTCTTCGTCAACCTGCCGCAGTACATCAAGGAGCCGTACCGCCGCTATCTGGAGAACAAGCTGCGCGAAAACTGGGATTTCTCGGGCGTACCCATGCAGATATACTTCCGACAGAAATAGGCCGCTCCGCGGTCCGCGCATACAATCGCCGCCCCTCAAGCAGCAATCGCTTGAGGGGCGGCGGTCATTTGCGGGCGGTCGTTCCCGCGGCGCAGGTCATCGCCAGTAGGCTCCCACCTCGGCGAGCGCGGTGAACTTGGCACCCTTGTAGTCGGACTTGGCCTTGAGCTGGAAATAGCGGGCCTCGACCTCCTCCTTTATGTCGATGAACTGGTAGGCCGTGGAGTTCTCCAGGAAATAGTCGCCCGTCGACGTCCACTCCTCGCCGTCGTCGCTCACCAGAATCTCCACCTGGTTCAGCGCGCCGTCCAGCGGCAGGCGTTGCAGGAACACGAAACCGCTGATGCGCTGACTCGCGCCCATGTCGACATACATTATGTGGGGATAGCCGTGCGACTTGTCCATGTGCCATACGGTGTTGCTCTTGCCGTCGATGGTGTTCGAGGGCGGACGCACGTTGCCCTTGTCGTAATCGTCGCCGTAGGCCCTCCAGCCGCGGCGGTCGTACTCCTTGGCTATGCCGCGCACTTTGCACTCCTTGTAATCGGAATAGAACTTGTCGATCGAAAGGGTGTCGGGCATGAACACGGTACGGTACGAGAAGCCCGATCCCATTTCATAACCCTCGACGAGCGTGCGCTTGGCCGCGGCGTCGATATAGAGGCTGCGCGCCTCGCCGTTTCGGTCGGTGTACGTCAGCTCCGAACCTATCGCCGAAGCGTCGGCCACGCCCCAGTTGATCTCGAAATTGTCGGGAGCGCCCTCGATCTCGTACGCGCCCTTCATGGGGGTTATCAGCAGCGTCTTCTCGTACTCGTCGCCGTAAACGCGGCCTATGAGGTTGATGGCCATCGACTCGGCCTGCGCCTTGTTGTAGGAGTATATCTCGAACGAATAGGTGGTCTCCTTCAGATCGGGCAGATCGACGTAGTAAGGGCCCTGATTGCGGACGGGATCCACCTCGGCATCGACGAAATTCGACTTGTTGTTCCAATAGATACGCACCGAGACCACCGACGGATCCTTCACCATAAAACTTATGCGCGCGCGGTTGCGCCCCGGGTGGAACCGCAGGTTCTCCACCACGCCGGCATATACGATCTCGCCGTCCTGCCAGAACTCGCGGTATGTCTCGTCCATATCCCCGCACCCGAAAAACGAGGTGGCGGCAATCGAAGCCGCGGCGAACGCGGCGATGTATTTTCTCGATTTCATGACTTCACATCTTTATTCATTGGTTACTTTGACTGGTCGCCGCCGCCCCAGAAGGTCAGCTCGGCGATATACATGTGGTCCAGAGCTCCCCACACCTTATCGATCTTGAATCGCAGGTATCGCACGGGAGGTATGTCGGACGGGAAGTCGAAGTCCTCGCCGTCGACGCAGGCGAACTGGTAGTCCTCGCTGGTGAGGGTGCCCGTGGGGGTTCCCGACGGCTTGGTCGACTCGAAGGTGCCGAGCAGCACCCAGTTGTCCCAGCCGCCGTCCTTGTCGGGATCGTTGCTGCCCCATATCTCGTAGACCTTGGGGTCGCCGCCGTTGTAGACGCCCTGGGCGCTCTTGTCGGGACGGTGGTGCAGTCTGAAACGGCTCAGAACGCTCGTGACGCCCGTGTCGAAATTGAACCACTGCGGCAGTCCCGAACCCGGCTTGGTGTGGAAGATATTGCCCGTCGAGCCGTCCCACAGCCCCTCGAACGAACCCACGTGGGCGGTGTGGGTGCAGCCGTCGAGATCGACCTTGCGGAACTTCGATTTGTCGAGCTCTTCCTCGTAGACAGGTGTCAGCGACATGAAAAGCGTGTCGGAGAGATTCAACCACTGGTCGCGCACGAACACTCCGAACTCGCGTTTCTCGGGTTTGAATCCGCGCGCGGCGAAATCGCCCTTAGCGCGTTTGGTGTAGTAGGTCTCGGCAGGGATGAACACCCCTTCCTCGTCGCGCGTGACCACGGTTATCACCAAATTGGCCTCGCTCTCGTTGTCGAAACGCACTCGGATTCCGCCGAAGGTTTCCTCCATCGACAGCGACTTGAATACGGTCTGCACGGGAGGATCCAGCGGCACGATCTCCAGCTCGATCGGCTCGCTGCGATGCTCGTTGCGGCCTACCGAATAGAGCTCGACCCTGCACGGATCGGTATCGGCCAGACCTATGATCTGCAACGAGTTCTGGTAAAACGACGCCTTGACGTTCTTCACCTCGCCCGACTGAAGCGTGTAAACGGCCTCGACATAGAGCAGCGACGCGTCGGCGGGGAGCGTGTAGCTGATATCCGCGCCGCCCGCTATGGGTTTCCATTTCACGTCGGTCACCTTCTCGGGTATGCCGTCCCCTTTGTTGATCGGCTCGTTCTTCACATCGGTGCATCCGATTGCCAGCGCGAGAACGGCACACAGGGTAAAAATCATGTTCTTTCTCATAATTCGACAAATTGCGGCCGATTACCAGCCCGGGTTTTGTTTAATGTTCTTGTTCGAGAGCAGCTCGTTCTCGCGAATGGGCCACAGATAGTCGCGGGCCGAGAACTGCGGCGTGAATATCACCTTCTGACGATAGTACGACTCCGCGTCCTCCTGCTCCAGATCCCATCCCACGATGGGTTTGTTGAACTCGTCGATGGCCATCTTCCATCTGCGCAGGTCCCAGAAGCGCTGCCCCTCGAAGCAGAGCTCTATCAGGCGCTCGCGACGTATGATCTCGCGCATGCCCTCCTTGTTCTTGTATTTCTGCGGATTGGTAGAGTAGCCCTCCCACGAATCCTTCACGGTGGGGAGTCCCGCACGCTTGCGGACCTCGTCGATCCAGTGGTACACTTCCTCGTCGGGCTTGTCCTTGACCTCGTTCAGCGCCTCCGAATAGAGCAGATAGAGGTTGGTCAGACGCATCAGCGGCCACGGATAGGTGGTCTTGGTGTAGGTCGAGGTGCCGATCACGTTGTTGAAGTTGACCAGCTTCTTGGGCCAGTATCCCGTCACCGAATACGACGTGAGGTTCTGGGCGGCGCAGGGCTGCCCCTTCTTCGCCTGCACGTACAGCAGGTCGCTGCTCTGGTCGTCGAAACGGCCCTGACCGTACCATATGCCGCCGTCGAAGCCCAGACTGGCATAGAAACGGGGCTCGCGGTTGAAATGCAGGTTCACGGTGGTGTAGCCCTCCTTGATGTAGTACTTGTGCTCCTTGTCGCCCACCGACAGACCCCATCGGCCCGCATAGTCGTAGGTCTTGTCCTCCTCGATGGGGACGCCGTTCTTCGAATAGAACATCTCGGCGATCTTCAGCGGCGGAGCCATGTTGCCCGCCGTGGTGCCGTTGGACACATACTGCGGATCGAGTCCTCGCGGCGTGGCCGCATCCTGTATCGAGGCGGCCATGTTGCGCGGATTGGCCCACACGATCTCGTTGTTCCACTTCTCGCACAGCGCGTTGCGTATGCTCATCTGCGTGCGCGTCTCATCCGATATGTCGTACTGGAAGAAGCTCGGGCGGAAGTAGTAGAGCTCGTATTTCTCGGCCTCGGCAGCCTCGATGGCGAAGCGGCACGCCTCGGCGGCCTTCTCCCACTTCTGCTTGCTGTACTCCTGGTTGAAGAGTTCCTCGCCGTGGATGTTCGTCATGCCCGCATAGTCGTTGTTGCCGTTGAAGAAGGGGCTGGCGGCGGTAACGGCCATCCACGCCTTCATGCAGTAACCCGCCAGCTGAGTCAGGCGACCCAACTCCGTGAGTTCGTTCTCGATCTTGACGGGCAGGTCGGGAATGGCCTCGTCCAGCAGTTCCTCGATGTAGGCGAAGCACTCGTCGACGGGGCGCCGCGCGGGATAGACGTCGCCGTAGGAGGCATCCACGGGCACGTTCTCGCGGATAATACATATCGGGCCGTACATGCGCACCAGATAGAAATGGTAGAACGCCTTGAGGAACTTCACCTCGGCGATCCACCGCAGCTTCTCGGAGTGCTCCATGTCGGGCACGCGGTCGATATTTTCGAGAAATATGTTGCAGGCGCGTATGGCCTCGTACAGGTCGCGGCCGCCGTTGTTGCCCTGCCAGAAGTTCATATACGGATCCGACACGTTCTGGTAGCCGCGGGCGATCATCCACGCCGCGTCGGTGCGCGACGAGGGGAGCCAGAACTCGTCTCCCGCGCCCATGCCGATATTGCCTCCGAACGTACCCTCGTTGGGGAGGTAGGAGTAACACGTGAACAGATAGCGCTCCGCCGTCGTGCGCAGCGAGAAGGCATTTTCGAGCGTGGCCACGTTGTCGGGCACTATGTCGAGATATTCGTTGCATCCGACGCCCGAGAGCACCGATGCCATGACGATGACGGTATTATAAAAGAATCTTTTCATACGAGCGACGTTTACAAGTTAATGTTAAGACCTATGTTGAACACCCGCTGCACGGGATAGCCCAGACCGTTGCCGGCCATCTCGGGATCCCACAGATCGAAATTACTGAACGTAAGCAGGTTGGTACCGCTCACATAGAGACGGAATCCCGCATCGGGCCATCTCTTTATGCGGAACGTGTAGCCCAGCTCCACCGACTTGAGGCGCAGGAACGAGCCGTCGCGCATGAACCACGTGCTCTTCTGGTTGTTGTTCTGGTTCAGCGTGGTGCTCAGGCGCGGCCACAGGGCGTACAGATCGCGGTTGTCCTCCGACCAGTGGCTGTCGGCATACGCCTGCAACAGCTGGTGCTCGCTGTAAAACGGCGCCGTGGCGGCGGTGTCGATCCAGAACGATTCGCGCGCCAGTCCCTGGAAGAAGCACGACACGTCCAGATTCTTCCATCCGACCGAGAGACCGAAACCGTAGACGATCTCGGGGGTGGTGGGCCATCCGATGGGCACCTGGTCCAGAGTCGTGATCTGGCCGTCGCGGTTCACGTCGTGATACTTGATATCGCCCGCGCCGTACTCGCCGAAGTTCTGGTAAGGAGAGTTCTTCACCTCCACGTCGTCGACGAACAGACGCTCGGCCAGGTATCCCCACTGCTGGCTGATGGGATAACCCACGCGACTCTTCCACGGCGCGGTGTCGTAGGTGGGTTCCTCGTAGACGAGGTACTTGCTGGTCGAGTAGGTGAAGTTCATTCGGCCCTGTATCCACAGATTCTTGTTTATCGACTTGTTAATGTCGATCGAAAGGTCGACTCCCGAACCCTCGGCCTCGCCTATGTTGGCGAACGGCTGTGCCGAGAGACCCATCGTGGCGGGGGTCGCGGTGCGGGTCATGAGTATGTTCTTGCGGCGCTCCTTGTAATACTCCGCCTGAAGCTCGAAGGCGTCGAAGAGCGTCAGCTCCACGCCTATGTTGCCCTTTCGCGACACCTCCCACGTGATGGCGTTGTTGGCATAGCGGCTCAGCGAGATACCGTTCTTCGAGTAGCCGTTGTCGCGGCCGAAGGTGGCGCCCTTGTCGCCGTCGTTCATGTTCACCTCCGACAGATAGAGGAAGCGCGAGCTGCCTATGGCGTCGTTGCCCACCAGTCCGTAGGTACCCTTCACCTTAAGCTTGGTGATGATGCGGCCGAGATTCTCGCCCCAGTAGGGTTCGTTCGACACCATCCAGCCGAAGCCCGCCGACGGGAAGAATCCCCAGCGGTGATTGGCCGAGAAACGCTCCGAACCGTTGTAGCCGAAATTCAGCTCGATGAAATAGCGCTTGTCGAATCCGTAGGTCGCGCGGCCCGACAATCCGAGATTGCGGTAAGGCAGCGACTCGTGGAGCGTAGATGCGTTGCCCGTCACGTTGTGCTTGGCCTGGAACACCAGCAATCCGCTCACGGCGTGTTTCTCGGCGAACGTGCGGTCGTAATTCACCGACGCCTCGACGTACATGTCGGAACTCACGGTCTTCTCGCCGGGGGTGTAGTTGAGATACTCCGTACCTCCGTCCTCGTTGATGGGCGTGAGCTTGTAGGTGTCGTTTATCTTGTCGTAGTCCGAAGCGTAGTAGTAGAAGGGAGTGTACGACCGCGTGGTCTCGTAATACGACGTGCGCTTGGTGTTGAACATCACACGCGCCGACAGGCCCTTGGTGACGAAATCGAAGTTCTGCTTCACCTCGAACTGCGAGTTGAGCACGTTGCGCGAATACTCCTTGTATCCCTTCACCATGTCGGCGTAGGGATTTATGTAGTCGCCGTTGCCGTAGTTGCCGAACAGGATGTGGTTCACGTAGCGGTGGTCGTCATCCTTGGGATAATAGGCGGGGAACAGCACGGGGTTGGTCTGCATGATCTTGTTGTAGAGCGCCGTACCGCCGTCGATCGGGCCCGTGTAATCGGCGAACTGGCCCGACATGCGGATTATCAGCTCGGTGGTCTTGGTGATGTTTATGTTCACGTTCGACCGCAGCGAATAGTTCTTCAGATCGATGTTGTTGTTGAAATTGTTCTGCTTGTCGACCTTCAGTATACCGTTCTCCTGCGAGAATCCCGCCGCCACATAGTAGCGCGCCACCTTGCCGCCTCCGCTTATGCTCAGATTGGCGCGGTGGTTCGAGGTCAGATCCTTTATAAGGGCCTTTTTCCAGTCGGTGGCGGGATAATAGTAGGGGTTGGTGCCCGCTATGGTGTTGTCGATCTTCTGGTCCGAATAGAGCGTCATGCCCAGCGGGTCGCGCGTGAGCACTGCCTCGTTGGCCAGACGCATGTAGGTGATGGGGTCGGCCAGCTCCACGTCGCGCGTAGGTCCCGATATCGACGTCTCGTAGCGGAAACTGAGTGTGGCCTTGCCCTCGGCGCCCTGCTTGGTGGTCACCAGAATCACGCCGTTGGCGCCGCGCGCACCGTAAAGGGCGGTGGCGGTGGCATCCTTCATTATCGAGAAGCTCGCTATGTCGTCCACTTGCAGACGGGCCAGATCGGTCGAGGTCATCTCCACGTTGTCGATCAGGATCAGGGGGTCGACCTTATAGCCGAACGTGGTGACGCCGCGGATGAAGAAATCGGCATTGTCCTGCCCTGGCTCTCCGCTTCGCTGGTACGAGATCATACCCGCCACGCGGCCTGCCAGCGCCGTGGTGAGGTTGCTCGACGGCACCTTCAGCTCGGCAGGCTTGATGGTCGAGATCGAACCGATCACCGACTCCTTCCGCTGCTTCGAGAAGGCCACGATGGTAACCTCGTCCAGAACGCTCTCCTGCGGTGCCATCTTCAGCACCAGACGTTTGTCGCTCGTAACGGGCACCACCAGATCCTGATAGCCCAGGTAGCTAAGTTCGAGTTTCTGTCCGATCTTCACCTGTATGGTGAACGTACCGTCCAGATCGGTAGACACGCCTCGGGTACTGCCCTGCACGATGATGCCCACGCCTGCCAGCGGCTGGTCGTTCTCATCCGTCACGCGGCCGTTCACATTCACCGTTTTTCCATCCTGTTCCGCACCCGCGGCCGACGACAGCAACGGCATACAAACCAGGCACGCAAGAAGCAGCATGGCAAATATACGCCGATGCGCATATCTGTCGAAATATAACATATTCTATAAGTTTAGGGTTAATAATTTAGGATTGTCCGCCCGCGTCCGTCCGTAAACATCGCGACGGCACGCATTCGGGATTCAAGAAGTTTCAATGGTTCATTTTCTCATGGGCACACGGGTTTTAAGGGTTCACTTTTTTCAGGTCGGCAGTTGTTCTTCCCGGTTTCGGGTATCGCACCGAGGTCGGCGGCACGATAAAAAAATGCTTGTGTAGTTTAGGTTTTTACAAAATTAGACAAGGG
>CAUHCL010000016.1 GCA_959604655.1 uncultured Alistipes sp. | reverse complement strand
CGAGAAGCACGCGCGACGAGAAGTAGGTGACGGGGTAGCTGTCGTACTCCGCGGCGGCGATTCCCGCCTGCAACACTCCGCGGCTCTCGGCGACGGTGCAACCTTCGAGCCGCAGGGTTACGTAGCAACCTAACGGATAGATGTTGTGCAGGTCGTAGAGGCCCGCCATTATCTCCATGCCTCCCGTGGGATCCTCGATGGTGAAGGTGCGGCTGAAGTTCGCGGCGCGGTCGCTAGACGTGACGTAACCGCCCGCAACGAGCGGTTCGCTTATGTTCAGCGAACCTTTGCCGCACAGATCGTGCAGATCGGCGATGGATATGTTGGGTGCCTGCGGCGTTTCGCCGTCGTCGGACGGTGCATCGTAAGTGCGGCACCCCGAGAGCGTTGCGAGCACGAAAAGCATCGTCGGCAGCAGTATGTCGTGAAGGCGGGCTTTGAACATGGGACGGGTGATGCGCGATCGTTTTAACAAAGATAGCGTATTTAAGCTAAAAATGATTAATTTTGCATTAATATAAGCAGGAATATGGTGTTGAGAAACATATTCGGTCTGTTCTTACAGACCGACAAACTGGAGAATCTGATCGTGCCCGACAGCGTTCAGAAAGAGAAATTCGCCGAGACGGTCAAGCGGCTGGCCGCGCTGGACGTTCACGACATCGTGTCGGAGATCGTGTCGTGGCTGATATGGACGGGCATAAAGATCTGCATCGCGCTGGCCATATACTATGCGGGACGCTGGCTTCTCAGGCGTGTGGTGAAGATGATCGACGCCCTCATGACCCGCCGCAAGACGGAACTGTCGCTGCACACGTTTCTCCTGACGCTGGTGAAGACGGTCGGCTACATCATTCTGGCCGTGGCCGTGGTGTCGGTTCTGGGAGTCAATCTCACCATATTCGCCGCCGTGCTGGCCTCGGCGGGTCTGGCGATAGGTATGGCCCTGAGCAGCACGTTGCAGAATTTCGCGGGCGGCGTGATGATACTCGTGCTGCGTCCCTACTCGATAGGCGACTACATATCGTCGCAGGGAGTGTCGGGAACGGTGACGGCCATACGTCTGTTCACCACCACGGTGCAGACCACCGACAAACAGACGATATACATCCCCAACAACATGATATCGACGTCGATCATCAACAACTACACGACGTCGGTCACGCGCCGTTGCAGCTGGAAGGTGTCGGTCGCTTACGGCGACGACTACGATGCCGTACGTGCGGCGATGCTGGCCATCATCATGCGGTCGGACAAGGTGTTGAAGGAACCTGCGGCATATGTGCGCATAGACGCCATGGCCGACAGCGCCGTGGTGATCGAGGCGCGCGCGTGGGTGTTGAACAAGGATTACTGGGATGTGCTGGACAGCATCACGGAGTGCTTCTACAAGGAGCTGCCCGCGGCGGGTGCGCACTTCCCCTTCCCGCAGCTCGATGTGCATATCGACCGCGGAGCGTGAACGGAAACCAATTTTACAAACGGAAAAATATTAACTCAAAATCATTTATCGGATTATGGAATTTAAGGATATTCTCGCCATTTCGGGTATGCCCGGACTGTATAAGTACGTGGCGCAATCGACGCACGGCATCATCGTGGAGTCGCTCGGCGACGGCAAGCGCATGAACGCGTCGGCCACTTCGCGCGTGAGCGCGTTGTCGGAGATCTCGATGTTCACCGAAGGAGACGACATAGCTCTGGCCGAGGTATTTACCAAGATGTACGCCCACACGGGCGGCAAGGAGGCCATCTCGCACAAGGAGTCGCCCGAGAAGCTGAAAGCCTATTTCGCCGAGGTGCTGCCCGACTACGACCGCGACCGCGTTCATGTGTCGGACATAAAGAAGGCTCTTTCGTGGTTCAATATTCTCGTGGGCGCGGGATTCACCGAGTTCCGTCTGCCCGACGAGGAACAGGCCGAGGAACAGGAGGCATAGCGCCATTGCGCGTTGAACTACGACGGCTGTCCGAGCGATTCGGGCAGCCGTCGTGTTATTCGTCGGGATTTTCGAGCTTCGCCAGCCGAGTGTGCCGCATTATGAAATCCGTTTTGGCACGTGTGTATGCGTCGCGGTCGTGTTCGAATCGCTTCCAAAGCCCGATCTTCAGCGATTCGTACTCTTGCGCCGTGTCGGGGTGCGCATTGAGATAGTCGCGGAACCGCAGTTCGTCGTTGTCGCCCGCCCGACGCAGATGCAGGTGGAAAACCTTGTCGGCGAATCCGTCGGGGGTATATCCTTTGTTGAAACTCATTCGGGAGCCGCCGCACGACATCAGTCTGTAACCGACCGATTCTATGCGGGGCCTGATTGCGTCGAACGACGTGCCGTCGGCGGCCTCCGGCAGAATGTCGACTATCGGCTTGGCCATTATCCGTTCGACGGCGGTGCTGCCTATGTGGCTTATGCGTTTGGCATCGCGACCCAGAACGGTTTCCAGCACCGATATTTCTTCTGCGGCCCATTGCCGCCGGCAATCCTTATGCTCGGACAGAATTATCGGGAACAGTTCCCACAGCTCTTGCAGCGTCATATCCTCGAGCGGCTTTCGTTGCATGGCAGTATCCTCGTTCAACGAATCATGCGCCCGCTTTCGACGGACGCATGATTACTTTGCCGTTATTTCCGTTTCTTCTTTATCACGGGAGCCTTACCCGTCACGGTGGGGTGGCCGCCGACACCTATCTGCGGCCATCCGTCGTGCCATGTCACGCGGTCGAGGAACATTTTGCGTCCGCTCGATGCGTTGTCGCTCGCGGTGTAGCCGTGGTAGAATATCCAGTCCTGCTTCTTGTCGTCGGTTATGATCTGCGAGTCGTGGCCAGGGCCTTTCACGCGATCGTCGCCCGAGACCAGCACTTCGTGGTGGTTATCGGTCATGGGACGGCCCTGCTTGTCGACGTAGGGGCCGAACAGTGAACGGCTGCGGCCCACGACAGTCTCGTAGGTGCTCTTCATGCCCTCGCAGCATCGGCCTATCGACGCGAAGAGGTAGTAGTAGCCGTCGCGCTTGTGTATGTAGGTGCCTTCGTAGGCCGTGCCCGCTATCTTCACTATGTTCTTGGGATCGTCCAGTTCCAGACCGTCGTCGGTCAGCTCGGTGATGTATATGCCGCTGAAGCTGCCCCAGGCCAGATATTTGCGTCCGCCGTCCTGCACCACCACGGGATCGATCGAGTTCTGCACACCGATATCTTTCGAGCGGAACAGCATCTTGGCGTCGGTGAAGGGACCTTCGGGCGAGTCGGATACGGCGCGGCCTATGCAGCACTCCCATTCGCCGCCCCATGTCGATATGGAGAAGTAGAGGACGTATTTGCCGTCGATAAGGTTGATGTCGGGCGCCCATATTCCGCCCTTGGGCACGAAGCGCGGTACGCCGCCTTTGGGGAATGCGCCGCCTATGTACTCCCATTCGACCATGTCGGTCGACTTGTAGATCGGCACGTTGCCGTCGCGCTGGGTCGAGTAGGCGTAGAAAGTGCCGTCCTCGGCGCGGATGACCGTGGGGTCGGGAGCGTCGCGGTCGATCACGGGGTTGGTGAAGCTCTTCGCGCTCTTCTTGCCGCCGTCGCCCGCGAAGGCAAGCGACGCCGCGGCTACGGCGATGGCCGTTATCAGATATATCCTTTTCATATGTGCGTTACATTCTTTGGGGAACGTCGATTCCCAACAGTTTCATGGCTTTGTTCAGTATGCGGGCCACTTCGGCGGCCAACATCAGGCGCATGGCGCGCTTCTGCCCGTCTTCCTCGCGCAGGATCGAGTGGTCGTGGTAGTAGCCGTTGAACGTCTTGGCCAGATCGTAGGCGTACGACGCTATGATCGACGGCGCGAAGTTCTCGCCTGCCGAGGCCACCGCGTTGGGGAAGTCGGCGAGCGACTTAATGAGTCCTATCTCCTCGGGCAGCAGCTCGGCGCAGTCGTGCGATCGGCGGTCGATGCCCGCCTCGTCGGCCTTGCGCAGTATCGAGCAGATGCGGGCGTGGGTGTACTGTATGAAGGGACCCGTGTTGCCGTTGAAGTCGATCGACTCGCGCGGATCGAACAGCATGGTCTTTTTGGGGTCGACCTTCAGGATGAAGTACTTCAGGGCGCCGAGTCCCACCATGTTGCAGATGGCGTCGGCTTCCTCCTTGGTGCAGCCGTCGAGCTTGCCCAGTTCGTCCGACATCTCGCGCGCCGTGGCCACCATGTCGGCCATCAGGTCGTCGGCGTCGACCACGGTGCCCTCGCGCGACTTCATCTTGCCCTCGGGCAGCTCCACCATGCCGTACGAGAGGTGGTAGATGTTGTCGCTCCAGTCGTAGCCCAACTTCTTGAGCACCAGTTTCAGCACCTGGAAGTGGTAGTTCTGTTCGTTGCCCACCACGTATATCATGTCGTCGAGCTTGTTATCCTCGAAACGGCGCAGGGCGGTGCCCAGATCCTGCGTCATGTAGACCGACGTGCCGTCGCCGCGCAGCAGCAGCTTCTGGTCCAAGCCGTCGGCCGTGAGGTCGATCCACACCGAGTTGTCCTCCTTGCGGAAGAAGACGCCCTTGTCGAGACCCTCCTGCACGAGGCTCTTGCCGAGCAGATAGGTCTGCGATTCGTAGTAAACCTTGTCGAAATCGACTCCCAAGGCCTTGTAGGTCACGTCGAAACCGTCGTAGACCCAGCCGTTCATGGTCTGCCACAGGCCGTACACTTCGGGATCCTTGGCCTCCCATTTGCGCAGCATCTCCTGCGCCTCGCGCATGATGGGGGCGTTTTTCTTGGCTTCGTCCTCGCTCATGCCGCCCTCGACGAGCTGCTTGATCTCGGCCTTGTAGTGCTTGTCGAACTCGACGTAGTATTTGCCTACCAGATGGTCGCCCTTGAGGCCCGACGACGCAGGGGTCTCTCCGCCGCCGTAGAGCTTCCATGCCAGCATCGATTTGCAGATGTGGATGCCTCTGTCGTTCACGAGGTTGACCTTTATGACGTTGTGGCCGTTGGCCTTCAGTATCTGCGCCACCGAATATCCGAGCAGGTTGTTGCGGATATGGCCCAGGTGCAGAGGTTTGTTGGTGTTGGGCGACGAGTACTCTATCATGATCGTGCGGCCCGTGGGTGCGGCCTCGCCGAAATGCTCGTCGGCAGCCGACTCGGCGAAACGTTCGGCCCAGAACGACGGGGCGAGAGAGAGATTGAGGAATCCTTTGATGACGTTGAACGAGGCTATGCTCCGATTGTCGGCCACGATGCGTTCGCCGATCTCGGTCGCCGTCGCTTCGGGCGACTTGCGGCTGAGTTTGAGCAACGGGAATGTAACCAGGGTGTAGTCTCCTTCGAACTCCTTGCGGGTCTTCTGGATCTGCAACTGCGCGGCATCGACGGGTCCGTAAAGAGCCTCGATGGACTGCGATACGATTTGCGAGATGTAGTTTTCGATATTCATAGTCAAGCGTTGAATTTTATTCGGTTTCCGTTATGATCGTGCGCCCGCGGGCGCGTCAGGATTGCAAATATAAGCATAATTTTTTGCTTGTCGGCAAAAGTGGGCGGATTGTCGTCGAGTCGGCTGCTGTTCGCCGACGGCGGAGGATGGCGCGAGCCTCGGGCGAGCCGCAGTCCGCCGCTGTGGGGCGGCGGCGAACTGCCGATATCGCACGGCGATATCGAAATAACGGAAATTATTTGTAATTTTGCCGCTCACATATTGTTATAAAGCTATCGACTATGAAGATAGGCAATATCGATCTGGGGGAGAAGCCTCTTTTTCTGGCGCCGATGGAGGACGTCACCGATCCTTCGTTCCGCTACATGTGCAAGCGGTTCGGGGCCGACGTGGTTACCACCGAGTTCATATCGTCGGACGGCCTGATCCGCGACGCGTGGAAGTCGCGCGCCAAGCTCAATATCGACGAGGCCGAACGGCCCGTGGGCATACAGATCTACGGCCACCTTATAGAGCCTATGGTGGAGGCGGCACGCATAGCCGAGAGTGCCCGTCCCGATTTCATCGACATCAATTTCGGCTGTCCCGTGAAGAAGATCGCGGGCCGCGGAGCGGGGTCGGGCATGATGCGCGACGTGCCTCTGATGGTGGAGATGACGCGCCGCATAGTGGAGGCCGTGTCGCTGCCCGTGACCGTCAAGACGCGTCTGGGCTGGGACGAGGATTCGAAAAACATCGTCGATATAGCCTTGCGGTTGCAGGATACGGGCATAGCGGCCCTGACGATCCACGGCCGCACGCGCGCGCAGATGTATCGCGGCGAGGCGGACTGGACGCTGATAGGCGAGGTGAAGCATCATCCCGACATGCGGATACCCATCATCGGCAACGGCGACGTGGATTCGGGACCCAAGGCTGCCGAGATGTTCGACCGTTACGGTGTGGACGGCGTGATGATAGGCCGCGCCACATACGGACGGCCGTGGATATTCCGCGAGGTGAAGCACTACATGGCCACGGGCGAGGTCATGCCCCAGCCGTCGGTGGCGGAGCGTGTGGCCATAGCCAAGGGGCATCTGGCCAAGTCGCTGGAGATAAAGGGCGAGAGGGTAGGCATACTCGAAATGCGCCGCCACCTGTCGAACTATTTCAAGGGGCTGCCCGACTTCAAGTCCACGCGTCTGAAGCTGGTGACACTTAACGATCCCGACGAACTCTATGCCGTTCTGGATTCGGTGGCCGAGCGCTGGGGCGATTTCGACATGAGCGCCGCCGTGCCGCCGTCGTTGTCGCACGAAATATAGAGGGCGGAATTGCCGTTACGCGGAATATATTTGCGGCTCTTCAGAGCCGCGCGAGCCGCAGCCTCGCCCCGCGGAGGCTCGCTGTTCGCTCACTCCGCAGGCTACGACTCGCGACATGTGGCTCCGAAGCGGATGGGTCCTTATAAAAAATAAGGTTCGAGGGATTCCTCGAACCTTATTTTTTGCTCGGCGCAGACTCGTTACCTCTGCGGAATATCCACCTCGGTCTGGCGACCGTCGATCAGATAGTCGGTGAAGTAATCGACCAGACGCCAGTAGAAATATTCGTTCATGTCGCCGAATCCATGGCGCTGCTGCGGCAGGATGAGCATGTCGAAACGCTTGTTGGCGCGGATGAGCGCATCCACCACGCGGAGCGAGTTGCCCGGGTGGACGTTGTTGTCGATGTCGCCGTGCACCAGCAGCAGATGGCCTTTGAGCTGACGTGCTATCTCGGGATTGCTGCTTATGCGGTATACGAAGGTGGTGTCGCCCTTGTCGCTCACCTCCTCCTTGACGCCGTGGTGCGTCTCGCTCCACCAGCGGTTGTAGATGCGGTTGTCGTGGTTGCCCGCGCACGATACCGCCGCCTTGAAGAAGTCGGGGTATTGCAGGATGGCCGCCGTCGACATGAAACCGCCGCCCGAGTGGCCGTGGATGCCCACGCGGTCGATATCGATGAAGTCATGACGCGCCGCGAGCTGCTCGATGGCCGCTTTCTGATCGGCCAGACCGTAGTCGCGCAGGTTGCCGTAACCGTAGTTGTGGTACCACTTCGAACGGTCGGGGTGGCCGCCGCGGTTACCGACGGTGATTACGACGAATCCCGCCTGCGCCAGACGGTCGGTGCGTACGGTCATTCGCGTGAACGGGTACGACGTGGCCTCGACCTGCGGTCCCGGGTATACGTAGTCGACGATGGGGTAGCGCTTGGTGGAATCGAAATCGAACGGCTTGTACATCACGCCGTAGAGATCGGTAACGCCGTCGGCCGCCTTGACGGTGAACGTCTCGGGGAACTTGTAGCCGTTGGCGAGAAGCTGCGAGAAGTCGCTCGTCTCCAGCGTCATGAGCTTGTTGCCCAGGCAGTCGTAGAGAGCCGTTTCGGGTATGGTGTCCACGCGCGAATAGTTGTCGACGAAGTAGCGGCATGCGTCGTCCACCTGCGTGTCGTGGAACGCGTCGCCGCCGTTGAGCAGCTTCACGGCGCCGCCGTCGAGCCCGACGGAATAGAGATGCTGGTAGTAGGGGTTCTCGCCCGCCTCGCGGCCCATGCCCGTGAAATATACGGTGCGGCGTTTCTCGTCGACCTTGAGTATCTGGTGCACGTGCCACGGACCCTCTGTAAGACGGCGTTTGAGATTGCCTTGGTCGTCATAGAGATAGAGATGGCCCCAGCCGTCGCGCTCGCTCCACTGTATGATCTCCTTGCCTCCGTTGAGCGCCGCGAGCGGACGTACCTCTATATAAGTGTTCATACGTTCCTCGACCACGGGGCGCAGCGTATCCTCGCCTATGGTGTAGGAGCAGATGTCGATGCGGTGCAGGTCGCGGCTCGAACGCGTCACGAAGAAGCGCCCGCCGTCGCCGAGCCATACGCCCGCCTGGTCGTACATGTGACGCTGCTTCTGCTCGCGCGGCTTGCGGGCTATTGAGAGCGTCTGATCCTTGAAACGTCCCGTCTCGATCTCCTTGCGCGAGTTGTCGTTCATGTCGAACAGATAGAGGTGGTAGATGGGTGCCTCCTTCTCCCCGGGCATCTGGTATTTGTAGGTCTCCAGAGTGGGGCGCGGACTTGCCATGGAGTTTATCACCCACAGCTCGCGCACGTTGCGGTCGTCGGTCACGATGGTGGCGAAGTAGCGCGAGTCGGGCGACCACAGGCCGTAGACTCCTTTGCGCTTGCCGTCGCAGAGCGTGTCGGTGTTGAGCATGCTGTAAGGCTGGCCGTAGCCGAAGTCCTTCACGCCGTCGGTGGTGATCTGCGTCTCGACCACGGTGCTGTCCTTCTCGTCCTTCTTGAGTTTCTCGTAATCCTCGCGCGACATGCGGTAGAGGTTCAGATCCTTGGCGTAGACCACCGTCTTGCCGTCGGGCGATACCGATGCCCAATGGAGCTGCTTGGTCTCTTTCTCCTTGTCCTTCAGATGGGTGAGCTCGCCCGTGCGCGAATCGTACGAGAAGTAGAATATCTCTTTGCCGCTCGCTTTCTTGGGCTTCTTGCCCGCCAGCGAATCCTCCTTTGTCAGCTCCTTGGGCTTGGCGTCCTGCGACGACATCACCTCGAAGGTGAACGTGTGTCCGTTCTCGTCGACCTCCAGGTTGCGGATCGGGAGCTGCGATGCGATGTAGGGATCCTTGACGATCTCGGTGAGCTGCGCGGCGAGTTTGTCGTGGTCGAACAGCGGAGTACGCTTGCGTGCGTCGGGATCGACCACATACCAGCGCGTGCCCTCGCTTGTCTTGTACGAATACCAGAACTTCTCGCCCGATTTGAACCAGTGCGGGTCGACCGTGGTCGAAAAGAGCATGTTCTGGAGTTTGCCTGCGGTGAATCGCTCGGCCAGCGCGTAGCGGTTGCGCGTGCGCGCATCCTCCTTGCCTCCGTCGGCGAGAGCCTCGGCGACGAACGGCAGAAGGAGTAGTAAGCATAGAATTTTTTTCATTAAACGTCGATTATGTTGAATATTGTCTTATTCCTTTTTTTCGGCCTTGAACGCGTTGGAGAAGAAGAGCATCTGGTATTGCACGGCGTTGCTCCAGTAGGTCCAGTTGTGGCCGCCAGGGCGTTCGTAATAGTCGTGGGGAATGCCCTCCTTGAGTAGCTTTTCGTGCAGTGCGCGGTTGACTCCGAGGAAAAAATCGTCGGTGCCGCATTCGAATACGATCTTCAGCGAATCGGGACGCAGACGGTCGGTCATGTTGATTACCGTGTTGCGCTCCCAGTTGTCGGGATGCTCGTCGATCGTGCCCAGCCGCTTCGACATGCCCCAGTTGTTGGGGAACGGACGTATGTCCACGCCGCCCGACATGCTGCCCGCCGCCGAAAATAGATCCTGATGGCGTATGGCGAGGTAGAGCGCGCCGTGGCCGCCCATCGAGAGGCCCGCTATGGCGCGTCCCGAGCGGTCTGCGACCGTCTTGTAGAGCTTGTCGATGTAGGGGATCAGTTCGCGGGTGACGAATGTTTCGTAACGGTAGGTCGGGTCGACGGGGCTGTCGAAATACCAGCTGTCGAAGCCGCCGTCGGGCGTGACGATTATCGTGCCGTAGCGGTCGGCCATGGCTCCCGCGCCGCCTTTGGCATCCCATGCCTTGTGGTTGTCGCTGTAGCCGTGGAGCAGATATACCACGGGCAGACGGTCGGCCGATGCGTAGCCGTCGGGCAGCAGGACGATCACGGGGACATTCTTGTCCATCGCCTCGCTGCGCACTGCCAGTTCGTGGCGGGTGAAAGCCGATGCGGATGCGCAGATCGCTACGGCTGTAAGCAAAAACAGTATGCGTTTCATTATCGTTTGGTGTTAGGTGTTGCTGTTCAATTGCACGGCGTCACTCGTTTTATCGATCCGTCCGTGCCGAATTCCAGACGGTCGATGCACACTTCGCGGTGTATGCCCGGGCCGTTGTCGATGTAGGCGGGGTTTATGCGGTGGTAGACTATGCGCCACTCGTCGCTGTCGGGCAGGCGGATCACCGAGCAGTGGCCCGTTCCGAAGATGCGTTTTGCGGGGTCCTGAATCAGGATAACGGGCTCCTTCGCCACCTCTATCGGGCCGAGAGGCGAGTGCGAGGTGCCGTAGGCTATGTGGTAATTGGCCGATCCCGTGTCGTCGACCGACCACAGGAAGTAATATATTCCGTTGCGATGGAACACGTAGGGCGCCTCGCGGTAGGCGTAATCGCCGAGCGTGCCTCCTTCGGGCGTCATGACGGTGACGGTATTGGGTTTTATCGACATCATGTCCTTCCTGAGCTCGGCGCCCGCCATGTAGCCGTTGCCCCAGTAGAGATAGCGTTTTCCCGAGACGGGATCGGTGAATACGTCGACGTCGATCTGCTGTCCGCTGCCCGTTGGCGAATCGGTTATGATCGGACGGCCCGCGTCGGTGAAGGGACCCGTGGGGGAGTCGGCCACGGCCACGCCGATCTGTTTGCCGCCGCCATCGACGGGGTTGCCGCTGTAATAGAAATAGTAGCGGTATCGGCCGTCGCGTGTCTCGACCTCCTCGATGCACGGCGCCCAGGCGTTACCGTCGGCCCACGCCACCTGCTCGGAACGCAGGTCGAGAACCACGTTCTCGAATTGCCAGTGGATAAGGTCGTCGGATGAATATGCCGTGAAATACCAGCCGCCCCAGCCCTCGGTGCCGTCGGTGGTGGAGTAGATGTAGTAGCGGCCCGTCTTTCGCGAGTAGAGTATCTCGGGATCGGCGTGGAATCCCTCCAGCACGGGGTTGGTCGGGATCGTTATATCCTCGGGCAAGCCCCATTTCTCGGTGAGACGTCGCAGTTCGGCCGCGGTTACGGGGATCACCGTGCCGTGGCGCGGATGGAAATCCATGTCCACAGCGTCGTCGATGACGCGGAACGTGCGCAGATCGTCGGTCTCGGTGAACTGGTAGCCTCCCTTTATGTAGACGTCGTACATGAGGATGTATCGGTCCTGTCCTATGAGTTTGAACGTGCCCGCGCCCTCCACCGCCTCGGCGGTCTGCTGCTTGTAGTCGGGCTGTTCGTCCCATCGGCCCGAGGTGAGCGATCGGGTGGTGGCGACCTTTATGCCGTTCCCGTGGCCTTCGGTCTTATAAAAAAGGTGGTACACTCCGTCGGCGTGAACTATGTCGCCGTCGATGCACGGGAGTCGGTCGGCGGGGACGAACAGCGGCCGCGGCTCGCCCTCGATGTCGGTGAACGCATCGTTGGCATAGGCGTAATAGATGACGTCGGGACCGTCGCCGTATTTCATCGACCAGTAGATCATGTATTTGCCCGCTTCAGCGTCGTAGATGGTCTGCGGCGCCCACACGCGTTTGAGATTCTCCTGCCCCTCGAACCGTTTCTGCATGTTGACCACCGAAGAGCTCCAGTTCACCAGATCGTCGGAGCGCATAAGCACCATGGCGCGGTTGGAGTCCCAGCCGTTGGCCGACACCATGTCGGTCGCGACCATGTAGAACGTGCGGCCGTCCTCGCCGCGCAGTATGTGGGGGTCGCGCACGCCTCCCGTGGAGCTTATCTTCTTGGAATCGAGTACGGGGCGGTTGCCGTTCAGCGCACGGAACGTGCGGCCGTCGGTGCTGACGGCGAAGCATATGGCCTCCTGCGAGATGCGGTTGCCCGTGAAATAAGCGAACAGATAACCTGCGAAATCCTTTTCGGCTACGGGTTGCGGATCGACCGCGGTCGGTCGGGCCGCCGCGCCTGCGAGGGTGAGAAGCATAAGTGCGGTCATAAGGAGTCGGGTCGGCATAAGTCGGGCGTTTTTATTAGGGCAAATATACGCAAAAAGAGCGGAAATGCTTGTGGCGGTAATGAATTAATGTATATTTTTGCAGTCGAAACAGTTTAATAAAAAGCGAAATAAAATGAAGGTGAAATTTATTCTTGCGGCGTTGGTTGCCGCGGCGGTGATGTGTTCGTGCTGCGACTGCGGAAAAAAGACGGAGCTTTTCAACGGAAAGGATCTGACGGGATGGGTATGCGTGCTCGACAGCGGGAGCGGAGTTCCAGCCGACAAGGTGTTCGGCGTGGAGAACGGCAATATCCGCATCGCGGGCAATCCGTTCGGCTACATGCGTACCGAGAACAAGTACGGCGACTACAAGCTGCATGTCGAGTGGCGTTGGGTCGGCAAGGGCACCAACAGCGGCATATTCCAGCGCGTGCAGGACGGCGACAAGGTGTGGCCGCACGCCATCGAGTGCCAGCTCTGCGCGGGCAAGGCGGGCGATTTCGTCATGCTGGGCGGCGCCAAGATCCCCGAGGTGGAGTGCACGGGCGAGTTCCCCGTTAAGGATCGCAACGGCAATTTCGAGAAGCCCGAAGGCGAGTGGAACGAGGCCGAGATCGTATGCAAGGGCAACCGTATAACGGTCTATATCAACGGCAATTTGCAGAACGAGTGCACCACCGAGAATACCGAGGGTTACATCGCGCTCCAGAGCGAGGGCGGTCCCGTGGAGTTCCGCAACGTATATATCACTCCCGCGGAGTAAGTCGGCGGTAGCGGTACCGCAGCGGAGCTTCTTCGCGGCGGCTGCGGACGGACAATGCGGCAGGCTGTCCCTTTCGACGGGGGACGGCCTGCGCCTTTTTGTGCGGCGGCCTTTTGGTGCGATTGTTGCTTCGAAGAGGGCAAACGAACCAAAAGATTTATTCGCGTGAAAAAGATTTATTCACTCTCAGTCATGTTCCTCGTCTTTGCGGCTGCGGCCTATGCGAATGCGGGGGAGTCGGAGCCGATTCGGGAAGCCGACACCACAATGCTCTCCGAGAAGGTCGAGGGCAATTATCTGGTTCGCCGTTACAGGGTGAACCGTGATGACGTCGATGCGCAATACTCGCTCAAATACAGTGTGGCGGCATCGAGCATATCTTCGCTGACGGGCGGAAATGCTGCCGAGCTGGCCGATCTGGACCGCTTCGTCGAGGGCTTGAAGCGCGATACGTCGCTTCATGTGCAGAGGATAGTGATTACGGGATACGCTTCGCCCGACGGAAACGCCAAGAGCAACGAGGCGCTGGCGTTGAGCCGCGCGCAGAAGTTCCGCTCGCTGCTCGATTCGCGATACGGGCTTTCGACCGAATACAAGGTGGAGGTCGATGCCGATGCCGAGAGCTGGAGCGACTGCAAGGAGGCTGTGGCCAAGTCGTCCATCGCCGACCGTGCGCGTGTGGAAGAGATTCTCTTGTCGTCGGCATCGGATGCCACGAAAGAGATGCAGCTCAAGCAGATGCCGCAGGTGTGGAATGTGTTTCGCACTCAGATACTGCCGCCCATGCGTCGTGTGGAGTTGAACATCTATTACAATCGCGACATGATAGTCGAGGTACGCACCTTCATCGAAAAGCCCAAGCCCGCGCCGCGTCCCAAGCCGCAGCCCCGCCGCGAATGCTGCTGCGGTCAGGTGGTCGAGGACGATATGATAGGCATAATAGTCGATATGGGCGGTCACGACGACGATTGACGTCCGTTCATTACCCGCAACTTAAATTTGCACAAGTCGATTCGTTTTCCTATCTTTGCGAAAAGATAAATTCAATTAAAACGACTTGTTATGGCAAATTTGAGAGATCTTAAGAAAGAGATCGACTATCGTTTGGAAGAGTTCGTATTCGATTGCGAGATGGCGATATATTTTCAACCTTCGAAGGAGGATGCCGTTGTGGAGTTGATGGAGAAGGCCGTGGCACTGCGCAATGCGCTCTACGCCAAGGTCAGCAATCCCACCGAGCCTCATAATGCGTCGCTCGTGCGCAAGTATTACGCAGCATTGCGTAACGACATGGCGTCGTCTTTCGAGAGCATGTTCGCCGACCTGAGCGCCTTGAACGAGGCGAAGTAGGGTAGCGCTGTCTACCGAAACAACAAGGACTGTCCTCTAAAAAGGGGCAGTCCTTGTTTTATGTCTTTCGTCGTCGGATCGGATTCGGGCCGCGGCCTGCGGGGCGCGCGAAACGAGCGGATGCGAGTTGCGGGCCTCCGCGGGGCGAGGCTGCGGCCCGCACGGTTCTTCGAACCGCGATTCATTCATGATCGCGACAGCAGTCGCCCGAGTGGTGTTCGAGTACGGTGTGGGGTATGCGGCCGTGCGATACGATCTGTATCGGACAGTCGTAGTTGCGCAACTGTTCTTCGGTCAGTATGTTCGAGTCGTGGCGGTGCACATGGCGGTTGACGCACACGATGCTCTTCACCACGCTGGTTATGGTCCCCAGGTCGTGCGAGATCATCACCACGGCCATCCGCTCGTTGAGCCGCTGCAACATGGCGTACAGCTCGCGTTCGAAACGGTTGTCGACGAAATTGGTCGGCTCGTCGAGTATTAGCAGCTTGGGCTCGGCTATTACGGCGCGGCAGAGCAATGCGCGTTGCAGCTGGCCGCCCGATACTTCGCCTATGGGGCGCGATGCTATTGCGTCGATTCCCGCCTCGGCGAGCAGCCTGCGTACCGCCGACTTGTCGCGCGAGGTGTAGAACCCGAAGAATCCCTTCTCCGACTGCAATCCCGAGAGCACGAGCTCGCCTATGGATATGGGAAAATGTCGGTCGAACTGCGACACCTGCGGCATGTAGCCTATTTTGTAGTGCGATCCTTTGCGCAGTTCGTCGGCGAGTTCTATGCGTCCGCTGTGCGGCACGGCGCCGAGTATGGCCTTTACGAGCGAACTCTTTCCGCCGCCGTTGGGGCCTATGATGCCGATAAAGTCGTCGGAATATATGTCGAGATCGACGCCTTCGAGCGCAACGCAGCCGTCGTAGGCAACCCCCACGCCACGTAGGGAGACTATTTTTTCGCGTTTCGTGGCCATGCCGTCAATTCCCTGTTATAAGGCGGGTTATGCCGATTATATTGTTGGCGACATCTTCGGCCAGCGGATCTATCTCGCGGCATTCGACTCCCATGTCGCGTGCGATGATCTCCACCGTCGAGCGCGGATATTGCGACTGGTAGAGCAGGCAGGTGACACCGTCCTCGCGCGCCTCATCTATTATGCGGGCTATGTGTTTGGCCGAAGGCTCCTTGCCGTCGCTCTCCACAGCTATCTGTTCCAGCCCGTAGGCACGTGCGAAGTAGGTCAGGGCAGGGTGGTAGATGACGAACGCGCGCGATTCCGATGCGTCGCACATGCGTTTGCACTCCCTGTCCAGACAGTCGAGACGTTCGGCCAGCGTATCGTAGGCCGCGCGGTACTTCGCCGAGTCGGGATATTGTCGGGCTATGGCTTCGAAAGCGTTGCAGGCCATGATCTTGAGTTCCCGCGGCGAGGTCCATATGTGGGGGTCGATGCCGTGGCGATGCTCCTTTTCGGCATGCTCGGGCCCCTCGGCTTCCGCCTCCGCTTCGTGTTTTTTCTCTTTATGAGCCGCTTCGGCGTGCGAGTGGTCGTGCGAGCACGATCCCTCCATGAGATCGATGCCGCGGCTGAGGTTCACCAACTTCTCCCTGTTTTCGAGGCGTGACAGCAGGGCGTTTTCGAAGTCGATGAGTCCCGTCGTGAATATCATCTGCGCCTCGTTCAGGGCGATGTATTGCTTCGGGGTAGGTTCGAATGTCTCGGGACTCGCGCCCGAAGGCACGAGCACGTCGACCTTGAAATCGTCGCCCGTAATGTTTTCCACTATGTATTTGAGCGGCAGGATGGTTACCGTGATGTCCGCCTGTGCGTCGTTTTCGTGCTTTCCTCCGCACGATGCGGCTGTCAGTGCGATGATAAGTGCAACTATTAGAGTTTCAATGTGTTTCATGTCGGTATCTCGGATTCGCCCGTCTCTCGTCGCGGGCCGTTTCGCAAATATAGTGATTTTTGCGATATTTCGATGTATCGGAGCATCGCCGTCGCTCCCGTCGCAGGTTGCGACTCGCAAAAGAAGATGACTTCGCAAAATAATACGGCCCCCGACAATTCGGGAGCCGTATTACATAATGCGCTATGACGCGCTGTTACAAAGTGGTGAGCTTGAAGTTCTTCCACAGCACCTTGATGTTGTTGCCGTCGTGGATCTGCAACATGATGCGGCCCGTCTTCGAACCGATCAGCTCGTCGTTGATGTCCACCATGGGCTCGCCGTTGAGCCAGGTCTTCACGTTGTTGCCCTCGACGCGCAGACGCAGCGTGTTCCACTCGCCCTCCTTGAGGATGGTCTCCTTCTCGTCGGGGATCTGGATCAGCCAGCCGCGGCCGTAAGACTCGTAGATGCCGCCCGTGTCGCAACCCTTGGGAGCGACCTCGCACTGCCAGCCGTTCACGATATTGTTCTTGTAGCCGCCCTCCACGAACGAGTGGAAGAAGAGACCCGAGTTGCCGTTCGAAGCCTGCTTGAACTCTACCGTGAGGTCGAAATCTTTGTAGTACTCGCGCGTGCCGAGGTAACCGTACTTCAGGTCCTCGCCGTTCTCGGTCACCAGGTTACCCTCGTCGTCCACCGAAACGCGCATGCTGCCGAACAGCTCCCAGCCCGTGAGGTCCTTGCCGTTGAAGAGGCTGACCGTCTTGCCTGCCTTGCGGGGCAGCTCCTTGATCTTGATGTTGCGGAACGATGCGGGATCGCCGTGGTCCTGAAGGCAGATCACACCCTCGTGAGCCAGACCGTACTCGGTGGCATTGCCCCATTTGCCGCTGGCTTTCTTGGCGAACCAGTCCTCGGTCCACGCCTCGAACTCCAGAATCTTCTCGCCGTTGAGCCAGTGCTCCACGTGACCGTTGTCGAAGACGATCTTCGAGGTGTTCCACTGACCCTGCGGATTTACGTGCATCTTGCTGTAATCGGGCAGGTGCATGGCGTAGTCCACGCCCAGCTTCTGCCACTCCTCCAGCTTGGTGGGGGCGTTGACCTCTTCCCAACCTTCGTTGTCGATGAGCTGGTATTCGGGGCCCGTAACGTAGGGAACCTTGAATTTGGGGCTCTCCACCACGTGGTAGAGCATGCCGCTGTTGCCGCCGTGAGTGAGTTTCCAGTCCCAAACCAGCTCGAAGTTGTCGTATTTCTTGTCGGTTACGATGTAGCCCGAAGCGTCGCCGCCTTCGCCCGATGCCTGGATGCAGCCGTCGACTACGCCCCAGCCGCCCGTGAGCTCCTTGCCGTTGTAGTCGCGCCAGCCGTCGAGGTTCTCGCCGTTGAACAGAAGCTGCCAACCATCGGCCTCCTCGGCGGCGGTCAATGTGTTGTGCTGCTTGCACGATGTCGCCATGCCCGCTGCGAGACCGGCCATTGCGACTAATGAAAGAATTTTCTTCATAAGAATGTGTATTAAGTGGTTGAAGTTATTATGATATTTCGGATATGTGTCTTATTCTGAGGCTGTAATCGCCGTTCATGTCGCGGGCTTCGAGTATGAGGCCCGCCAGCGGGTCGCTCGTACGTGTGTCGGCGGCGCAGTGGGGTAGCAGTATGGTATACCACACCTCCCATGTGATGTCTTCGAATGTGGCTGTGGCTCTGCGACATTCGTAATTCATTATGCGGCACGTCTCGCCCGTATCGGTCCATGCTATGTCGGAACCTTTTGCGAAGCATCGCGGTGTTGCTGTCGAGCAGTCGGCGTATGCGCCGTCGAAACTGCGGAGCGACATTGTACGGTCGCACACCGTTTCGAGTTTCAGGCGGCCTTTGCCCGTTTCGCGGTATGTGCTGTCTATCTTCAGATGAACGAAGTCGCTGTGTCCGTGGTACGTACGTTCGTATATCACGGCCGTCGAGGATGGCTGCGGAGTCGACGACGATTCCGCGGCGGGTGCGTAAGTCACACCGTAACCTATGGTAAATGCGTGCGTTATGGCCGCAATGACAATTGCGACTGTTATCGCAACATATATATTTCGCATGTTTATTTTCATTCCGTAGCGCGTTAAGGACGAACCCGTTTACAAATATAGGCAAAATGGCGGTATAATCTCGCATCGATGCTATTAAAAATGCCAAAATGGCCACTCGGTTATGCGAGTATAGGATGTATCCGAAATATTGTTTAACATAATATAAATATTGCATCAAAATAAGATTGGCGGGAATAGGGGTTACAGAGATATGATTTTTAAGATGAATTTTAATGTGCGTCGTTGTCGGCAGTTTGTCGATCGGTTCGCTTTGCGTGATAGATTGTTATGGGTGTCGGCGCGTCGCGGTGACCGTGCGAGTCGTACGATCGCGCCGAACAGAGACTCGACTTCGGATTTACGGGGATTTTATGTGACGATAATTATGTTAAATAATATGTATGAGGAAAAGTGATTCGTCCAACCTTGCCGACACCTCGCCCGACGCCGTTTATTCGGGCGATTCGAAGCTCTCGAACGTATGGTCGTCGAAGAGAATTATTATTCGTCGTATTTTCTGTTGCGGACGGGCGGCCGCGACGGAGTGCACCACCGATGTCGGAATGTCGGCTTTGTCATTGTCGGGTTCTGCGGTCGCCGCGGAATTATTCGCCGTAATCGGATTCCGATTTTCATCGCTCGGGATCGTGGCGGCTGTCGGTTCACCGAAAAGATCGGCGGCCGACCGAGATGCCGAACCCCCGCCTTTTTCCGCAACGGCTCGGTACATCGGCTGTTGGTCGAGAAACAGCCAGTCGGGATTTATTTGCGGGAAGCGGCGCAATATTTTTTGGACGAGATCGAAACTCGGTTTGTTTCGCCCCGCGAGAATATGGGAGATTCCCGAGGGCTGGATGCCGAGCAATTCGGCGAGTTTGCTCGGCGTCAGATTCTCGTTTTTCATCAAAGAGAGCAGTTTTTCGCGCATAATCGGTAATTTTTACAAAAATAAACTATTTTTCTTTTGTAAACAAATATTTGTTGAGAAATGTAAAAGTAAATCAAGTGTTGATATTGTTTACAAGTGTAATTCGAATATATGGTTAAAAAGTCTCCGCGTATTTATATAAATTATCGCTTTATGTTGGTATATGTATATCGTTGGTGTATAGTGCAATATGCTTGTAAATATCTTATGTGTGTCGAGGTGCGCCGTTATTGATTGATCGGCGGCTTATGCTGTGTTGTATACATTTAGTTAATTTCTGTAAAGCATTGGTTATATTGGATATATTGCGTGTGGTTTAAGTCTTGAACTCGGATTTGTGACGAGGACTTTCGATATTTACTTGATCTCGTGTTGTCGATTACGTCTGTAATTATTAACATCTGTACCCTACTGCTATAATTACAAATGTAAACTATATTACGTGAATTACATTTGTAAATCACTCAATTGTGTTACATTTGTAACACTGAAATGAAATTCGGGATAAAATTTTCGAATTTATTTATCGTTAATCGGACTTTTTCCGTCAGCCGCAGATTAATGGCTGCATTATGTTAAATATAGAATAACAAGGGTAGTGACACTCGTCACTACCCTATTGTTTTACTGCGTGTTATGCAGTTATCAACAGATGTTTATTCCGATAAGAGAGCCGCAATTTCCTTAAACTCTTCGGGAGATAAATTCAGCTTTTCGCGCTTGAAATCGACGTCGTTTTCGCTGTTCATGGGGATTAAATGGATGTGTGCATGGGGTACTTCGAGCCCCAGAACGACCATTGCCACCTTTCTGCACTCTATTTTGGATTTGATTTTGTGCGCAACTTTTTTGGCGAACAGCGTGAGACCCGCCAATGTCTCGTCGTCGAGATCGAATATGTAGTCCACCTCTTTTTTGGGTATGACCAGCGTATGGCCCTTGGCCAGCGGATTTATGTCGAGGAATGCGTAATAGTTCTCGTCCTCGGCCACTTTGTAGCTCGGGATCTCCCCTGCCACGATCTTTGAGAAAACGGTTGCCATAAATGTCTGTTTTGGGTGATTAGGCAATTATATATTTCGATGCTCCGAGAGCCGCGTATGACGCAGCCTCGGCGGTCAATATTCCTCGAATTTCGGTTTGAGTATCTCCGAGTATATCACAGCGCGTTCGAGGTCGAATTCGTCGATCATACGCCCGTAATCGGTATTTCCGACCGCCGCTTTCGGCTCCGCGGGGCGTGCCTGCGCCTTGTTGCCGCCGACGGTCTTGGCGGCAGCTTTATGCTTTTGCGATTTGGGTGCCACTGCTACCCTTTCCGCCGTTATCTTCTCCGCCGCGGTCGACTCTCTCTTGGCGACACGGGCGAGCGGATGAGCAGGGTCTATGCCCTGCGTACCGACGGGTTGCGGATAGTGCGGCGCTGTCGGCACGGGCGGTGCGGTCGGCAGGTCGCCGAATATGTCGCGCATGCGTCTGTTCCATTCCTCGCGCCGATCGGGAGCGGGCGTATCTTCGTTATCGGATGCGGTGCCGTGTCTCTTTTTTTGATCTTTCTGCGATACCGACATTATCGCACCCGCAATCAATATTATCATCCATAATACGTACTCCATATCGTCAGTTTATTACACGTTTCACACTGTCCATACCCTTTATGCGGCGCAGGCGATCGAGAACGGCGTTAAGGCTGTTCGCGTCGCGCACGTAGAGGCTGAGCGTGCCTTCGAAGATGCCGTCGTGCGACTGTATGTTCACCTCGCGCATGTTGATGCTGAAGTCGTTGGTCACCACGTTGGCCAGATCGAGCAGCAGTCCCATGCGGTCGATGCCCATGATCTCGATCGTGGAGAGCGGCGACAACGTTTTGTGCTGCGACCACTGTATTTCCTCCTTCATTATGCACTCGCCGTGCTGCGAGGCGAGGCGGTTGAGCTCGTCGCACGATGATTTGTGGACGATTATCTGGTGCGTTATGGGATCCTTGAAGCCCACCACGCTGTCGCCCGGGATGGGCTTGCAGCAGTCGGCGATTATGAATTCGGGTGCCTCGCTACCCTCCTTACGTTCCGATTTCTTGTCTTCGGCCGAGGCGTTTTCGTCGTCGTCCTCCTTCTCCTTGATGAACAAGGTCCAGAATTTCAGTATTTTGCTCTTGGAATTGGTCTTGACCACCTTTTCCAGGTTGTCGAGCGATACGATTCCCGCCCCTATCTTGGTATAAAGTTCCTCCTTGTTGCTGCTGTCGTAGGCATCTATCAGCTTGCGTATCACGCGGTTGTTGGGCGTGATGTTGAGCTTGGCCAGACGCTCGTCGAGCAGCTGCATACCCCGTTGCAGATTGTGTTCGCGCTCGCGCTTGAGATGGTTCTTTATGGCCTGCTTGGCCTTGGCCGTCATGACATACTCCAGCCATTCGGCCTTGGGTTTGGCCGATTCCGAGGTGATGATCTCCACCTGGTCGCCGCTATTGAGCTGCGTGGAGATCGGCATTATCTTGTGGTTGATCTTGGCGCCTATGGCCTTGTTGCCTATCTTGGTGTGGACGTCGTAGGCCATGTCGAGCGCGGTGGCGCCGTAAGGCAGGTGACGGGCTTCGCCTTTGGGCGTAAATACCGCTATTTCCGATGTATAGAGCGATAACTTGAAGTTGTCCAGGAAGTCGATGGCGTTCTCCGTGGGGTTGTCCAGCGCCATGCGGATCATCTTGAACCATTTGTCGAACTCGTCCTCGTCGTGCGATATGGCCGAGTGCTTGTATTTCCAGTGGGCGGCGATTCCGCGTTCGGCGATTTCCTCCATCCGTCGGCTGCGGATCTGCACCTCGACCCATATTCCGTCGGGTCCCATCACCGTGGAGTGCAGAGCCTCGTAGCCGTTGGCCTTGGGGATGCTGATCCAGTCGCGCAGACGGTCGGATTTGGGTGTGTAGATGTCGGTTATCGACGAATATATCTGCCAGCACTGTGTCTTTTCCGACGGGAATTCGAGCGGCTCGAACACTATGCGTATGGCGAACAGATCGTAGATCTCCGAGAACGGGATCTGTTTGCGCACCATCTTCGTCCAGATGGAATAGACGCTTTTCACGCGCCCCGATATCTCGTATTTTATTCCGTTGCGGTCGAGCGCCTCGATGATGGGTGCGTTGAACTTGCGGATGTATTCCTCGCGCGCGGCCGACGTCTCGTCGATCTGGCGGGTTATCTCGCGGTACTCTGTCGGGAAGCGGTACTTCATGCAGAGGTCCTCCAGCTCGGTTTTGATCGAGTAGAGGCCGAGGCGGTATGCGAGGGGGGCGAACAGATATATGGTCTCGCCCGTGATCTTTATCTGCTTGTTCTGCGGCATGGAACCGAGGGTGCGCATGTTGTGCAGGCGGTCGGCGATCTTGATGAGTATCACCCGCACGTCGTCCGACAGCGTGAGCAGCACCTTGCGGAAATATTCGGCCTGACGCGAGGTGTCGGCGTTGAACACGCCCGACATTTTGGTCAGTCCGTCGACCATGGTGGCGATCTTGTGGCCGAAGATGTGTTCGATGTCCTCGACCGTGTAGTCGGTGTCCTCCACCACGTCGTGCAGCAGTGCCGCGACGACCGATTTCACGCCGAGGCCGATTTCGTCGACCACGATGCGCGCTACTGCGATAGGATGCAGGAGGTAAGGTTCGCCCGAACGGCGCCTCACCCCCTGATGAGCCTCCTTGGCCAGAAAAAAGGCCCGCCGAATGAAATTACGGTCTTCCTCGTTGCGGCATATCTTTTTGCACGATTCGACCAGTTCGTCCCATTTGCTTTGTATAAGTTGCTCGTCTTCCGCAGTATAGTTCATACGACCGCTTACTTTTGTGTTTTCATCGCTTCGCGAACCTTGGCTTCGATCTCGGCGCAGAGTTCGGTATTGTTCTTAAGCAATTCCTTTACCGCATCGCGTCCCTGTCCGATTTTTTGTTCGCCGTACGAGAACCACGAACCCGCCTTGCGCACCACGCCGTAGTCGACGCCCAGATCGACTATCTCGCCTATCTTCGATATGCCCTCGCCGAACATGATGTCGAACTCGGCACGCTTGAACGGGGGCGCCACCTTGTTCTTCACCACTTTCACCTTGGTGCGCGTTCCGAGCTGTTCCTCGCCGTCCTTGATGATCGAGGCGCGGCGGATGTCGATGCGCACGCTGGCGTAGAATTTCAGCGCGTTGCCGCCCGTGGTGGTCTCGGGATTGCCGTACACCACGCCGATCTTGTCGCGCAGCTGGTTGATGAATATGCAGACAGTCTTGGTCTTCGATATGCTGGCCGTGAGCTTGCGCAGCGCCTGCGACATGAGGCGCGCCTGAAGTCCCATCTTCGAGTCGCCCATCTCGCCCTCGATCTCGGCCTTGGGCGTAAGGGCCGCCACCGAGTCGATCACGATGATGTCGATGGCGCTCGAACGGATGAGCGAATCGGCTATTTCCAGCGCCTGCTCGCCGTTGTCGGGCTGCGAAATGAGCAGATTATCGACGTCCACGCCCAGTTTCTGGGCATAGAAGCTGTCGAAAGCGTGCTCGGCGTCGATGAAAGCCGCTATGCCGCCCGCCTTCTGCGCCTCGGCTATGGCGTGTATGGCCAGCGTGGTCTTACCCGACGACTCGGGGCCGTAGATCTCTATCACGCGCCCTTTGGGGTAGCCGCCCACGCCGAGGGCCATGTCGAGCGTTATCGAGCCCGTGGGTATGACGGGTATGTCGGTCACGGCCTCGCTGCTCATGCGCATGATCGAGCCTTTGCCGAAGTCTTTCTCTATCTTGTCCATCACCGCGCTGAGTACTTTCAGCTTGTCGGCGTTTGCCTGTGGTTTTTCGGTAGCCATATTTTTTGTCGTTTTATTCGTTGTCTTTATCCAGCTTGTCGATTATCTGCCGATAGTGGTCGGCGGTTTTTACCTTGTCGAAGATGTGCGTTATGCGCCCCTGCTCGTCGAGCAGGAATGTGGTGCGTGCCACGCCCATGTATTTGCGTCCGTACATCGATTTCTCGACCCACACCCCGAATGCCTCGCATATGCTGCGGTCGGTGTCGGCCAGCAGCGTGAAGTTGAGCTCGTGCTTGTCGCAGAAGTTGCGGTGCGAACGTTCGCTGTCGGGGCTTACCCCTATGATGCGGTAGCCTCTGCGGGCCAGTTCCTCCTTGCCGTCACGCAGGCTTTTGGCCTCGAGCGTACATCCCGAGGTGTTGTCCTTGGGATAGAAATAGAGTACCGTGCGGCCGCCCTTCAGATCGGCGAGCGAAAGTGTCGCGCCGTCCTGCGTCAGTCCCGAGAAATCGGGTGCCATGTCACCGACTTTCAGTTTAGTCATGCGTTGCGTGTATTAAATGATTATTCAAAGTTACGAACTTTTTTCGGTTTATGCGAGTTCGGACGCCATTTTTTGCATTCGTTGGGGCTTTCTGCCGTGCGCGGGGCGGTCAGTCCCACATCATGACGGTCTGCACCTGCTCGTTGAATTCCTCCTGCGTGGCGTTGAGACGGCGGTTGCAGGCGGGACAGCGTATGGGCGACTCGGTTTCGACGTAGCTTTCGCAGCCGACGCACCGCGGCAGCATGCCGAATGATTGGTCTTGACTGTAATCGAACTCCGCGTGGCAGTGTTTGCAGCGGATCTTGTAGGCGATTCCCATTTTCGTGAAGTTTTAATTGTTTTACATTCGTTTACGATGCAAAGTAACGCACGCTTTGTGTCAATTTGTGACACAAAATGTAAAACAAGAAAATTTTTAGGGAATTATCGTGCCTGTTCGCCCGCTCGGGCGAGTTGCGCTACCCTCTCGACGAGGGGCGGTAGCGGCGCAGATAGTCGTCTATGTATCGGTCGAGTTCGGGCGTGCCGACGATCTCTATGTCGTCCAGCAGACCCGTCACGAAACGTGCCACGCCCGCATAATCGGCCACTTCCGTTTCGAGGATCCAGCGGTCGTAGCCGTCGGGCGTAAGGTCGCGTTCGGCGAGCGGATATTCCTCGATGAGCAGGTTGCGGGCCAGCAGCCCCAGACGCAGACGCACGGGGAGGCGCCGCTCGCCGTTCATGCGGAATATGTCGATGAAGCCCTCGGCGTGTCGGTCGGCGTTGCGCCACTCGTCGTCGAGCGGTTCGACGGAGCCTATACGCGAGAGTTTGAAGAGCTTGCACGAGTCGCTTTCGGTGTCGTAGCACCACGCCTGCACGTAGTTGGCCGTGAAGGCGAACGGCTCCACGCGGCGGTCGCGCACCGCTCCTCCGTGGGCGGAGCGATAGTCGCGCAGGATGACCTGGCGGCGTTGCTCGATGGCCTCGATCAGGCGGCGGACATTGGTCGCGTTGGCGCCGCGGACCACGGTGTCGGCCAGGATCTTGTTGTCGTATACGGAGTAGAGTTTGCGCTTGAGATTCTGTTTGAGCAGATTGGTGTCGTCGATGCTCTCGATGGCGCGCTTGAGTATGGCGGCTTCCTCTTCGGTGAAGTGCACGAGCTGCGATATGTCCTTGAAGTGGGGCGACTCCTTGTCCAGACGAATATGGTTGCCGCTCTTCTTTATGACGAATCCCGCTTCGCGGAAGGTGTCGATGTAGCGGTAGACGGTGCGGCGCGACATGTCGAGGCGTTCGGCCAGATCGTCCACCGTGTAGAGCGTGTTGGCCGTCAGCATCTTCATCAGGCGCAGCATGCGCTCTATCTTGGGCTGGTCCATCTCGACGGATGCGGCGCGGGGTGCGCGGCGGGGATTATTTGGCCATTATCAGCTTCTCTATCTCCTCGATCTGACCCTTGAAGGTCTTGTCGGTCTCGATCATGTTCATAACGGCCTTGCACGAGTGGAGCACCGTGGCGTGGTTGCGTCCTCCGATGGCCGCACCGATGGCCGCCAGCGGCGATTTGGTGTGCTGCTTGGCCAGATACATGGCTATCTGACGGGCCTGCGCCACCTCGCGGGTGCGTTTCGACGAATTGAAACTCTGCTCGTCGATGTTGAAATAGCGGCAGACTTCCTCGGTGATGCGCGCTATCGAGATCTCCTTCTGGTTTACGTGAACATACACCTTGAGTATGTCCTTCGCCAGCGAGGTCGATATGCGTCGGCCCAAAAACTCGGCGTTGGCTATGAGCGACGACATGGCGCCCTCGATCTCGCGGATGTTGGCCGATATGTTCTCGGCCAGATAGGTGACCACTTCGTCCGAGATGGCTATGTTTCTGCTCGCGGCCTTCCTGCGGATGATCTTCACCTTGGTGTCGTAGTCGGGAATGTCCACCTTGGCCGACAGCCCCCACTTGAAGCGGGTGAGAAGCCGCTGCTCGATGTCCTTCAGCTCCACGGGCGGTTTGTCCGACGTGAGGATCAGCTGCTTGCCTGCCAGCTGGAGATGGTTGAATATGTTGAAGAATGCGTTCTGCGTTCCCGCCTTTCCCGTGAGCTCCTGGATGTCGTCGATAATGAGCACGTCCACCATCTGGTAGAAGCGGATGAAATCGGTAATCTCGCCGTTCTTGTATGCGGTCTGGAACTGCGCCTGGAACTTGTTGGTCGAGACGTAGAGCACTTGCAGCTCGGGATGGCGCTCGCGCACCTCGTGACCTATGGCCTGCACGATGTGGGTCTTGCCCAGACCCGAATCGCCGTATATATACAAGGGGTTGAACGGCGACGAACCCGGGGTGAGCGCCACGGTGCGTCCCGCCGAGCGGGCCAGACGGTTGCACTCGCCCTCCACGTGGTTGGCGAAGGTGTAGTTGGGGTTGAGCTGCGGATCGATGGTGATCTTCTTGAGCCCGGGGATGACGAACGGATTCTTTATGTCCGAAGTGTCGGTACGGGTGTACGACTGCGCGACGGCCGTGGTGTCGGCGTGCACGGGCACGCGTTCCTCGGCGTTGGGCACGGCGTAGTACAGACGCGTCTGCTGGCCGTACATCTGGTAGATTATCTGCGAGAAGAATTTCAGATAATTTTTCTCTATATGGGCCACATAACTCTCATTGGGCACTTTGAGTCTTAAATTGGTGCCGTCGAATGCCAGAGGTATGATGGGCGCGAACCACTTCGAGAATTCCTCCTGCGAGGTGCGTTCCTTGATGCGGTTTAGACACGTCTGCCATACTTCGCTGTATGTGTGAGAGTTTGCCATCGTTGTCGTGTTTCGGTAATCCTTTGTCGTTAGGCGAAAAAGCGTTATCTTCGGCGCGAATTTTGTCCCTGCCGCTCTCTTGCGGGAGCGGCTGAGGTTAGTTCCAATGTCTCGGATTTGCTCTTTCGACACCACAAAGTTGTGAATAAATTTGTTAAAATAAACCGCGATGCGACTTGTTTTTTCGGTTTTTTATATTATGGAAAAACGGGGCTTTTCCGAAGCCGAATTTTAACTCGTTGATATTGAATAATCGAAAAATAATTCATACATTTGCGTATTGGAAATAGAGATGTAAACATCATCAAGTATAGTTAAAACTTATAGTAATATGGCAAACCAATTGGAACAGATCGTGATGTCGAAAGCGCAGAAATGGCTCGACGGCGATTATGACGAGGCTACCAAGAAGCAGGTGAGATACCTGATGGACAATGATATGAAGGAGCTCACCGAGAGCTTCTACAAGGATCTCGAATTCGGCACGGGCGGCCTGCGCGGCATCATGGGCGCGGGTACCAACCGCATGAACGTCTACAC
>CAUHCL010000015.1 GCA_959604655.1 uncultured Alistipes sp. | reverse complement strand
GCGAGGTCGGCAGTTCGCCGCCGCCCCACGCGGCGGACTGCTGTCGCACTCCGACCGCCGTCGGCGAACAGCGATATTATTGCAAACGCGTTCACAAAAGTTTACCACAGCCTTAACTTTATTAAACACAAACCGAATATTATTCAACTCGAATTAAATATTATTGAATATGGACTTAAAAGAGAGATTTCTGAAATACGTTTCGTTCGACACGCAGTCGGACGAGAACAGCTCTACGTTCCCGTCGACTGAAAAGCAACTCGTGCTGCTTAATCACATAGCCGACGAGATGCGCAGCCTCGGCCTCATCGACGTGACGGTCGACAAATACGGTTACGCGATGGGCACCATCCCCGCCTCGGAGGGCTGCGAGAACGCTCCCGTCATAGGATTCATATCGCACGTGGACACCGCGCCCGACATGAGCGGCAAAGACGTGAAGCCCCGCATCATAGAGAACTACGACGGCGGCGACATCGTGCTCAACGCCTCGCTTACCATGCGCACGGCCGACTTCCCCGAGCTGGCACTATTCAAGGGTCACACCATCATCCACACCGACGGCACCACCCTGCTCGGCGCCGACGACAAGGCGGGTTGCGCCGAGATAATGACCGCCGCCGAGTACCTCATGTCGCACCCAGAAATAAAGCACGGCAAGATCCGTCTGGGCTTCACTCCCGACGAGGAGATAGGCCGCGGCGTGGACTATTTCGACGTGCATGCCTTCGGTGCCGACTTCGCCTACACGATGGACGGCAGTTACGAGGGCGAACTGGAGTACGAGAATTTCAACGCCGCATCGGCCGTGGTGGACATCCAGGGCCGCAACGTGCACCCGGGATACGCCAAGGACAAGATGATAAACGCATTGCAGGTGGCATGCGAGCTCAATTCGATGCTGCCCGCCGACCAGCGTCCCGAGCATACCGAGGGTTACGAGGGATTCTACCACTGCGTGGGTCTGAACGGCACGGTGGAGAATGCGCGCATAAGCTACATCATACGCGACCACGACAGCGAGAAGTTCGAGCAGAAGAAGGTCTACATATGGAGCTGCGTCGACCTGCTGCAAAAGCGTTACGGCAAAGAGGTGCTTACGCTCACGCTCAAGGACCAGTACTACAACATGCGCAAGATGGTGGAGCCGCATCCGCACGTCATAGAAAAGGCCAAGCGGGCCATGGAGATGGCCGACGTGACGCCCATAGTGCGCCCCATACGCGGCGGCACCGACGGCGCGCGCCTCTCGTTCATGGGTCTGCCCTGCCCCAACATATTCACGGGCGGCATGAATTTCCACGGCAAGTTCGAATACAGCTCGCTCGACACCATGCACAAGGCAATGAACGTGATAATCAATCTGGCCCGACTCTGGGCCGAATAAACCGAGCGTAAGGATGAACGGATTCAAGGAGGTCGATCCCCGCGCGATCGACGAAAACTTCATACGGGCCATAGGCACCGAATGGATGCTCATAACGGCGGGCGACCACGTGAGCCACAACACCATGACAGCCTCGTGGGGCGGCGTGGGCGTGATGTGGGGCCACCCCGTGGCCACGGCGGTCATACGTCCGCAGCGATACACGTTCCGCTTCACCGAGCGGTGCGACACGCTCACACTGTCGTTCCTCGGCGACGGACACCGCGACGCCCTCGCCTACTGCGGCTCGCATTCGGGGCGCGACGAGGACAAGATACGCAATGCAGGCCTCGCGGTGGAGTTCACCGACGACGACACACCCGCCATAGCCCAGGCGCGGCTGGTGCTGGAGTGCCGCAAGCTCTACTGCGACGATCTGCGGGAGGAATGTTTCGCAGACCCGAGCATCGTGGAGCGCTGGTATCCCGACAAGGATTTCCACAAGGTGTACGTGATGCAGATCGTAAGGGCATACATAAAGGAACCGCAGCGATGAACCGATACGGATATATGAGAGTCGCCGCCGCGATACCCGCCGTACGCGTGGCCGACTGCAAATTCAACGCAGACTCGATAATCGGTCTGCTGCGCAAGGCCGTGGAGCGCAAGGCGAGGATAGCGGTATTTCCCGAACTGTGCGTGACGGCCTACACATGCGGCGATCTGTTTCTGCAACCCGAGCTGCTGCGCGCGGCCGAGACAGAGCTGCGGCGCATAGTCGAATATACGGCCGAGGCGCCCATAACGGCGATAGTGGGAATGCCCGTCGCCGCGGGACGCGCCATATACAACTGTGCCGTCGCGGTAGCGCAGGGCGAGATAAAGGGAGTGGTGCCCAAGAGCTTCATCCCCAACTATTCGGAGTTCTACGAGGTGCGCTGGTTCGAGTCGGGTGCAAACGCGCCGCTCGGCGAGGTAGAGCTCGCGGGCCGCAAGGTGCCCTTCGGGACCGATCTGCTCTTCACGCTCAACGGCGTGGGATTCGGCATGGAGATATGCGAGGATCTGTGGACGCCCGTGCCGCCGTCGTCGTACCAGGCCGTGGGAGGCGCCGAACTGCTGTTCAACCTCTCGGCGTCGCCCGAGGTGATAGGCAAGCACGACTATCTGGTCGATCTGGTCCGCCAGCAGTCGGCCCGCACGTCGTCGGCATACGTATACGTCTCGTCGGGATTCGGCGAATCGTCGACCGATCTGGTCTTCGCGGGCAACGGCATAATAGCCGAAAACGGCGCGGTGATTGCCTGCGCCGAGCGGTTCGACATAAGCGAGCGGATGGTGACGGCCGACATAGACATCGAGTATCTGCGCACGCAGCGCCGCCGACGCAACACCTACGCCGCCGACGGGAACCTGCCCCGATACCGCACGGTCGACATTCGCGAGGATGCGCCCGCCGCGGAAGATGCCGAGCGCCGCGTGGACCCCATGCCGTTCGTGCCGCACGATGCGACGGACCGCCGCCGCCGATGCGAAGAGATTTTCGCCATACAGACCCACGGACTGGCCAAGCGACTGGCGCACACGGGGTGCCGATGCGCCGTGATAGGCATATCGGGAGGTCTCGATTCTACCCTCGCGCTGCTGGTCACCGTGCGCACGTTCGACAAGCTGGGGCTCGACCGCAAAGGCATAATAGGCATCACCATGCCCGGGTTCGGCACCACGGACCGCACCTACAACAACGCCGTGACCCTGATCCGCGAGCTGGGGATAACGCTGCGCGAGATACCCATCGCCGCGGCGTGCCGCCAACACTTCGCCGACATAGGGCTGCCCGAGGGCGACCGTTCGGTGACCTACGAAAACTCGCAGGCGCGCGAGCGCACGCAGATATTGATGGACGTGGCCAACATGGAGGGCGGAATGGTCATAGGCACGGGCGACCTGAGCGAACTCGCACTCGGGTGGGCCACCTACAACGGCGACCACATGTCGATGTACGGTGTGAACGGTTCGGTGCCCAAGACCCTCGTGCGTCACATGGTGGAGTGGGTGGCGTCGACCGAGGAGAACGCGGCCGTGCGCGAGGCGCTGTCGGACGTGGCGGCCACCCCCGTAAGTCCCGAACTGCTGCCCGCGGACGAGAACGGCGAGATAGCGCAGAAAACCGAAGATCTGGTAGGACCCTACGAACTGCACGATTTCTATCTCTACAACTTCGTGCGGCAGGGATTTTCGCCCGCCAAGATACTTTTCCTCGCCGAAAAAGCGTTCGAAGGAAGATACGACAGAGCGACGATGATAAAGTGGCTGCGGACCTTTTTCCGCCGCTTCTTCGCCCAGCAGTTCAAACGCTCGGCACTGCCCGACGGGCCCAAGGTGGGCAGCGTGTCGCTCTCGCCGCGCGGCGACTGGCGCATGCCGTCGGATGCCTCGGCGGCGCTGTGGCTCGCCGAATGCGAAAAATTGGAGTAATGCCGAAAACTTGTAAATTATGAAACCGTATAAAAGATCGATTGCCTTCATGATGCTGTGCGCCGCGACGATTTGCGGCGGCGATGCCGACGCGCAGTCGCTGCAAAGCCTGTTCAAGATATTCGGAGGCTCGAAAACCGAGCAGAAAGCGGAGCCGAAAACGGAGATTCCCGCCGCCGAGCAGTTGCAGGGGCGATGGGTATACCAAGCGTTGGACATGACCTACACGGGCGACAGCACCATTGCGTCAGTGGCAGTGGCGTCGGCCAAGACGCAGCTGTCGACGGTGGCCGACAAATCGGGCCTCGTGGCGGGACGCGATTACATGGAGTTAGGCGCCGACGGCACGGCGAAACTCGTCAGCGGCGAGCGCACCGCGACAGCCTCGTACAGCTATCGGCCCGAGGACGGCAAGATGACCGTCGGCATGGAGCACGGCGGGAAGAAAGTCGCGCTGACGGCCGAAGTAAGGATAACGGACGGCAAGCTGCGGATCATGTTCGATGCGGCGCAGCTCGTGGCCGAGGCCGAGAAGCACTCCGACTCGCTGAAAGAGAACACCTATTTTCAGATGTTGAAGGCGATGACCGAGAAATACCCCGGGATAATGGTCGGGGCAGTGTTCGGGAAGTAAGAAAATGAAGTCCTGCTTGAGAGATTCAAGCAGGACTTCGAATTATTTCGATATCGCTGCGCGATATCGGCAGTTCGCTGACGGCGGCGTTATCCGCACCGAGACTTTCAAGCGAGTCGTAGCCTGCGGTGCGAGCAACAGCGAGCCTCCGCCAGGGCGAGGCTACGGCTCGCGCGGCTCCAAGGAGCCGCAAAAATACGACAGGCCTAAAGCAGATCGTTCGGCTTTACTTTATATACACCTCAAGCAGTTTCGCCTTGCCGCTCAGTTCCACCGAATCGGCTTCGGCGGGGATCATCACCAGATCGAGCGGGCCGATATGCTCCGTAGCGTCGCCCATCCTGATCGACGCCTCGCCTTCGGCGCAGATGTAGAGCACGAACGAATCGAGCGACATGTAGTCGCGCTCGCACGTGCCGTCCAGCGCGATTATGTTGGTGGTGAAATAGGGGCAGTCGACCATGGTCACCGACTCGTTGGTCTTGGGCGAATACTTCATGTGGCACGCCTCGCCGTCGCGCGAGAAATCGATGGCGTCCACGGCCTGTGCGGTGTGCAACTCGCGCGGACGGCCTTCGGCATCGGTACGGTTCCAGTCGTAGATGCGGTACGTCACGTCCGACGTCTGCTGGATCTCCAGCACCTCGATGCCCTTTCCGAGCGCATGGACCGTACCCGCGGGGATGAAGAAGACGTCGCCCGCCTTAACTTCCACGCGGTTCAGAATCTCGGGCAGGCGGTCCTCGTTGACGGCCGCGATGTACTGCTCGCGCGTGATGGAGGTATCCTTGAAGCCGACGTAGAGCGCAGCCCCGGGTTCGCAGTCCACCACGTACCACATTTCGGTCTTGCCGTAGGAGTTGTGGCGCTCGGCGGCCAGTTCGTCGTCGGGATGCACCTGCACCGAGAGAACGTCGTGGCAGTCGAGGCTTTTGATAAGCAGCGGGAAAGTGAGTCCGTAACGGTCGTAGATCTTGTCGCCGACCAGATTGCCCATGTAGACCTCGATGATCTCCTCAAGATTGTTGCGTTTCAGAAAACCGTTGGCCACGACCGAAACATCGCCCGCCACGGCCGACAGCTCCCAGCTCTCGCCGTAGGCCTTCTGCGGATCGATATTCGCAGCCTTGCCTGCCTTGGCCTTCGCAAGCAGCTCCTTTCCGCCCCACAGCCTCTCTTTCAGACGAGGGACGAATTTTACGGGATATAGCATAAAGTACCTTAAAATTTATAATTAATCGAACAAAGCCTCCACGCGGGCCACCACATCGTCGGCCGTCGCGTCGAGCGGGAAAACGATATCGGGTTTCAGCTCATGCACCTCGTGGTCGGCCTTGAAACGCTTCTCGCCCGCGCCCGTAATGTTCAGCATGATGACGGCATCGGGATCGATGCGTCCCGCTTCGACCTCCTTGATGAGCGAAGCGGTGGCCACGGCAGCCGCGGGATGGATGTCCACACCCTCGGTCTGCTCGAAAATACGTGCCGCCTTGCGCGCCTGCGCGTTAGTAACCACCAGCACATTGCCGTCGGTGGCCTTGAGCGCATCGAACAGACCGCCCTTTATGCCGTAGGGCGGCTTGCGGTTCGACAGCACCTTGGCGTCGATTATAGAGGCGTCGCGGCGGGCCTTGTCGGCATCGTAGGGAAGCATGGCACGTGAATCGGCACGCCATGCGTCGTACATGGGCACGAACGGCGCGTTCTGCGACACCATGAGCCGCATTACATTGTCACCGTAAGAGCCGTCCTCGACAAGACGCATGTTGGCCTCCCACGCCGCAATGGCACCCGTACCGCTGCCCACGGCCTGGAAATAGTAGTCGGGGATGCGGCCGATGGTCGTCACGGCCGACAGCACGGTAGTGGCCATGCCGTCGCGGCGCGCCACGTTCTTGGCACCGCCCTCAGCGTAGAAACGCGGAGACTTCAGCAGCATGTCACCCAGACGGATGGCATCGAAATAGTCGCCGCCCTTCTCGCAGGCTATGAGCTTCACGCACGGGTTCAACGGCTTCTCGAACCACATGGCCGACAGGTTGTCGGCAGGCACCGACAGCAGCAGGCGGATGTTGTTCTCCGAGCACACCTTGGCGAACGCACGGGCCGTATTTCCAGCCGAAGCGACCACGAGGATGCGATCCTCGTCGCACTTGGCGCGGCCGCACACGCTGTAAGCCTCGGTCTCCTTGAACGAGCACGTGGTCATGCCCGCGCCGCGCTCGGGGCAATAGCCGTTGAGCGTGATGTAGAGGTTGCGGAGTCCCAGATGCTCGCCCAGCCCCTTGCTGAGATAGGTAACGGGAGCCGCCGAGCCCTTCAGCATGCGGTTGACGGGCAGCCAGTCGCAGAATTTGTAAAGGCCGTAGCCGTCCTCCTTATCGTTGAGTTTCTTGCACTTATAGACAGCTCTCACGAGCGAGGGTTCCTCGCATCCGCGATATTCGAGAGTCCATCCCGTATCCGCAAACTCATCGCCCGTGGCAACGCACATGAGCGAATAGGCGGTAGCTTCAATATTATCCATTCGAGTTGAGTTATATGATGCGTTATTATGATTTTCCGAAATGCAAATTTAGTAATTTTACGGCAATCCGACCATCGTTGCAAGTATAAATATTTCGCCGCGGTCATCACACCCCGAAAACTGCGCCGCGGAGCAACGTTATCTTCGGCGGCTGCGGGAGTCGCGCAGTTCCCGCACGGCAAACAAAATATGACTGAATTTTGCGAATAAATATTTATTGATTACATTTGTTGAGATATAAAAACTGCTAAAACCGTTCGACATGAAACGAATACTACTTTGCGCCGCCCTGTGCGTCGCCGCACTGAGCGTTTCGGCTCAGAAGAAAGACTGGGCGCAATTCGGCCGCTACGCCGAAGCCAATGCCAAAATCGCCGCCGCACCCGCCGTGGTGTTCATGGGCAACTCCATAACCGACAACTGGGCGCGGATGGACCCCGACTTCTTCGCGAAGAACAACTTCGCGGGCCGAGGCATCAGCGGACAGACCTCGTCGGAGATGCTCGTGCGATTCCGTCGCGACGTAATAGACCTGCACCCCAAGGCGGTGGTGATACTCTCGGGAACCAACGACGTGGCGCAGAACAACGGCTACATATCGCCCGAGAACACGTTGGGCAACATAGCCTCGATGTGCGAGCTGGCCAAAGCCAACGGCATAAAGGTGATTCTCTGCTCGGTGACGCCCACTTCGGTATTCGGATGGAGACGCGAGATAGAACCCGCGCAGAAGATACGCGACCTGAACAAGCTCATAAAGGCCTATGCCGAGCAGAACAAGATCCCCTATCTCGACTACTACCCCGCTCTGACCGACGAAAAGGGAGGTTTGCCCGCCAAATGGAGCAACGACACGTGCCACCCCAATCTGGAGTGCTACCGTACGGTGATGGAGCCGATGGTGTGCGATGCGATAAGCAAGGTGCTGAAAATAAAGCGTGCGAAGATGTATCTGCCTGCCGAGGCGGAGTAACGACGCATACAAGTACAAAACGAATGGAGATCCCGTAAAAGGATCTCCATTCGTTTTTAATTTTCGGGCAGCAGCCTGCGGTGACCGTCAACGAGGTCCACCGAGTTGCGGGCCTCCGCGGGGCGAGGCTGCGGCCCGCGCGACTCCGAAGAGTCGCAATCAGATGATCTTATCCAGCGAATCGAGAGTCTTGCATATCTCCGACTCGGGGACATCGTAATCCACTAACTTGTTCTCGAAATACTGCTCGTAGGCATACAAATCGATCAGACCGTGACCCGAGAGGTTGAACAGGATGGTCTTCTCCTTGCCCTCCTCCTTGGCACGCTTCGCCTCGCGGACAGCCACGGCGATGGCGTGCGTCGACTCGGGCGCGGGGATAATGCCCTCGCTCTTGGCGAACATCATGCCTGCGGCGAAGGTCTCCAGCTGCTGCACCGACGTGGCCTCCATAAGTCCGTCCTTGTAGAGCTGGCTCACGATGGGTCCCGCGCCGTGGTAGCGCAGGCCGCCCGCGTGGATGTCCGACGGCTGGAAATTGTGACCCAGAGTATACATCGGCATAAGAGGCGTCATGCCTGCCGTGTCGCCGAAGTCGTATTGGAACTCGCCGCGGGTGAGTTTGGGACACGAAGCGGGCTCCACCGCGATCACGCGGGTCTTCCTGCCGTCGCAGAGGTTGCGGCGCAGGAACGGGAATCCTATGCCCGCAAAGTTCGAGCCGCCGCCGAAGCAGCCGATCACTATATCGGGATCGTCGCCCGCCATCTCCATCTGACGCAGCGCTTCCTCACCTATGACGGTCTGGTGCAGAAGCACGTGGTTCATCACGCTGCCCAGGCAGTAGCGGGTAGTCTCGCCGTGCGCGAGGGCGATCTCCACGGCCTCCGAGATGGCGATGCCGAGGTTGCCCGAGCAATCGGGATCGGCGGCGAGGATATCGCGGCCCGCCTGCGTGGTGGTGCTCGGCGAAGGAATCACGTCGGCGCCCCATGCGTTCATCAGCAGTTTGCGGTAGGGTTTCTGGTGGTAGCTCACCTTGACCATGTAGACGCGCAGGTCGATGTTGAAATACTGGCAGGCCAAAGCCATCGCACTGCCCCACTGTCCGCCGCCCGTCTCCGTAGAGAGATACTTTATGCCCTGCTTGGCGTTGTAGTAGGCCTGGGGAATGGCAGTGTTGGGCTTGTGAGAACCCGCGGGCGAGACACCCTCGTTCTTGAAATAGATCTTGGCGGGCGTATCGAGCAGCTTTTCGAGATTGCGTGCACGTACCACGGGAGTGGGTCGCCATATCTTATACAGGTCCTGAACCTGATCGGGAATCTCGATGTAACGCTCCGTCGACATCTCCTGCTTCACCAGTTCCTCGCCGAAGATGCAGCTCATGGCCTCGGCCGTAACGGGTTTCCTGGTGCGCGGGTCGAGGGCGGGCAGAGGCTTGTTGGGCATGTCGGCCACGATGTTGTACCATGCCTTCGGCATCTCGCTCTCGGGCAATACGAATTTCTTTGTTTCCATTACCTTTTACTCTTTAATGCTAAGTATACAAAAAAAGGCCATCGCTCTTACGAACAATGGCCTTCGAATCTTTATCTTCCTTTCACGCATATCATGCAAGTTCAACGTCATTGTTCTTTATCAACAATGAACGCCACCACATGTTATGTATACCGCGAATCATAATATTCTGTTCTTTGATGCAAATATAACGATATTTTTTATACGGACAATAATTCTGCCCGTTTTTTTGCATTTTTTATTTCGTGGCGAACTTCAGGCCGTCGAGCTTGTTCCACTCGCCGCGGGTGAAGTCGGGAACGGCAACGGGCATGCTGTTGTGCTTGGCCGAAGTGGCCGACAGCTCGCCGATGCACGACCACTCGGCCGCATCGTAGACATCCTGATCGAGCGGCAGACCGTTCTGCAAGCAGTAGATCAGACGGTAGTCCATCACGAAGTCCATACCGCCGTGGCCGCCCACCTGCTTGGCCTTCTCCTCGATCTCGCGGTGGATGGGGTGCTTGTAGGCCTCCAGCACGGCAGCCTGCACCTCGGGCGACACGAATCCGTGGGGATTGATCTCGGCGCCCTCGGGGAGCACGTCGGCGGGAATCTGACCCGGCATGAAGGTGAAACCGCTGATGGGATACTTGTTGGCGAATCCGAGCGAGCCCGTCAACTGGTAGAGACGGTTGTAGGGACGCGGAGTGTAGACGTTGTGCTGGATCTCGATGGTCTGGCCCTTCTCGGTCTGAACCAAAGTGACGGTATGGTCGCCGTTGGCGAACTCGGTCGATCCCATCTTCTCCTTGGCCTTGGCCAGACCGTTAACCGACTTGGTGTCCATGGAAACCAGATGGGTCAGACGGTTGCCGCGGTGGATGTTGAGAGCCTGGCAGCAGGGACCGAAGCCGTGGGTGGCGTAGACGTCGCCGCGGTGCTTCTGGTTGAAATCCAGACGCCAGTTGTTGTGATAGTCGTCCCAGTAGTCCGACAGATTGTGGATATAGGCGCCCTCGGCATGAACGATCTCGCCGAAAAGGCCATGCTGAGCCATATTGAGACAGGTGAGCTCGAAGAAGTCGTAGACGCAGTTTTCGAGCATCATGCAGTGGCGGCGCGTACGCTCCGAGGTGTCGACCAGCTGCCAGCACTCGGCGACACTGGTGGCGGCGGGAACCTCCACGGCCACATGCTTGCCGTGCTCCATGGCGTAGACGGCCAGAGGCACGTGGTTCACCCAGTCGGTGGCTATATATATAAGGTCTACGTCGTCGCGCTCGCACAACTCCTTGTAGGCCTCGGGACCCACGTACTCGTCGGCCTTGGGACGACCCGCATCCTCCAGCGTTTTCTGACACTTGGCCACGTTGTCGGCTTCAAGGTCGCAGAGACCCTTGATCTCAACACCGTCGAGGTGGGTGAAGCGGCCTACGGCACCGGGCCCGCGCATGCCGAGTCCGATGAATCCCACGCGGACCACGGGAATGGGATCGGCGGCGAATCCGAGCATCGACTCCTGACCTGCGGCGCGCGCAGGCTCGTCGAACACGATCATGCCGTCCTTGAACTTGTAATTGTCGCCAGACGCGGTAGAACCGCATCCGTCGCAGCAACTCTGCATCGCGAGGCCCGCAAGCAGGGCGGCGCACAGAATGAACAAACGATTTATCTTCATAAGCTTAAATATTTAGGTATTGGTTTATTCGGTTTTCTCGGCATTCGCGTCGGCGAGAGCATGTTTGCCGTAATTGTAGCCGTAGTGGTCGAACAGCTCGGCAAGATGGTGCAGGCGCTTTACGAACGAATCGTAATCCTTGTTGGGATAGCTCCACCCCACCTCGGCTATGGCGCTCAGACGCGGCAAGGCCATGTACTGCGCATGGTCGTACTCGGAAATGTACTCCGTCCACAGATTGCCCTGCACGCCGAGGATGTATTTGCGCTCGGCGTCGTTGAGCTTGTCGTAGGGATCGAGCGAGTAGGTCTTCTCCAGAGGCAGGTAACCGCCGATAGACAGAGGCTCGTTCTTCGTGTCGCGGCTCTGGTAATAGTCGAGATAGCAATGGGTGTTGGGAGCCATGATGACGTGGTTGCCCTGCTTGGCGGCCTTGATGCCGTACTGCGGGCCGCGCCATGCCATCACCGTGGCGCTCGGCGTGACGCCGCCTTCGAGGATCTCGTCCCAACCGATGATCTTGCGGCCGTGGTCATTGAGGAACTTCTCCACGCGAGCCGTCACGTAGGACTGCAATTCGGCCTCGTTCCTGAGCCCCTCGGCCTTCATGCGCTTGCGGCAGTCGGGGCACTTGTGCCAAACGGTCTTGGGGCACTCGTCGCCGCCGATGTGGATATACTCCGACGGGAAGAGGTCCATGACCTCGGTGAGCACGTCCTCCAGGAAAGTGAACGACTGCTCCTTGCCCGGGCAGATCACGCGCTCGTCGATACCCCACCACGTGAGAACCTCGTACTGCTCGCCCGTGCATCCCAGTTCGGGATAGGCGGCCAGCGCAGCCACCGAGTGGCCCGGGATCTCGATCTCAGGGATCACGGTTATGAAACGTTCGGCGGCGTACTTCACCACATCGCGCACCTCGTCCTGCGTGAAATAGCCTCCGTAGGACTTGCCGTCCTGCCCCTCGTTGCGGCCGACGGGCGACGACTTGCGGACGCTGCCTATCTCGGTGAGCTTGGGATATTTCTTGATCTCGATGCGCCATCCCTGGTCGTCGGTCAGATGCCAGTGGAACTTGTTGATCTTGTGCATGGCCAGAATGTCGAGCGTCTCCTTGAGGTCCTGCACGCCGAAGATGTGGCGGCCCATGTCGAACATGAATCCGCGGTATGCGAAATAGGGCTTGTCCTCGACGGTGCACACGGGGATCTCGATGCGGCTGCCCTCCTCGGCGTCGAACGCCCCGACGGGGAGCATCTGACGCAGCGTCTGGAACGCGTAGAACACGCCGTTGGCTTTGGAAGCATAGATGTCGATATGGTGGGGACGCACCTCCAGACGATACTGCTCGTCGCCCATGGTCTTGTCCTCCCAAATGTTCACGGCATTGCGTTTGGTCGAACCGACAGTGTTGCCGTCGATGACATTGAATGTCGTGATATCCAGCGTCTCCTTCATCACGTCGCGCCAGAAGTCGACCGCGTAATCGATGTTCTCGGGATTGAAGAAAAGCACTACCGAAGTGGTGGGCTTGAGCACGAACACATCCTCGCCGACCACCACCTTCTCGGGCAGCGGAATGATGTCTACGTTGCCGTCGGTGGCGACAGTCTTCCCGCACGAGGCGAGTGCCAACGCGCCCGAAACGGCACAGGCGGTCAGCATTTTTGCTATATTCATAGGTGTAAGGAGGTTAAATTTTAGGGTAAAATTAGTGTTTTTGAACGTCCGTTCCAAATAAACCGCCGTTTTTTTTGCCAATACTGCGCGATCGGGCCGTTTTGCTTGACGAATTGAAAAATATATACTATATTTGCGCTACGGTTCCGCATTTGAAACTTCATTCTAAATGAGAAACTAACCGACCTATGCAAACCGAAAAGACCAAATACAACATCCCCATACTCACCAAAGGCATGGAGCTGCTGGAGATCGTGTCGCAGTATCCGCAGGGACTGACCCTCGCGGAGCTGACGTCAAAGACCGACACTCCCAAGACTTCGCTTTACCGCCTGCTCTGCTCGTTCGTGGAGCAGGGATATCTGGCAAAGGATGATGTGACGGCACGATTCTCACTGACGCACAAGATATTCGGCATGGCCATGTCGTCGATAGGAGGTCCGTCGCTGCTCGAATACGCCTACGACCCCATGCGACGGCTGCGCGACAGACTCTCGGAGACGGTCGTGGTCGGGACGCTCACCGAGGATCGGATAGTGATACTCGACCAGATCATAGGGTCGCACCACTTCTGCTTCACCGTAAAACCAGGAATGAACGTATGCCTCCACGCCTCGGCGCCAGGGAAGGCCATAACGGCATTCATGGACGAGCACGAGCGCGACCTGCTGCTGAAAAAGATCGTCTACACCCGCTACAACGAAAACACCATAGCCTGCGAAAGCGATTTTCTCGCACAGCTCGACCTCGTGCGGCAGTCGGGCTACGCGCTCGACCTGGGCGAGGAACTGGCGGGAGTGCGCTGCATAGGGGCACCCATATTCAACCGCTACGGCAAGGCCGTGGCCGCGGTGTGGATCACGGGGCCCGAAGGGCGCATACCCGACTCGGTGATCGCGTCGCACGGCAGGGCGATAATCGATTGCGCGGGCGAAATATCGCAGAAACTCGGATACACGAAAGAGATATGAAACGATTATTGAAGTTGTTACCGACCGTCACGATCCCCGCGCTGCTGCTGTGCGCAGCCATGCAGCCCCGCGGAGCCAAACCGCTATACACCACCGACATAGCGGTCACCGACGACGGATACATACTGACGGCCGACAAGGGCACTTCGGCCCTGACGATGATCGACCGCAACGGCTTGAAGCAAGCCGCATGGCAACTCGACCGAGAGCCGACGGGCGTGACAGTCAAGAACGGAAACGCCTACATAACGACGAGTTACGACGAGGGATACATAAGCAAAATAGATCTCGGCGAACGGTCGATCGTCTACACCCGTCCGACGGGGATGGGGGCATGCGCTCCCGTGGCCGCTGCCGACGGCAGCGTAATATACGTGTGCAACCGCTACAAAGCCACCGTCAGCGAGGTGGATGCCCGAACGGGCGACGTGCTGCGGACGGAGAGGGTTTTGCGCGAACCGTGCGCGGCGGCACTCTCACCCGACGGCCGATATCTGTACGTGAATAACTTCCTGCCCGCGGGACGTGCCGACGAGGATTACGTGGCGGCGGCAGTGTCGATAATCGACTGTGGCAATTTCAAGAAGATAAAGGATATAAAGCTGAGCAACGGAAGCAACGCTTTACACGGCATAGCATTCTCGGCCGACGGCCGTCACGTATTCGTGTCACACAACCTCGGGCGTTTCCAGGTACCTACATCGCAGCTTCAGCAGGGGTGGATGAACACCAACGCAGTCAGTGTGATAGACGCCGAAAAGCAGGAGTTGATAGGTTCGATGCTGCTGGACGAGTCGGACCGCGGCGCGGGAGGCATTTGGGACGTGGCGTGCGACGGCGAATATCTCGTGGCGTCGCACTCGGGAACCCACGAGATAAGCATCGTCGACTACAAGGCCATGATCGAAAAACTCGCCGCATACCCTGCGCCCGAGAAGCTCGACTACGACCTGTACTTCATGCGCGACATACGCCGCCGAGTGCCCGTGGCGGGCAACGGACCGAGGAAAATAACGCTCAGGGAGGGCAAGGCATATGTGCCCACATATTTTTCCGACACCCTGAATATAATAGAGCTCGCCACGCGGCATGCCGACATAGTGGCGTGCAACCCCATGCGCGAGGAATCGGCCGCCGACACGGGCGAGAGGGCTTTCAACGACGCCGCGCACTGCTACCAGAACTGGCAGTCGTGCAACGGATGCCATCCGAGCGACGGACGCACCGACGGCATGAACTGGGATTTGATGAACGACGGCATAGGCAACCCGAAGAACTGCAAAAGCATGCTGTACAGCTTCCAGACGCCCAAGTGCATGATCTCGGGAATACGCGATTCGGCCGCCCTGGCCGTGCGCGCGGGATACAAGTTCATACAGTTCTTCGACATTCCCGAGCAGACGGCTCTGTGCGTCGACGAATACCTGCGGTCGCTCAAACCGCTGCCCAGCCCCTATCTGGTGAACGGGCAGCTGTCGGAGAAGGCCCGCGCAGGACGCAAGGTATTCGAGAAGCACGGCTGCGCCGAGTGCCACTCGGGCCCCTACTACACCGACATGAAGATGCACCGCATAGGCGACGACATAGAGTTCGAGGAGGGTTGGGACACCCCCACCCTATGCGAGACGTGGCGCACGGCGCCCTATCTGTTCGACGGCCGCGCCGCGACGATGGAGGATGTGTTCCTCGTCCACAAGCACGGCATCGAGGGCAAGATATCGCAGAAGGATGCCGAGGCGCTGGCCGAATATGTAAACTCGCTGTAACGATGACACGAAAGAACTACCGAATATACCGTACATGCGAGGCCGATTTCGATCGCGCCGCGACGGAACTGGCCGACCGCATAGCGACGAGCGGAGAGAATGCGGTGAGAATCGTATTTTTCGGAAATACAACCGATAACGACGATTATATCGAGCGGCGCGACACGATATGCAGGATATGCGCCGAGCGGTTCGGCGAGGGCGGGCCTCTCGTCGGGTTCATAGCCCAAAAGCCGTTGCGCAGCAGCCTCGCGGCCGAGGTTACCATACTCACGGGACCAACGAAGATCGTCAGACACGAAGATTATGCGGTGGTGGACGGCTGCGAAATAATATCGGGCAACTTGCAGGCCGACATCACGCTCGACACAGGCAGGCAGGCCGATGCGATATTCCGACGCATGACCGAGATACTCGCGGCGGAGGGATTCGCGGCGACCGACATCGTAAGGCAGTGGAACTACATCGAGCAGATAACCCGCATGGCCCCCGAGGGACAGCATTACCAGATGTTCAACGATGCCCGCAGCCGATTTTACGACCGCCGGAAGTGGCCGAACGGCTACCCCGCCGCTACGGGAATCGGGACCAGAACGGGCGGAGTGTCGGTGATGTTCGACGCGGTGCGCGATGCGGCGGCGAGCGTGGCGATAGACAATCCGTTGCAGGTGGCGGCACACGCCTATTCGCAGAAGGTGTTGATAGACAAGCCGCAGAACCACGACAAGACCACGCCGAAGTTCGAACGGGCGCGTTACGTGGCCGACAACGGCGCGGCGATGGTATACATATCGGGAACGGCGGCCATACGCGGCGAGGATAGCTGCCGCAGCGACATAGCGGAGCAGACAGCCATGACCATGGACAACATAGCGACGCTCGCGGGCCGAGAGAACCTCGCCCGCCACGGGGTAGAGGCAGCCGCGATGGGTTACGCCATGCTGCGGGTGTACATCAAACGCGAAAAGGATGCCGAGGCGGCGGGGAGATGGATGGCGAGGAACTATCCCGACGTGCCCGCGCTGTACCTTGCAGCCGACATTTGCCGCGAGGAACTATTGGTGGAGATAGAGGGGATAGCATGCCCGAATGAATAACGCGGTTCGCCGACAGCGGAGGACGCATGCGAGCCTTGCGGCGAGTTGCAGTCCGCCGCGCGGGGTGGCGGCGAACTGCCGACATCGCCGAGCGATGTCGATACGACAGAATCATAAAACCAAAGACCTAAAATAAAACAGCTACGAAATGAAAACCGAAATCCTAATTCTTTCAGCGATTTTATGGGCCGCGTCGACACGGGCACAAGTCACGCCCGAGCAGGCGCAGCGCATGCGCACGGAGGCGGAGACGGAGTACTTCGATATCCGCTCGGTACGCAGCGCATACGACGATTTCCGCCAAAATCCTGCCTACGACGCCAAGCGTTATGCCGCGAAGATGGACGAGTTGGAGAAACTTTGCGCGGAAAACGCCGACAAAGAGCGCATGGTAGAGCTCAAACGCGAGATTCTGCTATCGAATCCCCTGCTGGACGACGCGAAGATCATCGTGGGACGATATCGCCTCGGCGACGATCGGGCGCGTCGGGTATGGGCGCCCGCACTCGGCACGCAGGACAACAACTGGTCGAACCAGTCGTCTGCGGCACGCAGCGGATTCGACGCCGAGATAGCCGAGTTGAGTGACCTGCGCGGCGAGGTGAAGAGCCGCACCATATACAAACCCGCCAACGGGTCGTCGGTGACCGACCTGCTGCTGCACTGGGACGGCGAACGGATCCTGTTCACGGCCGCCGACGAGAATAGCCACTGGAGCGTCTACGAGGTACGTCGCGACGGCACGGGGCTGCACAAGGCCATCACCGTCGACGAGCCCGATCTGGAGTTTTTCGACGCCGCTTACATGCCGAGCGGACGAATCATAGCCATGAGCAACATAGGTTATCAAGGAGTGCCGTGCGTGAACGGATCGGACCAGGTGGGCAACATGATAGCCTACGAGCCCAAAACCGGTGAGATGCGCCGCATGACGTTCGACCAGGATGCCAACTGGCACCCGCGCGTGATGAACAACGGCCGCCTGATGTACGTACGCTGGGAGTACACCGACCTGACGCACTACTACTCGCGTTTCGTCATGCACGCCAACCCCGACGGCACCGAGACCAAGGCGCTGTACGGCAGCGGAGGATGGTTCCCCAACAGCATTTTCGACATACAGCCGCTGCCCGAGGGCAACAACACCTTCGTCGGAATCATATCGGGTCACCACGGCATAGCGCGTTCGGGACGTCTCATACTGTTCGATCCCTCGCGCGGACGCAAGGAGACGAAGGGCATGATTCAGGAGATGCCCTTCAGCAAACGCCCCATAGTGCCGATCATAAAGGACGAGCTGGTGAACGGCGTATGGCCGCAGTTCATCAAGCCCTACCCCATAAGCGACAAATATTTCCTCGTGTCGGCCAAGCTGACCCCCGAATCGCTGTGGGGAATATATCTGGTGGACGTATACGACAACATGACGCTGCTGGCCGAATACGAGGGCGAGGGACTCATAAATCCCATCATAGTCAACAAACGCCCCACCCCGCCCGTCATTCCCGACCGCATAAAGCGCGGCGACAAGGAGGCGACCGTGTTCATTCAGGACATATATCAGGGCGAGGGACTGCCGCAGGTTCCCGTCGGAACGGTGAAGAAGCTGCGCGTATTCGCATACGAATACACCTACGTGAATTCGGCATCGGACCACATAGCGCAGGGCATACAGAGCGGATGGGATATCAAACGCAACCTGGGCGAGGTGGATGTGGAGCCCGACGGATCGGCCATTTTCAAGATCCCCGCCAACACCCCCGTATCGTTCCAGCCGCTGGACGAAGAGGGTCGCGCCATACAGTGGATGCGAAGTTGGGTGACGGCCATGCCTGGCGAGGTGGTGTCGTGCGTGGGCTGCCACGAGGACCAGAACTCGATACCCGTGCCCAAGCGCGTGGCGGCATCGACCAAATCGCCCGCAGCCTTGCAGACGCCCGAAGGCGGGGTGCGTCCGTTCACGTTCGATCTTGAGATCCAGCCCATACTCGACCGCAACTGCGTGGCGTGCCACAACGCCGAAGGGGTGAAGCCCGACTTCGGCGGAGGCAAGAAGGTAGCCGACGCACCGAGCCGCACCGCCGCTTCGGGCAGACTCGATCTGTCGCAGAGCTATCTCAATCTGCATCCTTATGTCAACCGTCAGGGTCCCGAGGCCGACATATATGTGATGAAGCCCTATGAATACCACGCCTCGACCAGCGAGCTGGTGCGGATACTCAAGGGCGGGCACCACGGCGTGCGGCTCACCGACAAGGAGTGGCGGACGATATACAACTGGATCGACTTCAACGCTCCGTGCCACAGCAGTTTCGTCTACAACAAGGTGGGCTACTGCCCCACCGACCAGTACAGCCGCCGCATAGAGCTGGCCAACAAATACGCCGACGGCGCGGGCGTGGAGTGGCAGCGCGAGATAGACGACTATACCGAGTATCTGCGCTCGCACCCGCAGCCCGCTGCCGAGCGCGACGAAAGCAAACGCCCCGAATACAAGGATGCGAAGACCAAGCACTTTCCCTTCACCGAGGAACAGGCCAAGGAGATGGCCGAGCGCTACGGTCAGACGCGACGCACGATAGAGCTGGCGCCCGACGTGAAGATGACGTTCGTCCGCATACCTGCGGGCACGTTCGTCATGGGTAACAACCGTCGCGGCGCGGGCAACGCACCCGAGAGCGTGGTGAAGATCGACCGTCCGTTCTGGATGTCGGAGACAGAGGTCACCAACCGCCAGTACAACACCGTCGATCCGACTCACGACAGCCGCTACACGGCGCAGTTCTGGAAAGACCACGTGGGACCCGGGTATGCCGCCAACCGTCCCGAACAGCCCGTGACACGCATAAGCTGGAACCAGGCCGCGGAGTTCTGCCGCACGATAGGCGAACGTTGCGGAGTGAAGGCCGCGCTGCCGACCGAGGCTCAATGGGAGTGGGCATGCCGCGCGGGCAGCGACACCGACTTCTGGTTCGGCGACCTGAACGGCAATTTCGCACACTTCGACAATCTGGCCGACCGCTCGCTGCGCAAGATGGCGGTGTCGGGAATCGACCCGCAGCCCGTGCCCGAGAACAGCTGGGTATACCGCTACTACACTTTCATGCCGCGTGAGGATTCGGTGGACGACGGCACGATGACCATAGCCGACGTGGCGCAATACACGCCCAACGCCTGGGGATTGTACGACATGCACGGCAACGTGGCCGAGTTCACCCGCTCGACGTACGCCCCCTACCCCTACAAGGGCGAGCCCGCCGAGGGCGACAGCAAGGTGGTGCGCGGAGGTGCATGGAACAGCCGTCCGAAAAATGCCACGGCATACATCCGCAACTCCTATCTGGCTTGGCAACCCGCCAACAACGTCGGATTCAGAGTGATAATCGAGGAATAAGGCTCGCCGAGCGAGTTTCAAGCAAAACGGGATGCGAAATTTCGCATCCCGTTTTGTTTGGATTCATCTTAAAAGTCGGAAGGAGCCGCGGAGATGACGTTTATCTGCGCTTGTAAACAGCCTCGATCACGCCATTATAATTCAACGTACTATCCAAGCTCAAATTTATCATATCATCTGTTTCTTCGAATAGCTTTATGCCTCCGCCAAGAATAACAGGTATTATCGAGATGTGGAATATATCTATCAAATCTTCTTTCATCAATTGATTTACAACATCGGCTCCCCCGCAAATCCAAATGTTCTTTCCCGCCTCTTTCTTTAGGATATTTATGAGTCGGCATGAATCTGCATTTGTGAATTTTATATCCTTGGTGTCAACCATCGATACATCGTGAGTAAAAACATAGGTCACGGCTCCGTAATACGGCCATCTGTCGGGCGACAACTCCGTTGTTATTTGGTCATAGGTTCTTTTTCCCATGATAACAGTATCTACATTGTCAAAAAAATCCGAATATGTATCCTGCATTTCCACGGAATCATCTTGTCCTTTTATCCAACTCACGGATTTCTTGCCATCTGCGATATATCCATCGAGGCTCATTGCGATATATAATACAATCTTTCTCATACCATCCTTAAAAATGATTTATATTTGATTTTTCGCCGCTTCTTTATCCTTTTTATAGATCTGATAGGAGTTCACGAAGTTCTGCCAGACGATATATGCCGTGGGAGCGACGGATGAAATGGGGTCGAGGAACGATTGCGACATCCAGACCGCCAGCACAGTGTTCTTCTGCCCCAGAGACTGGCCGCCCGCGACGGTATCGCCGTAGCGGCGGCCGATTCTGCGGCCGATGCCGAATTGCAGCAAGCATATGACGAGCGAAACGCCCGCCAAAGCCAGTTCCACGGTGCGGTCGGCCTCGTCATGGTCGAGCAGAAAGCATGTCGTACGGCCTATGATGACGGTAAGCGACATGAGCCATACGTAGAACGAAATCTGACTATGGTCGGACACCCAGCCGCTCACACGCGGCAGAAACGCCCTGCACAGCTGTCCCGCCACGAACGGCGCGACGAGCAGCGGCGCGACCTTTTGCAGGATCTGCCACACGGTACATTCGCCGTTGCCGAATGCGTGCAGCACGAACGGCGCGCCGAAAGCCACCGCCACGTTGCACAGCAGGCTGTAAGCGGCCATGGTCTCGATATTCGCGCCCAGCATTCCGCCTATGACGACGGCAGCCATCGCCACGGGAGCGAGAATGCAGACCATAGCCCCTTGGGCCACTACGCCGTCGAACGGAGCCAGCATATAATAGGCCGCAATACATCCCGCCGACTGAAACAGCAGCAGCCACGCATGGAGCCACGACAATCGGATCCGCCGCGCATCGACGCGGCAGAAGGTGAAAAAGAGCATGAGAAAGATAAACGAGGGCGTCAGCATGTGATGCGCCGCGACATCCAGCCACTCGATCTCACGGCACAACAATGCCCCGACGACCATTCCCATAGGCATGGAAACGGTCTTCAAAACATGCAACGAGATCATTTATGCCAGCAATTCACGCACCTTGGCCGAGATATCCTTGCCGTCGGCCTTTCCCGCGAGTTTTTTCGATGTCGCGCCCATCACCTTGCCCATATCCTTCATCGACGTGGCACCCACTTCGGCGATGATCTCTTTCACGGCTTCGGTAAGTTCCTCGGCCGTCAGCGGGCGGGGCAGAAACTCCTGCATGACCCGCACCTGAGCCAGCTCCTCCTCGGCCAGATCGGCACGGTTCTGCTGCGTGTATATGGCAGCCGAATCGGTGCCCTGCTTGGCCAGTTTCGATACGATCTTCACCACATCGGCATCGGGCAGCTCATCGATTCCCGCACCCGCGGTCTTGGCTTCGATAATGTACTTCTTGATGTTGCGCAGTGCGCTCAGGCGCACCGCATCCTTGGCCTTCATGGCCGCCATGATCTCTTTGGAGATCGTTTGTTCCAGTGACATAATAAAAATATTATCAGTTTCCGTAAAAATTCGACATCGCTCGGCGATGTCGGCAGTTCGCCGCCACCCCGCGCGGCGGACTGCTGAAGCAATCCTCCGCTGTCGGCGAACAGCCGCTATCTCTTCCTTTCGCTCAAAAAATCCAATATGCCGCGCATCAGCGCATCGCGCTCGCCACCGTCGAGAATGGTCTCGAACGGAAATGCCATAACCATGCTGCGGTAGTCGGAACCGTTGTAACATACGGCAGCCGACTGGTTGTTGGTCACGTAGCGCATGGCTATGTGGGCGTCGCGGCCGAACGGCGTGATGCACCCGGGCGACTCGACGGCGTAGCACTCGCGGCACGGCTCGCGGTTGAACTTCACGTCGGCGCGCGCCATACGCATGGGCGAGGCCATCACCCGCGCCACGCCGCGCCGCGTCGCCATGCTGCCGTTGTAGGAAAAATGCAGCACGCGGCGGGCGAACTCCTTATCCTGCGAATCGGCATCGGGAGCTTTCCACAGATCGCACCCCACATGGCATCCCGACACGAATATGGCACCTCCGCCACGGGTAAATTCCGTTATCGCCTCCTGCAATGCCGCAGGGAAAGCCTCGAACTGATGGCCCGTCGCGCCGCGCCCTACGGGGCATGAACGCTGTTTGCCGAGGATGAGATCCACCACGGCATAGTCGCCCATCTTCACGGCTCCCCGCTCGACGGCCTTGGCACTCGACGAGCAATAGGAAAACCCCGCCGCAGCGATCGAACGGCCGTGCACCACGGGATAATCGAAAGTGTTGCCCGCGATGACCTCGGTTTCGTAGTCGCTGTAACACGACCCGAGAGCGTCGTTGTCGTTCTCCGAACGCGACAGTCGGCGATCGAAGTTGCGCTGCTCGCCGATAAACGAGATATCCTTGACGTATGCCACGCCCGAATCGTAGTAGTTGTAGAATCCCGCGATGGAGTCGCCCTGAATGTTGAGCGGCGCACTCACGCGGTCGAAGCCGTTCACCACCAGCACGCGGCCCCGTTCATCGGCGGCCTTGTACGACGAGAGGGTCTCGCTCGGGAAGCTCTCGCCGCCCTTGTTGACGGCCGTCACCCGATAGCTGTAAGTGCGGCCCGCCTCCTGCGCCATGCGCACCGAGGTGCCGTCCACGCGGCGGCCGTTGTCGAACCCGCCGCCGTCGATGCGGGTGTAGACTATATAGTAGTCGGGATCGGCCGAGAGCTCCAGCGGATCCTCGACCGCCTGCCAGCGCAGCATAGCATCGGCCGAGCCTGCCTCGGCGAACTCGACGCTGAAATCGTCGACGGGTAGAGGCTGCACGGTGTAGGGACGGCTGTACTGATTCGACAGATAGCGCAGAATACCTTTATATATGGCTCGGCTCACCAGGAACTTGAACCGCGGATCGTTGCCGTAGCGCATGTCGGCGAAATTCTGGTGCGACATAGACTCCAGCAGCATGGTGGGCACGCACGGCACGCGCGCCTCGTAATAGGAGCGGTTCCACATGCCGCGGCGGCTCCAGGCAGGTTCGTAGGCAGAGCGGATATCCTCCACCATCTGGGTCATAACGATGTCGGTCAGCTCGCGCGACAGATAGCGGTCGGCGCCGCCCTCGAAACGGCCGCCCTTGTCCTTGGTGTAGAAGATGCCGAGGGTGCCGATTATATCGTCGTTCAGCCGTACGCCCGCATCGGAGTGGAACGCCAGAGCCATGTCGACGGGGATTCGCTTGCCCGCCTCCTTAGGCAGACGCTCCGAGCCGCCCGCGAGCGCATTGACCCAATGGGCGCGCGACATGTAGTCGTCCTTGTAATCGTCCCTGTTCTCCTTGGGGGTATAGACATCCTCGGCGAAGCCCGACCACTGGAGCCAGTAGCGCGCACCCTCGCAAAAGCGCGGATATTCGCTCGTCGAGGGCTCGTAGTCGATATCGTCGCTGCGCAGCGCGGGCGACACCTCGCGCGCTATGTTGCCGTAACCGCCGCCGATCTTCACGCCGTCGGCCGACACTATGCGGCCCGCCTCGTTGGCGGCGTTGGTGAGCGTGACCAGCGGCCGCTCCCCGCCCGCCTCGAAGTCGAAGGTGCCGAGATAGACCCACATGCCGCCGCCCATGGTCTGGTTCACGGCGAAACGGGTCTCGCCGCCACGATGGTGCACGGTGTAGACCGCACCGTCGGAGCTGTCGGGCCCGAAGCTCGCATAAGAGACGTAGACGGCATATTCGCCATCCTCGGGGATCGCGGCACGCCATTCGGCACGGCTCTCGCGGCCGTCGGTCACGCTCTTCACCGAGCGGGCGGTGCCGTCGCGGAACGGATTCTCGCCCGACATGTAGACATCCTTCTTATGCGCGAAGCCCGCACCCGCGTCGCCCCACTTCTCGGCGCCGTCGGTCTCGGAATACGCGGTGTCGTCGACACCCTTGTCGTTGTCTATTATTATCTCGTTCAGCTGGGTATCCCTCTCGCGCGGAAGCAATACGTTAGCTCCCGCATTCTCCAGCATGGGCACCAGATAGGGCAGCACGAAACTCTGCGTGAAGAGGTCCTCCACCGTCTCCCACAATCGCGAGCGCTGCCAGCGCCATATGTTCTGTTTCTGGTCGAAATAGCGGCCGTGACTCTGCCACATGGCTATGTGACGTCCCGCGAGGCCCTCCGACGGCGCGTTCTGCGACGAGATGCGACGCACCAAAGGATATTTCGACTGGTTGGTGAAACGCACGCCCTCGCGCGACGAGGTACGGTAATAGTGCGGGATAAGCTCCTCGATGCGGCGGTTGTCGGTGATGAGCGACAGCTTGTATTTCGCATACTCCGCGGGCAGCGCCGAGCGCACCGAATCGTACATGGCCCGCACGTTGTCCTCGCGGAACGGGTAGTACGACAAACCTATCGAAGCATATATTTCGAGTCTGTCGCCCGAAGCGTTCAGGCGGTCGATCTTCACCGCGCCGCCGAGGATCTCGCGGCCGACGATACGCGTCAGCACATCGGCTATCTCGCGCCGTTCGGCCGAGGTGAGGTTGCGCGCGGAGAGCGTCGCGGAGGTCATCGGCGCCACGAGCGCCACGACGGCGAACAATATGTCAAGAAACTTTTTCATCATCACGGAACGATATTATAAACAATCCGATTATAGTGAACAATGCGTTGTATCCCAAAAGTTCGAAACCGATATGATAGCCGAATCTCTCGGCTGCCTGCCACTGAAGCAACCAGCTCAGCACGGGCGACAACACGGCTATCGCGGGCACGTAGCGTTCGCGGATCCGACGGCGGCACGCCATGCCGAAGACGAACATGCCCAGAATGGGACCGTAGGTATAGCCAGCCACACGGAAAACGAGATTTATCACGCTGTCGTTGCCGAAACGGTCGAACACCACGATCACGACCGTCATGACCAGCGCCATAGCCAGATGGATGCGCTTGCGCAGACGCGCCAGACGCTCCTCGTCGTAATCCGCCGCGCCGTCGAGTATGTCGAGCGTGAACGACGTGGTGAGCGAGGTCAGCGCCGAGCCCGCCGCCGAATAGGTGCACGAGATGAGTCCCACGACGAACACCACGCCCACTATGGCGGGCAGTCCGCCGTGCACGGCCACCAAGGCGAACGCCTGATCGCCTTTGGCGGGCGACGGCAGTCCCGCACGGTCGATGTAGATGTAGAGAAGCGCGCCGAGGACCAGGAAGAACAGAATCACCACTATCTGGCACAATGCCGTGAGCACGATGTTGATCTGCGAATCGCGCACCGTGCGGCAGCTCATGTTGCGCTGCATCATGTCCTGATCGAGTCCCGTCATGGCCACCAGGCACAAGGCTCCGCCCGCCACCATCTTCCAGAAATAGCGTGCCGACGAGGGATCGTCGAAGAACCACATGCGCGAATAATCCGAAGCGGCCACGGCGTCGTAACACTCGGCAGCCGAGAAGCCCAAAGCGCGGCATATGAACCAGATGCAGACCGCTATGCTCGCCACGAGGCACAAGGATTGCAACGTGTCGGTGAGAATGAGCGACCGCACCCCGCCCCATTTGGTATAGAGCCACACGAGAAGCATGGTGAAGAGGATGTTGGCTATGAACGGAAGGTTGAAGTAATCAAACACAAGCACCTGCATGACAGCGCATACGACGTAGATCTTGAGCGACGATCCGAATATCTTCGACACCAGGAAGCACCACGCCCCCGTCTTGTGCGAGGTGATGCCGAAACGCCCGTCGAGATACTCGTAGAGCGACACCACACCGCGGCGGTAGAACACGGGCACGAGCACGAAAGCCACTATCAATTGCCCGATGGTGAAGCCCGCGACCATCTGCATGTAGGAGAACGAATCGACGGCCACCGACCCGGGTACCGATATGAAAGTGACGCCCGACATGGCGGCCCCGATCATGGCCAGAGCGGCCATGTACCACGAGGTGCGGCGATTGCCGATGAAGAAACCCGCATTGTCGGCCCCGCGCCCCGAAACATAAGCCACCGAGAAGAGCAAAGCCAGATAGGCCAGCAATGTCAGCAATACCGAAAAAGGCGACATAGGAAGATTTTTTACCCCGCAAAGATAACAATTCGCCACAAAATAATTGCAGTGTCGAATAAGTTTAATACCTTTGCACCTATTACGGTTAGGATATTTTTTCGAAAAGAGAATTGTTACATTAATACTTACACTATGGCTAAATCACTCAAAATCAGGGATTTAACATTGCGCGACGGTCAGCAGTCTTCATTCGCTACCCGTATGACGCAAGAGCAGATCAACCGTTGTCTGCCATATTATAAGGATGCGGGATTCTACGCGATGGAAGTATGGGGCGGAGCAGTGCCCGACTCGGTAATGCGTTATCTCGGCGAAAATCCGTGGACGCGTCTGGAGACCATCCACGAAACCATAGGCGACATTTCGAAACTCACCGCCCTGTCGCGCGGCCGCAACCTGTTCGGCTATGCGCCCTACACCGACGAGATCATCGACGGTTTCTGCCGCAACGCCATCGAGAGCGGACTGGGCATAATGCGTATATTCGACGCCCTGAACGACGTGGACAACGTGAAGTCGACCGTGAAATACGTGAAGCAGTACGGCGGTATTGCCGACTGCGCGGTATGCTACACCGTGGATCCCAAATATCCCCAGCCTTCGTTCTTCCGGAAGCTGATGGGCAAGAAGGCTCCGAAGCCCGTATTCACCGACGAGTATTTCCTCGACAAGGCCAAGCAGATGGCGGCTCTGGGTGCCGACATGATTACGATCAAGGATATGTCGGGCCTGATTCCGCCCAAGCGCATCAGCGCGCTGGTGAAGCTGTTCAAGCAGCACGTGAACGTGCCCATCGATTTCCACACCCACTGCACCCCGGGCTACGGTCTGGCATCGGTATTCTCGGCCATAGCCGCAGGAGTGGACGTGGTGGACACCAACTGCTGGTGGTTCAGCGAGGGCACGGGAGCGCCCGCACTCGAGCTGGTATATATCTTCTGCAAGAAGATGGGCATCGACTTGGGTGTCAACATGGAGGCCGTGGCCAAGATCAACGAGCAGCTCATAGGCATCCGCAAGGAGCTTGAGATGTCGGTATTCGGTACCGAGAAACCCGCTCCCAAACCGTTCAACCCGCTCACCGACAAGCTGCCCGCCGAGGTGGAGGCACTGTTCGACAAGGCTGTGAAAGCCGCGCAGACCGACGATTTCGACACCCTGCTCGACGCCAGCCAGAAGATCGAGGCTTACTTCGGATTCCCCGCTCCCAACGAGCTGGTGCAGAAAGCCGAGATCCCGGGCGGTATGTACTCTAACATGGTGGCCCAGCTCAAGCAGCTCAAGTCGGAGGATATCCTCCCCCGCGCCATGGAGCTGATCCCCTCGGTACGTCTGTCGGCAGGTCTGCCGCCCCTCGTTACCCCCACCTCGCAGATCGTGGGCGCACAGGCCGTGAACTGCGCGATGGACGAGAAGGCGGGACGCCCCATGTACACCAACAAAAGCTCGCAGTTCGTGGGTCTGGTGAAGGGCGAGTACGGTCACACTCCCGTGAAGATCGATCCCGAGTTCCGCTTCAAGATATGCGGCATACGCGAGGAGACTCCCTACGACACCTCGAAATACAAGATGCAGCCCAATCCCGAACTGCCCGAGGCAGGCGGCGTGAAGCTGGCAGCCAACGAGAAAGAGGTGTTGCTGCTGGAGTTGTTCCCCTTAGTGGCCAAGAACTATCTCACCAACACCAAGAAGAAGGCTTACGAAGCCGAGCAGGCCGAGAAAGCTGCGCAGGCTGCACAGCAGAAAGCCGAGGAAAAGCCCGCAACGCCCGTGTACACGGCACCCACGACGCCTATCGTCGGCAACACCGTCAACGCTCCCTTGCCGGGCCGCGTGATCGGCATCAACGTCAAGGTGGGCGATAGCGTGAAGATCGGCCAGTCGGTAATCACGCTCGAGGCCATGAAGATGGAGAACTCGATCACCACCGACTATGCAGGCACGGTAAAGCAGATCCTCGTGGCCGAGGGTCAGGCAGTACCCGCCGACGCTCCGATGGTAGTGGTAGGATAAGCGATTACCTAAATATTAATAATCCCCGCAGCCGATACGGATCGACTGCGGGGATTTCGTTTTTATTCGGGGGGGGGCCGGCGGCGG